>JBNKVZ010000009.1:0-55800 GCA_050299455.1 Thalassospira sp.
CCGAATTGGCCGATGTTTTGAGTGTCCCAGGTGGGGGGGACGTGCAGGCACGGTCCAGCGCCTTTGTGGCCCATATGGAAAAACTGATGGATCAAAGCGGAGCACCGCGACGCCTGCGTGAGGTCAATGTCACAGATAACAGCCTGTCAATGCTGGCGCGCGACGCCATGAAACAAAGCCGCCTGCTGGTCAATAATCCGGTTGAAATCACAGAAGAAGACGCGCTTGCCCTTTATCGTGAAGCATTTTAAGCCGCAAAACAGCATCGCTGCCGACATAACATTCAAACCTGTCAGGCGGCGATGCAAACCGTTCAGCTCATGGCTGTTTGCATGTCGCGGCATCCTTATTCCGGGAGGGCCGATGATGCAGCATCGACCAAATGGAGGGCGGAATAATTATCTTTAAGCAACACACCGGAAATGCTGTTTTTCCGCGCCTCGTTCATCAGATAAACCAGCTTCCGCGCGGCATCGCCCACCGGGAACCCTGCCGGGCGGATATTTGAGATGCAATTGCGTTGTGCGTTGCTGCATCCGGGTTTTGGTGCCCAGGTGAGATAGGCGCCCAATGAATCGGCACTTGAAAGCCCTGGCCGTTCACCAATCAGAATGATGCTGATTTTTGCCTTCAGACGGCTGGCAATTTCATCGCCCAGAGCCACGCGCGCCTGGTTGGCAATCACCGCCGGGCCAATCTTCCAGCTGTCATCTAGCAAGTGTCGCGATTGACGCAGCATATCCGCGCCGTTTTCATGAACGGCACGGGCGGAAAGTCCATCGGCCAGAATGAAAACCACATCACATTCAGATGCGGCTTCATCGTCTGTAACCCTATTCTTATGCAGCGATAGCAACCGTGCCTTGCTGTCGTCATCCAGGGTTCGGCCATAATCAGGGCGTTGCAAAAATTCTGCCCGGTTGGTCGCACGCGAATGTACCTGCACAACCGGCAGGCCCAAATCGGCAATATCGTGGGCCAGGTTTTCGCCCTCGAACGGCATATGGACGGAATCCCGCGCCCGCGCATGCGCCATTTGAAATTCCAAAAGCTGGTTTGTCGGCAGGCCATCGCCAACCCGGCCCAGACCGATCCGGGCACTGGTATGTACGCGCAAGCGCGACCAGGGGTCGAGGCGGGGAATATTCGAATGATCGGACCTGCTCATTACGCTGCCCCCGACCATGCCAGCAAATCCTGTGTCAGGTTGCTATCGAGTTTCGGGCGGGTGCGACCGCTTTGGTCGAAAATTTCCATTTTACGTAACCAGGCGGCAAATTCCGGTGCAGGCTGCAAATTAAGGGCAGAGCGCAAATACATCGCATCGTGAAAACTGGTACTTTGATAATTCAGCATGATGTCATCTGCCCCGGGCACGCCAATCACAAAATTGGTGCCCGCAACACCTAGCAGGGTCAGCAAATTATCCATATCATCCTGGTCGGCCTCGGCATGGTTGGTATAACAAACATCCACCCCCATCGGCACGCCCAGCAGCTTGGCACAAAAATGGTCTTCCAGCCCGGCGCGGGTAATTTGCTTGCCATCATACAGATATTCCGGGCCGATAAAGCCCACCACCGTATTAACCAACAATGGCGAAAAAGCCCGGGCAACCGCATAGGCCCGTGTTTCAACGGTTTGTTGATCCAGCCCTTCATGCGCATCCGCCGACAAGGCCGCCCCCTGCCCGGTTTCAAAATACATCACGTCATTGCCCACCGTGCCGCGCTTGAGCGACAGGGCAGCCTGTTGTGCCTCGGCCAGCAATGACAGATTAATGCCGAAGCTGTCATTGGCGGACTGGGTGCCGGCAATGGACTGAAAGACCAGATCAACCGGCGCGTTGCGGTTCATTGCTTCAATCGCGGTCGTGACATGGGATAAAACACATGACTGGGTAGGAATTTGCAGCCGTTCGCGCACATCATCAATCAGCTTCAAAAGCTCGATCATGGCATCGGGGCTATCTGTTGCCGGGTTAATGCCAATCACGGCATCCCCTGCCCCGTGCATTAATCCATCCAGAATGGAGGCCGCGACCCCGGACGGATCATCGGTGGGGTGATTGGGCTGCAAACGCACGCCCAAATGCCCTTCCAACCCAATGGTGTTGCGAAATGCGGTGACGACCCGGCATTTTTTGGCAATTGCAATCAAATCCTGATTGCGCATCAACTTGCTTACCGCGGCGACCATTTCCGGGGTCAGGCCCGGTGCCAGCGCCTTAAGGGCCGCCGGTGTTGCCTCATCCGATAACAGCCAATTGCGAAAATCGCCGACGGTGAGCGAGGAAACCGCCAAAAACGCCGCGTAATCATGGCTGTTCATAATCAGGCGGGTCACTTCATCGCGTTCGTAGGGCACAAGGGCCTCGGACAGGAAACGCTTTAACGGAATATCGGCCAGGGCATAACGCGCCGCAACCCGTTCTTCGTCGGTTTCGGCGGCCAGGCCGGCCAGCAAATCACCCGACCGCAGCGGGCTTGCTTTTGCCAGTAACGTTTTCAAATCCGGGAATGCAAACCGGGTCATAGCAGTGGCGGAAGCAAAGCTCAAAACGGCAAACTCCAGATCAGGTCGAACGCACGGCCCAACCGCACCATGGCGCAGAACGGACCGGTTTCAAAATTATCAAAGAATGATGACGCAATCTCACCCCGGCCAGAATGGCCCTTCTGGTGCAAAGACTTGTGTTAAAATTTCAGCAGTGGGGATATGTGCGTAAAAAATGATCACCAAGCAAACAAGAACACCCTGACAATACATGCTCGAATAGTGTCAGGGTGTTGCTTAAGCGATTATTTGGCCGAAAATTCCGCCAGGATTTCATCCGCGCGGGAGCCGGTTTTTGCCTTCCAGTCGTCAATAACAGGCTGGGCGGCTTCGGAAAGCACTTTGGCAAAGGCGGGATCAATTTTCTCGACCACACTCATGCCATGCGACCGAAGTTCTTCGTATTTCGCGGCCTGATTTTTACGGATCTGGTCGGCACGCCATTCGGTTGCTTCTTCACCTGCCTGCATCACAGCCTTTTGCAATTCCGGCGGCAAGGAATTGTAGACGTCCATATTCATATGAACAAAGGTCAACGGCATGGCGTAATTGATCTGGGTAAAGACGCTGGTGTAATCCCAGAAATTGGCAGCAGCGCCGCCATCAACCCCCGTTAACACCGCCGAGATGGAACCGGTTGCCAACTGCGGCACGACATCGGACCACGAAATTTGCAGGGGGGATGCGCCCAAGGCATCCAGCACGCGGGTCCCGGTTGCGTCATAGGTACGAATGCGCAGGTTTTTCAAATCCGACTTGGATTTGATTTCCTGTTGCGCCCAAATACCCGACGGGTCAATCCAGCCCGCGTGAATCAGTTTCTGATCGTATTTTTCAAAGACTTTTTCATAATAAGGACGGGCGATATTCCACAGCTTGCGGACATCATCAAAATCTTTGGCAACAAACGGAAGCGAGCTTAACAAAAAGATCGGATCAACACCGGCCAGTGTGCCGCTTACTGTGGTGGCAATGGGCAAGGCCCCGTCAGCAACCGCAAAAAGATGGTCCTTCTCGCGGAAACCAAGGGCAGCCCCGGAATGAATTGTAATGTTGATTTTACCATCCGAAAGCTCTTTTAGCCGGTCGGCAAAAAACACATCGGTTTTGGTATTGATCGAGTTCGGGCCATATTCGGTTGACTGGTCCCAGTTATATTCCGCCGCCTGTGCCTGTCCCAAACAAAGCGGGACGAATGCAACAGCTGCAAACAGCATTGATTTGATCATTTTTGAAGCCTCCATTTTTATTAGTTGAAAAGCGCGTTGGGCAGATACATCACAATTTCCGGCACGAAATAGAAAATCGCGACGCACATGCACATCAAAAAGCAGAACGGCAGGGCGTAAAGCGCCATACGCGAAATCGGCACACCGGAAATGGAATGGATAATCATCAGGTTAAAGCCGACTGGCGGCGTAATTTGCCCGACCTCGACCATGATCACGAGGTAAATGCCAAACCAGATCGGATCGATCCCCAAGCCTTGAACAATGGAAAACAGGATCGGCAGGGTCATCACGATGATGGAAACCCCATCCAGGATCATGCCGAGAAACAGGAAAAACACCGAGGTGAGCAATATGAACTCGCCGGTCGAGATATCCGACCCGACAATATAATTGGCAAGTTCCGACGGAATATGCAGATATCCCAGTGCGGTTGAAATCAGCGAGGCGGCAATCACGACCGTAAAAATCATGATGCTGGTGTGAAGGGTGCTCATCAACGAGGATTGGAACACATCCCATGTGAGTGCACCGGTGACAGCCGTCAGCACCAGCACACAGATCATGCCGATCCCCGCAGCTTCGGAAGGCGTGGCAAGCCCTGTATAGATTGAGCCCAAAACCATGCCGACAATCAGCAGGATTGGCGTTAAATCCTGCAGGCTGTTCCATAAGGTGTAATTTTCCGCCGGTTCATGATCGGTGTTAACTTCACAATATTGCGGCGACCCGGCAGCGTTTTGATCGCCCGACAGCAAACAACGAATGCCGATATAGGCCGAAAATATAAAGGCGATGAAAATGCCCGGCAAAATGCCCGCGGCAAACAGGCGGTCAATCGGCACTTCGGCAAGAACACCATACACAATCATCACAATGGATGGCGGGATCAAAAGGCCCAGACTGCCCGACCCGGCCAGCGACCCCAATACCAGGCTTTCGCGATAGTTTTTATTGCCAAGTTCGGTAATCGTTATGCGGCCGACAGTTGCCGTTGTGGCGGCACTGGAGCCGCAGATGGCGGAAAACAGCGTACACCCGAACACATTTGAATGGATCAACCCACCGGGCAAACGACCAACAATGGGTGCCAGTCCCCGGAAAATGCGCATGGAAATGTCGGTTTTTAAAATCAGTTCGCCAATCCAGATGAATAATGGAATGGCTGAAAGTTCCCAGGAACCGGCACTGCGCAAAATGATCGAGCCAAAAATATTCATGACCCGGTCCAGTGGCATATGCCCCAGAAACATCAAAGATCCGGCAGCCACCAGAATAAGGCCGACATAAATCCAGATGCCGGATGCAAGAACCAGCAGGATGGCGGCAAGTACAACCGCAGCAGATGTTAACGGGTCCAATTTAACCTCACCTGAAACATGGGCTTTTTTTAAGCCTTTAGTGATTTTTCAGCATGCAGCAGCACATTGACCGCCAGGCGCAGGATGTAAAACCCAAGGCCAACGATAATAAGCGACTGCGGAATCCACAGGGGCGTTTCGGCAAAACTTGAACTGGTGATGCCAAAACGCCAGTTGCGGGTGAAGATGTTATAAAGTGCGCCAAACAGCAGCAAACACGCCGCCAGGGCTGCCAGATTGGCAAAGGCATCGGCAATTTCGCGACCGCGCGGCCCCAGAATGTTTTTTAAAAGATTCACCCGGATCAGCCGGTCTTCGGTGTGGGTGGCGGCAAGGGCGAGGAAAATCATCGCCCCCAGCGCGTAACCCACAAATTCCTCCAACACGAACGTCGATGTGTCAAAGAACGCCCTCAGCACAATCTCGACCATTATATGAACCAGCATATAAACAATCAGTGCCGCCGATACCCAGGACAGCCAGCGCCCCGCCCGGGTCATTGCGCGATCAATACGCCCGATAAAGGACGTGCGGATTTCTGTCATTTTCCTGCTATCTCGTTCATGTCATTCATGGCCGTCTTAAGGCCGTGGAAAATCGCCCCATGCTCCATGATCAAAACGGAATAGGCCGCGCCATTTTCATGGGCGAACGCCTTTTCTTCAGGGCTCCAGGCCGGAAGCGCCCAGACCTTGCCGCTGGCCTTTGCCGCAGCCGCGACCTTTGCCAAATCATCAAAATCACCGGGCTTGCGCGCATAAGCCCCCCGTTCACGGCGCAGCGACAAATCGGACGGACCGACAAAAACGCCGTCCACCGTTGGCAGGGACAAAATCCCCTCGATTTCCTCAATCGCGCCGTGATCTTCGATCATGGGATAACAACGGGTTTTGCTGTCCTGTTCGGCTACCCAACTGTCATTGAAGCCCGCATAAGACGATGTTCGCCCACCGGCAAAACTGCGATCCCCCAGCGGCGGGAATTTAGCAAAGGCGCAAATTTCCTCGGCATGGGCTTTGCTTAGGATATGCGGGATCACAACCGCATCGGCGCCAAAATCAAGGGCTTGCTGAATGGGGCCACGTTCAGGGCCAAGAACCTTTGCCAAAACCTCAAACCCCAGGGCTTTCAGGAACGGAATAAGACGTTCGAGGTCCTGCAAATCGAACGAACCATGTTCGATATCAAGAATGATAAATTCATATCCGGCCAGCCGTGCCATTTCAGCAGAGGCAAAACTGGGCGAGGACATCCAGAAACCGTATTTGGAAGCAGCCATAACATAGACCTTTTATTCAATGGGTGGCGCAATGGGTGGCGTAAGGGGACCTGACGGCGTAAAGGCGCGGCATGTGCAACGCCTATGGGGATTACGCGATTTTCAGATCGTACATGTCAGCACGACGGTTACCGAGAGACGGCAATTCTTCGCGGGTTTTGGTTTGCATTGAAAAATCAAGGTCGGCGATGGCATAGCCAACGCGATCCGCCATGCGGGTCAAAACATTGCCCCAAGGGTCGATAATGATGCTACGGCCATTACAGGCCCCGGCCGGCGGATAAGGCCCGAACTGGCCCGGTGCAATAACAAAACACTGGTTTTCGATTGCGCGCGCACGCAGCAAAACGTCCCAATGATCGCGCCCGGTATAAAGGGCAAATGCCGCCGGAACGAACAGGATTTCAGCGCCTTTTAAGGCCTGCAAACGGAAAAGCTCGGGAAAGCGCACATCATAACAAATCGAAAGGCCCGCCTTGTGGCCGTCAACCTCCCCCATCACAACGTCATCACCGGGCGCAACCGTGTCAGATTCACGATAGGTAATGCGTCCGGGCAAATCGACATCATAAAGATGCAGTTTGTTATATTGCGCGGAAACCTTGCCGCCACGGTCAAATAGAAAACTGCGGTTGTTACAACGTGCTGCATCGCCGGTTTGGATACGGATAGACCCCAAAAGAATATTCACCCCAAGTTCTTCGGCAAGGGCGGAAAACCGTTGGACCGTTGGCCCGTTTTCAGGCTCTGCCGCAGCAAGGGCCCCGTCTTTCGGGCCTTGATAGTCGGTATATTCAGGCAAAGCGATCAAATCCGCCCGGTCTGCCGCAGCCTCGCGTACCAGCTTTTCCGCCGTCGCAAGGTTTTGTTCTTTATCGTCCTGAGAGTTCAACTGACATATCGCGACACGCATTTTTCGTCCTTTCGACAAACGTTATTCACCGTGTATACATCACATGTACATAAAAAATATTTCGTTGTCTACCCCGCCTGCCTGGTGTAATTCTGGTTTGAAATAAAAAGACAACCCGAACGAGGACCTATGACGCAAACGGCGAAGAAGACAAAAAACACCGAAGACGGCCCCAAAAGGCCGGCCAAAGAACTTGTCTATGACTATGTTCGGGGAAAAATTCTAAATGGCGAATGGCGCGGCGGAGACTTCATCGAAGAAAAAATAGTCTCCGAGGCGGTTGGTGTTTCGCGTACACCCGTCCGCGAAGCCCTTCATCGCTTGCAGGGCGATCATTATATCAGCATGACCCCGCGGCGCGGTGCGGTCGTACGGCAAATTACGGCACAGGAACTTGTTGAAGTGTATGAAAGCCGCCGCCTGATTGAAACCCATGCCATGCAGCGTATCTGCCAGGAACGGCGCCCGATCCCGGCCATTCTGCGCGAACTTTATGCAAAAATGTGCGAAACCAGCAAAAGCCAGGATTTCGTCCAACGCGCCGAATATGACCAGGAATTTCATCGCCAGATCGTCGCGACGATCAATAATGCCGTTCTGGTGGAACTGTATGGATCATTGCAAGTGCGCCAGCAACGGGTCGCCATCGCGGCGATGCGTGTGCAACCTGACCGTGCGGAAATTATTGATCAGGAACATCATGATCTGATCGTGGCACTGGAAAATTTCGATGAAGAAAGTGCCATCAAAATCATCACGCAGCATTTACGACCGGTGATCGACGTCGTCTCGCGCTTACCCGTCTAAAACGGCGCAGCATCACCGAAAAATGCCATAAAAAAGCCGGGCGCATTTTAAAACGCCCGGCTTTTCGGTCGATATTTTCACCGCGACATCAAAGCGATTTGCAGAATTTCTCAAATTCGTCGACGCTGGCATAAGACTTTTGCGTGCCGGTCCGGGTGATGCTGTCGGCCGCATAACGCACGGCCATATCAAGCGCGGCCTTTACATCGCGGTTTTCGACGTAATAACGCGCAAAGCTGCCAATAAAGGCATCGCCTGCCCCGGTCGTATCCACTGGCTTGACCGACACCGGGTCGATGTGAACAGCTGGTTCATTGCCATCAATCAACAGCGCGCCATCACCGCCCAATGTCACGATCACGGTTTTAACACCGCGTGCAATCAGGCTGCGCGCAGCAGTTTCGGCATCCTCCAGCGAATTAACCGGCATGCCCGAAATGGTGGCAAGTTCCGTCTGGTTCGGGACCAGGAAGGTTGCTTTTTCAAGCTTGGTGCTATCCAAATCCGTCGGAGCAGGTGCCGGGTTCACAAGCGTTTCAATGCCATGTTCGGCCCCAAAGGCGACGGTGTGGTAAACCGTTTCCAAGGGCACTTCAAGCTGCATCAAAATCAGGTCGCATTCTTTCAGCGCATCGGCGGCACGGTCCACATCAGCGGGCGAAAGCTGCGCATTGGCACCCTTGACGATCAGAATGCAGTTTTCGCCAGAAGGTTCGACAAAAATCGGCGCAACACCGCTTGATGTGCCCGGCACACGTTCGACAAAGCGGGTATCAATGCCCGAGGTTTCAAAATTACGAATGGTGTTATCAGCGAAAATATCATCACCGACCTTGGTGACCATCATCACATCGGCCCCCAGGCGCGCGGCTGCAATGGCCTGGTTGGCCCCCTTGCCGCCGCAGCCCATTTCAAAACGCGGCGCTTCGATGGTTTCGCCGGGCAATGGCATCCGATCCGTATAGGTAATCAGATCGACCATATTGCTTCCGACAATGGCAATTTTGCCTGCCATGTTTCATTCTCCTGATTTACAGCGAACGGATCGCCTGTTCTGCCGTGTCACTTTCGGCCCGCGTCATATAGCCCAATCGCACCGAAAAATGGCGCTTCTCGCCAGATTTCAGGGAAATCACATGTCCCTTGGCCTTTTCGGCGTTAAAGCCTTCAGGCTCGCAGGTGGATGGCAGGGCAAAGGCACAGACCTTCTGGTCCTGGTTTGCCATAACCCAGCGTACCGTTTTGGGGAAATCGTTGGTATTATAGGCAATATGGAAGGCATCGCCCTCAACCCGGCGCATCATATAGGCGGTATTGCCATCCGCATCGCTTTTGCCATTGCGAATGTAAAACACCTGTTCCGGGTCATAACGGTGTGGCTCGCTCATGGTTTCCATGGCCGCCGGATTTTCCGCCAGGGTTTTAAGGAAGGCATCATAATCCGGGTTGCGCGGCACATGGGCCGGGACTTCGGTTCGAACAATGGTGTCTTCCGGGGTGAAACCGGCAGGCTGAATGATATGTCCACCTTCGCAGAACGCGAAATTGACGTGGCACATATACATCAAATCCATCGCCGCCCCCGACAGGTTTTCAACATTCATCTGAATATCAAAAACCGTGGCATCCGGGCGCAGAACCACACGCGGACGGGCAATATAATGGGCGCCAAAACCCATCACATATTCCCGCGTGCCGGTAATGGCCATAAAGGCCCCGTCATCATCGCTGCCAAATTCAATGGCAGCACTGTCCATCGGGGCGCAGGGCATTTCACCATGCAACGGATGGCTATCCGTCGGCCCCGGGCACCCGTTGGTCAACAAACCCGAATGGAAAGCAAAACAGCCATAGGTGCCAACAATAACATCAGCCGGGCGCGGCATGCTGAACATGTTGTCCATGGTCAGATCAACACCGTCAAACACCGCATCCCAAATCATCTGCCCCATATAAGGCAGGATGACCAGATGGCCGCGTTCGTTTTTCAGGCGGACCGCTTCGATCCCGGTTTCATAGCGAAACAGGCTGGCCGACATGCCATCATGTGATGCAATGACATGTTCGGCCTCGCCAAAATAGGCCTTGCGAAGGTTAACCTTGGTCGGCGAAGTCATGGGGTCACCTCGTTTAACGTGTGCGATTTTTATAGGCGTTCAGCGCGATCACCAGCAACAGGAAAACGCCCCAGATAAAATCGATCAGATGGTTGGAAAACCGCAGAATCTGGAAACCGCTGGACAGCAGCATAAGGGCTGCAACCGCAATCGACACACCCAACACCGTGCCACGGCCCCCTGCCGGGTTCGTGCCCCCCAGAACCGCAATCAAAACCGCCTGCAAAAGATAGGACGTCCCGTAATCCGACTTGGCCGCATTGGTCCGCCCCGAAAGGATGATGCCGGCAATCGATGCCATCACACCGGTCAGCATATAGCTGAGAAGCACCATCTTTTCACGCTTGAGACCGGCAAAAAGCGCGGCCTTCGGGTTGGTCCCGATCAGCATCAGATTGATGCCAAAGGTCGTGCGGCGCAGCATGAAGGCCACCAGGCAGGCCAGAACGATAAACAGCACAAACGGTGTGGCCAGGCCCAGGATTTTACCATTGCCGATAAAGGCCCAGGCATTGGGGAAGCCCACAATCGCCGGTCCGCCCGTCATGACAATCGCGATCCCGGTAAAGATTTGCCCGGTGCCCAGCGTTGCCAGAATGGGCGTGATCTTTAACTTGGTAATCAAAAGCCCGTTTAACGCCCCGGCCACAAGGCCGGTGCCAAGGGCAATTGCCCCACCCATCAGCACAATACCAAAACCGGTATCGGCAACACCGGCATCGGTGGCGAATTTCTTGAACATCACCCCGGCAAAAATGCCCGACAGGTTGGCAATGCCAATCACCGACAGGTCAATACCGCCGGTCAACATCGCGATCATCATCGCAATCGACAGCAAGCCCAGTTCGGGGAAGGTATAGGTGATGGATTCAAAATTGTAATAGCGCAGAAACTTGTCCGGGCTAAGTGCGGTCATGACAACAAAGATCAGGATCGTCATCATGATCAGCTGAACGATATTATTGTCTTTGTTCAGGAGGTTGCGGAAGTCCATTGTACGTTTCATGTCGGCCTCCTCACGCATTCGCACGGCGGTCGCGCCATGCCGTAATGGCCGTGGCGATAACAATAATGACACCGACAACAACCCGCTGCCATGTCGTGTCGATTTTCATGATGATCAGGCTGTTTTTCACCATTACCAGCATGAATACGCCCAGCATGGTGCCCAAAACAGACCCGCGCCCGCCAAAGATGGACGCACCACCCAGAACCACAGCCGCGATCACGTCAAGCTCCACGCCGACAAAATCGCGCGGGTTGGCAAGCCAGATCATGCCGCTATGCAACAGCCCGGCAAAACCGGCCAAAGCACCAGCCACGCAATAAATAAAGAAGGTGATTTTGCGAATGTTGAAACCAACACGGCTTGCGGCTTCCGCATCACCGCCCAGGGCATAAACCCCACGGCCAATCATGGTATAGCGCAAAACCAGATGCAGGGCGATTGCCAGCCCGAAATAGACAACGATCATCGCCGTCAGGCCATAGGTCGTGCCATCGGGTTTGACCATATTGATGATATCGGACTTGCCAAAATCGATCAGGGCATCGGGCATTTTGTTAATATTGATCATGCTGGTGCCGACAACACCCAGCAGAAAACCGCGCACCATGCTGCCCGTGCCCAATGTCACGATCAGCGGGATCATGCGGAATTTATAAACAAAAAACGCATTCAGGCAGCCAAACAGCGCGCCCATCGTTGCTGCGGCAACAAAAGGCAGAATCACGCCATCATAGTTGAAATACAGCATGCCCTTGATGGTCAAATACATCGCGGCAACGGCAAAAGCCGGGAAAGACACGTCAATCCCGCCCGAAATCATCACCAGCAGGACGCCCAGCGCCATAATGCCAATGATCACGTTGCTGCGCAGAAGACTGAACATATTGTCCAGGCTCCAGAAGGCAGGGTTGACCAGCCCGATCAGGATCATGGCAAGCACAAGAATGCCCGCGATGACCACCTCTGATTTTTGAAACCAGGCCATCGAGTTTTTCCTTACGTTAAGTTCTTGAGCTTGTCACTGATCTGGTCTTCGGAGGTATCGACAGATGCCATTTCCTCGACAAAGGCCCCACGATGCATCAGGACAATACGGTTACAATTATGGACCAGTTCCGGCACGTCATCGGAAATCATCAACACGGCCAGCCCTTCCTTTTGGGCCAGTTCGCGAATGATGCGGTGAATTTCGGCCTTTGAGCCCACATCCACCCCAACGGTCGGACCATTCAGGATCAGGAATTTGGCATTGGTCAGAAGCCAGCGGGCAATCACAACACGTTGCTGGTTACCGCCCGACAGTTCCTTGACCAGTTTTTTGCCGGTCGGGGTTGCGATCTGCATATCGCGGATCATGTTTTCAACCCATTCTTCGGCTTTCTTCTGGTCAATCAACAGGCCCGGTGCCAGCTTTTCATAGCTGGTTGACAGCATATTGCGATCAATACCCTGGGTCAGAAACAGCCCTTCGCTCAGCCGATCTTCGGGCACATAGGCCACACCGGCCTTAATGGCATCCTGCGGAGTATCAAGTGTCGTTTCCTGCCCATTGATCGAAATGGTGCCGGAATAACCCGGCATCATGCCAAACAGGGCCAGGGCCAGTTCGGTACGACCAGAGCCCAAAAGCCCCGACACACCGACAATTTCACCGGGTTTGATCGACAAATTAATTTTGTCCAGGTCACTCCCCGATGACAGGTCTTTGGTTTCCACGCGCGGCGGCATGACACCGTATTTTTCGCGATCCCAAATATAGGGTTCGGAAATAATATCCGATCCGGTCATGTGACGGGTAATCAGGGCTTCGTCAAAGTCACTGGTCGGCCCATCAGCCACCTTCTGACCGTTGCGGATGACCGTGATATGTTCGCTGATTTCCAGCATTTCGCGCATTTTGTGACTGACAAACAAAATGGCAATCCCGCGCGACTGGATATCCTTGACGATGCGAAAAAGCGTTTCAATTTCCTTGCCGGTCAGGGCGGTTGTCGGCTCGTCCATAATGATCAGACGGGCATCCGACATCAGCGCACGGGCAATCGCAACAAGCTGCTTGCCCGCCGTCGGAAGCTGTTCAACATCCTTGTCAAGGTCAAGATCAACCCCAAGGCGATTGACGGCCTCTTTGGCAATTTCGCGGACCCTGTGCCAGTTCAACACCTGGCGCTGTTCGCGAAGCTGCACATTCATGGCAAGGTTTTCGGCAACGGTCAGGTTTCCAAACAGGGAAAAGTCCTGATAGATAACCTGTACCCCATGCTCGATCGAGGCCATTGGCGACAGGTTCCCCACCTTGTTGCCATCGATATGAACCTCGCCAGCATCTGGCTGATAAACACCGGACATTACCTTGATCAGGGTGGATTTACCCGAACCGTTTTCCCCGGCAAGGCAATGGATCTCGCCTTTTCGGATCGTCAAAGATAGATCGTTCAGGGCAACAACGCCGGCAAATTCCTTGCGGACGTTTCGCAATTCAATAAAGTTTTCAGACATGACAAGCCCGTCAACGTGAAACAAAGGGCCTGATTTCAAAATAAAATGAAGGCGCCCGGAACGGACGCCTTCATCACCTGATGAAATCAGAAGTTATACTTGTCCATGTTTTCCTTGGTCACACCGACCCAACCCTGGCCATAAACCAGGTTGACATTGCTGCCTTTCGGGGTGCTGAGATCGGTATAACCCGGCAGGCCAAGGTCAAGACCAGCTTTGATCTGGTCGCCTTTGCCGTCCAGCGCCATCACGGCCAGCATGTTCATGGCATAACCTGCAACAGCCGGGTCCCAGAACTGGATGTAATCAATGTCGCCTTTGGCCAGATATTCACCCGCAACCGAAACCAGACCGGTACCGGCAAAATGCAGCTTGCCCTGCAGGCCACGTTCCGCGATCAAACGACCAGCCCCTGCCGACGTCGGCATCGGACCGCCCACAATACCCGTCAGGTCCGGGTAAGTGGTCAGGGTTTCTTTCAGCTTGGTGTAATCGGTATTGGCGTCGTCATAGGTTTCCAGACGTTTGGTGACCATTTCCATTTCCGGGAAATGTTCTTTCTGGTACGCAATCGCACCGTCAATCCATTCGTTCTGGGACTTGGAGGTCAGGCTGCCAACGGTAGCAACATATTTGCCCTTGCCGCCCATTGCCTTACCAAGAACCTGCATCAGGTTCGCGCCATAAGCCTTGTTGTCAAAGGCTTCGAGGATGTAATCGGCATTTTTCAGGTTCGAGGCTTCGTGCGCGATCACAACGATACCACGATCACGGGCCTTTTTCAGAACCGGCTCAACCGCTTCAACCGAGAACGGCACGATGTTAATGGCATCAACACCCTGGGCGATCAGGTTTTCAACCAGCTGCACCTGGGCGGCGGCGTCTGCGGCACTCGGCCCGACCATCCAGGTATCATGGCCGGTATCTTTGCCAAACTGCTTGACACCTTCGCGCATACGGTCAAACCAGGCAATGCCGTCAACCTTGACGACGGTGGCAATGGAATATTCCTTGCCGGTCGCTTCGGATGTGAATTTCTGGATAATATCCGGCGTTTTAACCGCTTCGTCGGCATGAGCCGCCCCTGCAAGCAGGGAGCCTGCGACGACAAGCGATGATAAAAGCTTGTTCATTGTTACCTCCAAGTTGGACTAATTTTTATGGCTGGCAGTTTTCTGCGTCTTATTGGCATGAAAGCAACAGCTTTTCACGCGTTCCTTGACAAAAGACGGGAAAATAATTTTCCGGCAGGCACCTGGCCCAACCAGCCCCCATCTTACTGACCAATAATACGAATGCTGGCACTGGCCCCGATACGTGACGCCCCGGCTGCAATCATTTTAAATGCGTCTTCCGTTGTCCGCACACCGCCCGATGCCTTAACACCCATATCCGGGCCAACCGTTTTGCGCATCAGGGCAATATCTTCGGCTGTCGCCCCGCCACCGGCAAACCCGGTCGATGTTTTGACAAAATCAGCCCCGGCCTGCTTGGAAAGCTCACAGGCCAGCACTTTTTGTTCATCCGTCAACAGCGCGGTTTCAATGATGACTTTCAAAACGGCATCGCCGCAGGCTTCCTTAACAGCAGCAATGTCGGCACGGACGGCATCGGTATCACCGCTTTTCAGCAGGCCCAGTGCAACAACCATGTCAACTTCGCGGGCACCCTGTTCAACAACCCAGCGGGTTTCAGCAACCTTGGCGGCAACCGGGTCCGCCCCAAACGGGAAACAGACAACCGAACACGCCAGAACGCCGGAATCACCGAGTTCGCGCACAACAAGGGGAATGAAAATCGGGTTAACGCAAACAGCCTTAAAGGAATGTTCGCGTGCCTCGGCACACAGGGAAACAATCTGATCAGGGGTGGCGTCAGCCGCCAGCAAGGTGTGATCAATATAAGAAGCAAGATCGCCAGGGGCGATCGGACGCTGATCATTCATCATGGAGCATTTCCCTTAATGACGAAAACCGGGTTAACGTCATTTTGTTAAGTTTATAACATTTGTTGATATGATCCTGTCATCGGGCTACCATCTGGTCAAGCCAAAATCAGGTTTTGGCAGACCACACCCAAATTATACGCGCAAAAGTCGCAATTGACCGCACCCGTCAAACGGATTAATTGCGATGATTGTGAGCAGTCTCATTTTCTGCGCTATCACCGCGCATCAAATCGGTACAAAATTGGCACCCCGCCAATATGACGGCCAAGGATGGAGTCTGGATGTCTAGCAAGTCGCAGGACCGGATTGAAATTCTGACCCGAAATCTTGAGGTCAGCAATGTCATACGCTTAAAAGACGCGGCTGATCTGCTGGGCGTTTCGGAAATGACAGTCCGCCGGGATGTCGCCGCGCATGAGGGTCTTTTCACCTATATGGGGGGCTATATTACCCTGAAATCCCCTGTTGCCGGCGGTCTTGGTTATATTCTCGATCGCGAACGCGGTGCCCATACCGACCTTAAACGTGCCGCCGGTTTGGTTGCAGCCCGGCATGTGAAGGCGGGTGATACGCTGTTTCTTGATTGCGGTACAACTATCCCCTATCTTGCAAGTGCGCTGCCCGAAAACCAGGATATTACCGCCATCTGTTATTCGATTAATGTTGCGGAAATTCTGTGCAAAAAGCCCGGTTTGCGGGTGATTATGCTAGGCGGCATGTATCATGCGTCTTCCGCATCCTTTGCCGATAGTCACAGTGTCGAAGCCATTTTAAACCTGAACATCAATACGGCCTTTATGTCAGCCGGTGGGGTGAATACCAATCGCGGGGTCAGTTGCTCCAACCCCCACGAGGTTGATATTAAAAAGGCGGTTCTTGAAACGGCGGCCCGTAAAGTGCTGGTTGTTGATTCAACCAAGTTTAATGTGATCAAACCCATGCTGTTTGCCAAACTTGAGCAGTTTGACATGATTTGCACCGATGCCCAATGCGCGCCCGAGCTGATCAGCGATAGCGGGTTAGCCATCGTCACCGATTAATCCTTCCGTTCCCTTCCGTTCCCTGCCCTACCCCGCGCCTTTTTTATATTCCGGACTGCTTACACCGATCATTTGATCCATTTCGCCAGGGACCCAGGCACATGAAACCCCGTGCTGTCATTTGTGACACCCCAAATGTTCACGATTTGTCTTGCATTGAAAATGTCACGACTCTAAGATTCCCAAGGGAATTTTGGAGGAATGCACATGCAAAACCCGTTTCTGGACCGCCTTCAGGCCGCCGCCCAGCGCAGCACCCGCCCCCGGTTTGCCAGCGCCCTTGTTCTGGTGATCCTGGCACACACCAAGGCCAACGGAAAAGTGGATGCAAGCCGTGCCGAACTGGCCGCTGCGGTAGACCGTAGCCATGCCTATCCAGCGCGCCATAAGGCGCGCAACGAACGGCTGGGGCAAAAACAACAGGAGCTTGATACGTTCCTTGTCACTTTGGAAACGAAACACGCCGATGGCACATTGACCTATGCTGAACTTAAACAAGCACGGGAACGGGCCATAGACGCATTTTTAAAAGATGTACGATCCCCAACTCTGGCGAATGTATCGAGGGTGATTAATGAATTCATTCGGGCCGGATTGATTTCAGCGCAATATATTGATGCACAGGGCAATTATTACGACGTTCCCGCCAAGGGCCGCATTGCCGAATATCGCCTGACACCCCCTGAAGCTGCCTCGATGGATAAACTTCAGGATACGGCATCGCAAAATAAATCAGATATCTGGAAGTCCTTCCAAAAGAACAAAATCCGGGAAAACCAACAGCCTGCCTTGCAGCTTGATTTATTGTGATCCTGTTACAAACCGATCATCTCCCCGCCCTATCAGCCACGAACGGCATATTGACTTGTTGTCCCTGCGGATCGCGCTCCGCCTTAGGGTGTCACAGATGACATGATAATATCGAGATAAATGGCTCCCGACACTGGACATCAAAACACCGGACCACAACATACAAACCAGGCCCCAAACCAGCCCATGCCATTGAGGAAACAATGCCCGACAAGATTGAATAATGTTTTGCAAAACCAGACAAAATTTTCGCATTCATCCTGATTTCAAGGTAATATTCGTTCGTTATATCGTCTCCAGAATACGCCTGAAGCCGTTGCTGAGCGCCAATTTGCGCCGTTTCAATAGCATCGTCGCATTTCTACTGGTCTTTTGACTTAAGATTTCTGCCTAACGCCATTCAATCCGCAATAGATTTTCTCATCGCTGTTAAAATCTACAGCGGAGCAAGAGCAGGAAACCTGCCGCTATACAGAGGGAGACTTTGGGTGCGATTAACAGCCGTTGATGCGGTCTGCTTGGCAAGCAGGGCTTATCATCTGTATTTGAATTTTATCTCAAATGCGGTTCTGTTTCGCGTGCTGCGCGGTGCAGGGCTTGGCTATATGCGCTCGTACGTTCCGACACGCTCGACGTTTTTAGTCAGTTCGGGTCTGAAAACGCTTCCGCTGTATATGAAAGAGATCTGCCTTCCTGGCATCCCGCAAAGATGCCAGCCAACGGCTCAATATAGCGCCGAGCAAAGCCGAAACGGAACATCCGCGTCAGCTTTATGCAGGCATACCACCTCGGTGTCCCGATGGATTTCAGAGAAAGCAGTATCAAGTTATCGATACTGAGCCATCAGGGAACACTGGATAAGGCATTCCTCTAGCAGCCAAGGTATGTGCACATGCGTTCCACATCCGATATTCAATCTCTCGTCAACCGCCGCGAGAAGAACAAAAGCCTGGAAGCTCCGTTTTACAATTCCGAAGAAATCCTTGATCTGGATATCGACGTTATTTTTGGCCAACACTGGATTTTCGTGGCCGTCGACCCCGAACTGCCCGAACCCGGTGACTGCGTTACAATCGAGGTTGGCAAGGCCTCGATCCTGATTTTGCGCGGCGATGATATGGAATTGCGCGCCTTTCACAATGTGTGCCGCCATCGTGGCGCCCGCCTGATTGACGAACGCGCAACGACGATCGGCAATATCGTCTGCCGTTATCATGGCTGGACCTATAACGAGGATGGCGACCTGATCCTGGCCGAACATATGGGGGCCGGGTTTGACAAAAGCTGTCATGGCCTGAAACCCGTGCATGTGCGTTCGGTTGCCGGGCTTATTTTCATCTGCCTTGCCAAGGATGCCCCGGCTGATATCGAAGACCTTGCGCGCAAAATGGAACCCTACCTTGCGCCGCACGACATCGCCAATTGCAAGGTTGCCCATTCCTCCGAACTGATCGAGGAAGGCAACTGGAAGCTGACAATGGAAAACAACCGGGAATGTTACCATTGCGAGGGCAACCACCCGCAATTGACCGTTCCCCTTTCGGAATTCGGGTTTGGTTTCTCGCCTGATGAATTAGATGATCGCCGTTCCAACGATGTTAATAAATACCTTGAATCGGTTGAACGTTATCATCAGCGCTGGGAAACCTGCGGCCTGCCATCCGCCGAGGAAGAACACCTTTCCAATGTCACCGGTTTCCGCACCATGCGCCTTCCGCTGAGCTGGGAAGGGGAATCTCACACGCTGGATACAAAGGTTGCCTCAAAAAAGCTGCTGGGCAACTTTACCGATGCCAAACTCGGGGGCTTAAGCTTCTGGACGCACCCCAATTCCTGGCATCATTTCATGAGCGACCATATCGTTACCTTCTCTGTCCTGCCATTGTCGCCCGATCGCACCCTCGTGCGCACAACCTGGCTGGTCCACAAGGATGCCATCGAAAACGAGGATTACACCCTTGATAACCTGACCCAGGTCTGGACGATGACCAACCTGCAAGATGCCATGCTTGTGCGCCTTGCCCAGCTTGGCAGCGAGCAGAATGCGTATGAACCCGGTCCTTATTCCACCTATACCGAACCGCATGTCGAAGCATTCTGCGATTGGTATATCAAGCGGTTACAAGACCATTTTGCCGAAAACAAAGCTGGAATTGCTGCTGAATAAGCTGGCCGAACTGGCCCGTAGCAGAAAAGGGATAATGCCGAAATGGCTGACGAAAAACTGACAGAAGTAACCCGCGTTCCCCTGTGGGAACCTGAATATGATGATGTATTGGTATGTCGTCAGGTGCGTCAGGAAACCCACGATGTGAAGACATTTGTCTTTTCGGGCAGGGAACCGCGCGCATTTCGGTTTTATCCCGGCCAGTATATGACGTTTGAACTCCCTGTCGAAGGCATGGTGATGCGCTGCTACACCATTTCCGCATCGGCAGCCCGCCCCTATCGCCTTGAAATCACGGTCAAACGTGTTCCCGGTGGCCCGGGTTCCAATTGGCTGCACGATTATATGGTGCCCGGCAAGGAGGTAAATGTATCCGGCCCTGGCGGAGAATTTACCGCCGATGCCACCGGGGAAGACAAACTTCTGTTTCTGTCGGCAGGTAGCGGCATCACGCCCATGATGTCGATGACACGAACAGCCTGCGATCTGTCGGAACCCACGGACCTGCATTTTGTGCATGCCGCCCGGTCCCCGTCCGACATTATTTTCCGCGACGAACTTGCCATGCTGGCAGCACAAAACCCGTCGCTGAAACTGGCCTTCACCTGTGAAACCACCCCGGCCCAGCATAGCTGGAGTGGTTACACCGGCCGCCTTAGTCTCCAGATGCTTTCCCTGATGTCGCCGGACTTTTTGGAACGCAAAATATTCTGCTGCGGCCCGGCCCTGTTTATGGATGGGGTGCGCAACATGCTGCGCCAGGCTGGTTTCGATATGGAGAAATATTACGAAGAAAGTTTCGATTTTGGTGCCGAAACTGCCGGAACCCTTGAGGAATACGCATCGGCAGCCCCCGAAATCAGCGACCAGACTTTCCGTGTGAGTTTCTCCAAAACAGGTCATGTCGTGGAATGCGGTCCCGGCATGACGGTTCTTTCCGCAGCGCGCGAGGCCGGCTTGTTGCCTTTATCCTCCTGTCAGCGCGGCATTTGCGGCACCTGCAAATCAAAACTGATTTCGGGTCAGGTTGATATGCAGCACGGGGGCGGTATCCGGCAGCGCGAAATTGATCAGGGCAAAATCCTGATCTGCTGTTCCACCCCCCTCTCCGATATCGAAGTCGAGATCTAACAAACGAAGGGAGATCGCCCCTTGTGGGCTATCGGCGCAAGAATCTGCGGCGCTCTTGCGCGCTAAGGTCAGCCGTTGGAAACAGGGAAATAAAATGAAAAAACTACTAGTATCAGGATGCTTGACGTTAAGTTTTTTCGGGGGAAGCATCGCTGCGCAGGCAGCCGATTGCGGAAACGTAACAATTGCCAGCATGAACTGGCAAAGTGCAGAAGTTCTCTCTAACCTGGATAAAATCATTCTCAGCGAGGGATATGGGTGTGATGTCGATATCACCATCGGCGACACCGTGCCGACGATCACCTCGATGACCGAACGCGGCGAACCCGATATCGCGCCGGAAGCCTGGGTTGACCTGCTGCCCGATGTCGTAAAAAGAGGCACTGAAGAAGGCCGTATCATCGATGTCGGCTCTCCCCTGCCAGACGGCGGACAACAGGGGTGGTGGATTCCGAAATATTTCGCCGATGCCCATCCCGAGATCAAAACCATCTCGGATGCCTTAAAACATCCCGAACTTTTCCCCTATAGCGAAGATCCCAGCAAGGGCGCCATTTACAACGGCCCGCAGGGTTGGGGCGGCACGGTTGTTACCTCACAATATTATTGGGCATACAAGGCCCAGGATGCCGGTTTCGTCCTTGTCGATACCGGATCTGCCGCCGGACTGGATGGTTCGATTGCCACAGCATACGAGAAAAAAGAACCCTGGATGGGCTATTATTGGGCACCAACAGCGTTGCTGGGCAAATACCCGATGGTCAAACTGGGATTTTCGGTACCCTATGACCCGGTAGAATGGAAACGGTGTAACACCGTAGAAGATTGCCCGGACCCCAAACCCAATAAATGGCCGACCGACAAGATTGCAACACTGGTTGCCAAACCCTTCCACGACAAAGCCAGCCCGGAAGTGATGGAATATCTTGGCAAGCGGTCCTGGAGCAACGAAACCGTCGGTAAATTGATGGCCTGGATGACAGAGAACCAGGCAAGTGGCGAAGACGGCGCCAAGCATTTCCTGCGCGAAAATAAAGACATCTGGACCAAATGGGTGACACCCGACGCCGCAAAGAAGATTGAAGCCGACTTGTAAAAACCGGATCAAGCCGGGCGGTGCGCCACCAGCGCGCCGCCTTCCATGCGCGGATAAAATCAAAAAGACGTGTCGCACCCCTTTGAAAGGTGGAATTTTATGGAATGGTTTTATAAATTCCCGCATATGGACGACACTGTCCTGCGAAACCTGAAAAAGACAATCGACGGAAATTTCAGGGAATTCACCCGTGCCTTTGGCGGAACAATTGAAGACATGTTCTCTCCGCTCAAGCACTTTCTGATCGCTGCCGACCACTTCATGACCCACACCCCGTGGCCCATTATTACCGCGATCATCCTGATCATTGCCTGGTTTGCCAGCCGTAGCCTCAAAACCGTCCTGGGCTGCCTTGTGACCCTGCTTCTCATCGGTTATTTTGACATGTGGGAAGACACCATGCAGACAGTCGCGATTATCTTTGTCTGCACCATCATGTCGATCGCGATTGGCATTCCAATCGGTATTTTAATGGCACGGTCGGATCGCGTGCAAAGAATTGTCAATCCGATCCTCGATGTCATGCAAACCATGCCCAGCTTCGTCTATCTGATTCCGGTTGTCATGCTGCTTGGCATTGGCAAGGTGCCAGGATTGATTGCCGTTGTCATTTATGCCATCCCGCCGATGATCCGGCTGACCAATCTGGGCATCCGGCTGGTTGACAAGGATGTGCTTGAAGCCGCCGATGCCTTTGGCACATCGGGATGGCAAAAACTGGTCAAGGTTCAGCTTCCTCTGGCCGTGCCCACCATCATGGCGGGCATCAACCAGACCATCATGATGGCACTGGCAATGGTTGTTGTCGCAGCCATGATCGGCGTTCAAGGCCTGGGCCAACCTGTTCTAAAGGCAATTGCCAACCAGTATTTCACCCTTGGCATATTCAATGGTCTTGCCATTGTCGGCATTGCCATCATTTTTGACCGGGTCAGCCAGGCCTATGGCAAAAAGCTCCAAAAACATCGGGAGATTTCGCATGGCTGATCATCTGACCGGTGGCATTCACATCCGCAATCTTTACAAGATTTTCGGCTATAATCCGGCGCTGCATGTGGATGCCGTCCAAAAGGGCATGACCAAAGCCGAACTGAACGAAAAGTTTGGTCATATCTTGGGTCTGCGCAACATCAATCTCGAAATTCCCTCGGGCCGTATTCAGGTGATTATGGGGCTTTCGGGATCGGGAAAATCAACACTTATTCGCCATATCAACCGTCTGGTTGATCCAACCTGTGGCGAAGTGCTTGTTGACGGTGTTGACATTGTCAAAATGAACCAGAACGAGCTTCGCGCATTTCGCCGCCATCAAACCGCGATGGTATTTCAGAAATTCGCCCTGCTGCCGCATCGGACCGTGCTCGACAACACCATCTTTGGCCTAGAGGTACAGGGTCTTGCCCGTGCCAAGGCAATTGATGTCGCCATGCGCTGGCTCGATCGTGTCGGCCTGAAAGGGTTTGAGGAAAAATATCCCAATCAGCTTTCCGGCGGGATGCAGCAACGTGTCGGCCTGGCCCGCGCCCTTGCCAATGATGCCCCGGTTCTTTTAATGGACGAGGCCTTCTCGGCCCTGGACCCGCTGATCCGGATGGATATGCAAACGGTTCTTCTTGATATTCAAAAGGAAATCGAGAAAACAATCGTTTTCATTACCCACGACCTGGATGAAGCCCTGCGTTTGGGGGACCAGATCGCCATCCTGCGCGACGGCGAAATCATCCAGCAAGGCACAAGCCAGGATATCGTACTGCGCCCTGCCGATGATTATGTGGCAAACTTCGTCAAAGAGGTTAATCGCGGCCGCGTCGTCCATGTGGAAGCGGTCATGATGCCGCTAATTGCCGGTGCGCAAACCGTTGGGATGCCCATTACAGCGGGCACAACCATCGAAGATGCCATGCGTCTACTGGCCGATACGGCGGATGGTACGGGTACAGTGGTATCCTCAACCGGGCAGCCCCTGGGCAAAGTCAATTTCCGACAGCTTGCCGGCGCCATGATCGACATTCAGGACCTCCCGCCGGAACACAACAATTCTATTGCGAGAACATCGTAATCTAGAGAGCCCGTCGCATTTAATCTGCACGAAGGGTCGCCCATACGGCCCTTTTGACAAACTGTGCTGTTCAGAACACGCCAACGCCGCCCGACATGCACAAAACGGGCGGCGTTTTTTATTCGCCAAACCAACAATCCCGTTTTCAGGATGACAATTCTGCTTCTGCCACCAAGACAGCCTGATCCTCCCGCACCGCGACGGGATGACGCAGGGCTTGCGGGGTACATCCATACCGGCGCCGGAACATGCGGCTTAAATGGGATGAATCACAAAACCCGCAATCCACGGCAATCTGCGCGACGGATTTATCACTTTTTTCAATAAGATGATGGGCGAGATCCAGGCGAATATTCAAAAATGCCACCTGCGGTGATGTATCCAGGGTCAACCGAAAATGCCGTTCGATCTGGCGTTTGCTGTTGCCCATGCGCCGCGCCACTTCCTGAACAGATATTGGCGTGTCGATATTTTGCTGCATGATCAAAAGGGCACGCTGCACAATCGGGTCACGGGTTTTCAAATCCAGTGGGATACCGGGCTGGGGCTTTTCAGCCTGCAGGGCATCGTCGATAATCATGATATGCAGGCTTTTATTGGCCTGTGCCCGGCCAACATGCTTATCCACCAAATAGGCCGCCAAATGCGCCGAACTTGCGCCGCCCGAACAGGTTAACCGATCACGATCAACCACAAATATCTGGTCTGCTACCGGGTCCAGGCCTTCAAACTGTTCCATAAAATCGGAATGGTGGAACCAGCTGACACAGCAGCGATAGCCGTCAAGCAGGCCGGCCTGGTGCAGTAAAAACGCCCCGGTACATACCCCGATCAACGGCACGCCCGCCGCGGCCGCCTCGTGGAGGAAACGGTGATAGGCCTGGCTGAGGGTGGGGGTTTCATCCATCAAACCACCCACGACAACGATATAATGAAAGCGTCGCGGGTCCCCCAGCCGTTCCTTGGCTTGCACGGTGATACCGCTGCTTGAGGCCACCGGGTCCATCGTATCGGAAAGAACGGTCCATTTGCACAAAATCTGACGGCTGCGGTCGCCTTCATCGGCCGCAAGGCGCAGCACATCAACAAAATTAGCGAAGGCGCATAAGGTAAAACGGTTTGCAAGTATGAACCCAACCGAAAGGCGTGGCGCCTCGCTTTTCGGTTTTGCCGGTCGAAGGGCTGAACGCTGGTTCGACTGCGCATTGCTGGCCTGAAAGTCACGCTTCGCGTCCATATGACCTCCGACGTTTAAAAAGGTTCCTGCAATTGTCGTAGCGATAATCTCGCTTTGACGCAAACATTCTATTTTTTAGCGTTAAAGAACGCCAGATTATTACGCAGAATAGTTGGACCCAACGCGTCACACCAAGGGAAACTGTCGCAACCACGCAAATTGCCTTCCGCCGGCATCATCTCGTGATTTTGGCAGAAGATTCGCGTCACAGGCAATTCAAATTCCCAAAATCATGACCCTGGGTTCTGACCATAAAAAAAGACTTTCGGGGCGATGCGCTGGCGTAATGCCGTGGCTGCAAAACAAAAATAACGGTCTTGTCACGGGCAAGGCCTTTTCCGGGGGCTTTGACATTCCCGGGGATGCGTCAGAGAGGTAAATTATGAAGGTCGTTGTACCTGTTAAGCGGGTTGTCGATTACAACGTGAAAATTCGCGTCAAGGCGGATGGTTCCGGCGTTGATCTTGCCAATGTCAAAATGTCGATGAATCCCTTTGACGAAATTGCCGTCGAAGAAGCCGTTCGCCTGAAAGAAGCAGGCACTGCCAGCGAAATTATTGCTGTTTCCATCGGCCCGGCCCAGGCCCAGGAAACCTTGCGCACGGCTCTGGCAATGGGGGCGGACCGCGCCATTCTGATTGAAACCAGTCAAGGCACCGAATCTCTGACGGTGGCAAAGCTGCTTAAAGCCGTCATCGAAGATGAAAAGCCGGAAATCGTTATTCTTGGCAAACAGGCCATTGATGATGATGCCAATCAAACCGGACAGATGCTCTCAGCCCTGCTTGGCTGGTCGCAGGCAACCTTTGCCTCCAAGCTGGAAATTGATGGCAGCACGGCAAAAGTCACCCGCGAAGTGGATGGTGGCCTGCAGGCCATCAAGGTCACATTACCGGCCATCGTCACGGCGGATTTGCGCCTGAACGAACCGCGTTATGCCTCCCTGCCCAACATCATGAAAGCCAAGAAAAAGCCACTGGAAAAGAAAACGCCCGATGATTTTGGCGTTTCGGTAACGTCGCGCTGCAAAATATTGCGGGTTGAAGAACCTGCCATGCGCCTGGCCGGGGTGAAGGTCGCCACAACCGCCGAGCTGATCGACAAACTGAAAACCGAAGCTGGCGTCATCTAAGCAGCTTAAGCGGAGAAACGAAAATGGCTATTCTTGTTTTTGCTGAACATGACAATGCAACCTTGTCCGAGCAAACCACCAAGGCCCTGACAGCGGCATTGGCAATTGGCGGCGATGTTGACATTCTGGTCGCTGGCCACAATGCCGCACCAGTCGCCGATGAAGCCGCCATCCTGAGTGGTATTCGCAAGGTTTTGCTGGCCGATGATGCCAATCTTGCTAATCAGCTTGCCGAACCGACCGCATCGCTGATCCTATCCCTGGCGGCGGATTACGATACCATCCTGGCCGCAGCCACCACCAACGGCAAAAACATCTTGCCGCGCGTTGCCGCCCTTTTGGATGTGATGCAGATTTCCGATGTTATCGATGTGGTCTCAGCCGATACCTTCAAACATCCGATTTATGCAGGCAATGCCATTGAAGTTGTCCAGACAACTGATGACAAAAAAGTTCTGACCATCCGCACAACCAGCTTTGCCGCAGCAGACATTTCTGACAGCAAAGCCCCAATTGAGACTGTCTCTTTCGGGGGTGAAAGTGCCGGTCTTTCCAGCTTTGTTGAAAATATTCTGTCCGAAAGTGACCGACCGGAGCTGAATTCCGCCAAGATCATTCTTTCAGGTGGTCGTGCGCTGGGATCATCGGAAAAATTCCAGGATGTCCTAACCCCGGTTGCCGATAAACTGGGCGCGGCCATTGGGGCTTCGCGGGCGGCGGTCGATGCCGGTTACGCCGCCAATGACCTTCAGGTTGGTCAAACCGGCAAGGTCGTTGCCCCGGATCTTTACATTGCCTGTGGTATTTCCGGTGCCATCCAGCACCTTGCCGGGATGAAAGATTCCAAAATCATCGTTGCCATCAATACCGACGAAGACGCCCCGATCTTTCAGGTTGCCGATTATGGTATCGTCGGCGACCTGTTTGAAATTCTTCCCGAACTGGAGCGTCAGCTCTGAGAACCCAGTCAGACCTTTGAAACGGAGCACCCCGGTGAGCGAAACTTCATATATCCTGCGTATTGCCTGTGACGACCGCCCCGGCATTGTGGCAGCGGTGACATCTGCCCTGGCGGCGCGCAATGCCAATATCATTGAATCCAACCAGTTTTTCGACCGCCAGACGAACCAGTTTTTCCTGCGTATCGCCGTAAGCACCCCTGCCGATATTGATAAATCGCAGGTCGAACTGATGTTGAGCCCCGCCGTCGACCGCTTCAACATGAAACTGAAGGTTCAGGATACGGCCCGCCGGCCCAAAATCATCATCATGGTTTCCAAATTCGACCACGCGATGCACCATCTTCTGTATCAAATCAAGGTGGGTTGGCTGGATGCAGAGGTGGCAGCCATTGTTTCAAACCACGAAAATGCCCGTCATATTGCAGAACAGGAAGGCATTCCCTTCCATTACATGCCGGTTAACAAGGACACCAAGGTCGAACAGGAAGCCGCGCTGTCCGACCTGATCAAGGAAACCAATGCCGATCTGGTGGTCCTTGCCCGTTACATGCAGGTGCTGACCAACGAATTTTCCAATAAATTCTTTGGCATGATCATAAACATCCACCATTCGTTCCTGCCGTCGTTCAAGGGGGCAAAGCCCTATCATCAGGCGCATGAACGCGGTGTAAAGCTGATTGGTGCAACCGCCCATTATGTGACACCGGACCTTGATGAAGGCCCGATCATTGAACAGGAAACCGAACGCGTCAGCCACGCCATGTCGGCTGAGGATTTTGTCGCCACCGGCCGGGATATCGAAGCCCGCGTTCTTGCCCGCGGGGTTAAATATCACCTTGAAGGGCGCGTAATGCTTAACAAGACACGAACGGTGGTTTTCACCTCCTGATCCTTACCACGGGGGCCGGTTTACCGGTCCCCATCGGTCGTTTCAGGGGATGTCGCCCCCACCTTGCAAAAAAACATCGCCATCACGGGGCAATTTATCAGGGGCCCCGAAATACCAAAAAGCAGATCATCATCTCGAGAAGAAGGACTGAGATAAATGGCCGCATTTCCCAACAGGGCAAAAGTCGTAATCGTTGGCCTCGGCGGCATCGTTGGTGCCTCGGTTGTCCATCACCTGATCGAAAATGGCTGGGATGACATTGTCGGCATCGACAAATCAGGCATCCCGACCGACATTGGCTCGACGGCACATGCCTCGGATTTCTGCTTTGCGACCAGCCATGACCTTCTGTCCTGCTGGACCACCATGTATTCGATGGATTTTTACGAAAAAATGGGCCATTACGCCCGTATTGGCGGCCTGGAAGTGGCCCGCGTGGGCGATGATGAACGCATGGCCGAACTCAAACGCCGGGTTGATTCCGGCAAGGCCTTTGGCACCAATGTCAAAATCATCAGTGCTGCCGAAGCCAAGGAAAAATTCCCGCTGCTGGAAGAAGACCAGATCCAGGGTGCGATGTGGGACCCCGATGCCGGGCTTGTGACCCCGCGTTCACAAACCGTGGCTGGCAAGCTGGTGGATCAGGCCATTGCAACGGGCAAATTGCAGGCTTTTGGCAATACATCCGCCCTGGAATTGATCAGCGAAAATGGCCGCATCACCGGCGTTCGCACGGAACGCGGCACCGTCATGGCCGATTATGTGGTGGTTTGTGCCGGTCTTTGGGGCCGTTTGATTGCCGAACTGGCCGGCGAAGATTTGCCCGTCATGCCTGTTGATCACCCGCTGACCTTTTTCGGACCGTATAACGAATTTGAAGGTACGGGCGTTGAAATTGGCATGCCGCTTTTGCGCGATCAGGGCAATTCGGCCTATATGCGCGATACCGGCGACCCCAAAAGCACCGAAGGCGGCCAGATCGAATGGGGTTATTATTACGAGGAAAATCCCCGTCTGGTCCATCCCCGCGAAATTCTTGAAAAACACCAGGCCCGCCTTTCCCCGTCCCAGCGCGACCTGGAACTCGAAGACGTGATCGAGCCGCTTGAACGCGCAATGGAACTAACCCCGATCCTGACCGAGCTTGGCTTTAACGAAAGCCATTCCTTTAATGGTCTGTTGCAAACCTCGATTGATGGCGGCCCTGCAATCGGCGAAAGCCGCAAATTGCGCGGTCTTTGGTATTCGGTCGGCATCTGGATCAAGGATGGGCCGGGTATGGGCAAATTGCTGGCGGACTGGATGACCCATGACCGCACCCATATTGACCATCACGCCATTGATTACAGCCGTTTCAACGATTTCCAGCTGGGCGAGAAATATATTTACGACCGCTGCTGGGAGACCGCGAAAAAGATTTACAACCCGCCGGTTCACCCGCGCGAACCCTTTGCCAATGCGCGTGGCATTCGCCGTTCACCCTTTTACGAGCGCGAAGTTGAACTGGGCGGCTATTTCATGGAACTGGGCGGCTGGGAACGCGCGCATGGCTATGCCGCCAACGAACATTTGCTGGAAAAATACGCCGACCAGGTGCCGGTTCGCGAAAATGAATGGGACACACGGCATTTCTGGCGTGTTTCCAACGCCGAACAACTGGAAATGAGTGCCGATTGCGGCATCATTAACCTGTCGCATTTCCATATGACCGATATCGAAGGCCCCGATCACGTCGCCCTGATGGAATGGCTGTGTGTGGCCAAGGTTGGCGGTGATAACAATATCGGCAAGGGTATTTATACTCACATGCTTGATGATGAAGGTAATGTCCGCGCCGACTTCACCGTGTTCCGCATGGAAGACCGCTGCCGCATGGTCAATGGTGCCGATGCCGGCCCGCGTGACTTTACCTATATGCGCCGGGTTGCCGCGGATAAGGGTTTTGACGTGACCATCACCGATGTCACCGAAAAATTCACAACGGTTGGCATCTGGGGGCCAAATGCCCGCGAAAACCTGCAAAAAGTCGTCGAAGACCCCGAGGCGCTGAGCCTGGAAAACTTCCCGTTTGCCGCCATCCGCCAGGTTAAAATTGCCGGTAAAACCGTAACCGCGTTTCGCATTTCCTATGTCGGTGAACAGGGCTGGGAACTGCATATGCGTTACGAAGACGGGCTGGATGTCTGGGATGCGCTGCGCTCAACCGGTGTGATGGCTGTGGGTGTTGAAACCTATGCCAATTCACGCCGTTTGGAAAAATCCCTGCGTTTGCAAAATGCCGATCTGATCACGCAATATAATCTGTATGAAGCCAACCTCGCCCGGCCCAAGGTTAAAGAAGCCGACTTCCGTGGCAAGGCAAAACACAGCGAATATCGCGAACGCGACCATCAACCGGCCATGCTCTGCACCCTTATTGTCACCGATAATATCGACAGTCAGGGTGTCGCCCGGTTCCCGCTCGGCTCGCTTCCGGTGATGGACCCTGAAACCGGCGAAACCCTGATCGATGAATTGGGCCGTCGTTCCTATACCACCTCGATTGCCTTTGGCCCCAGTATTGGCAAAAACATTGCGCTCGCCTATCTGCCGCACGCTTATTGCCAGGAAGGCCGCAAACTCAACATTTCGTATTTCGACGAAATCTATCCGGTTGAAGTGGTCGGCATCGGTTACAAACCGCTTTATGACCCGGAAAACCTGAAACCGCGCAGCTAAGCCTGCGTTACAAACGGATATCAAAACAAACGGGGCACCCATCGGTCGCCCCGTTTTTTATGCCATCAAATGATCTGACCAAACCAGATATCCAACAAAAAACCCCGTGTCCCCTCAATAGGGACACGGGGTTTCATCTTTTCAGGCCGCGAAAACTTCCGGGATCATCCCTTATAAATCGGGAATGATGCGCAAAGGGCGCGAACCTCGCTTAAAACGGCCTTTTCGGTTTCGGCATCGCCATCGGCATTGGCGGCAAGCGCATTGATCACCTGAATGATCAGCTCGCCAATTTTACGAAATTCCGTAACGCCAAAACCGCGCGTGGTGCCTGCCGATGTTCCCAAACGCACACCCGATGTGACAAAGGGCTTTTCCGGGTCAAACGGAATGGCGTTTTTGTTGCAGGTCAGGCCCGCCCGCTCCATTGCAGCTTCGGTTGCCTTGCCGGTCACACCCTTGGGCCGCAAATCCACCAGCACCATGTGGCAATCGGTCCCACCTGAAACGATATCAACCCCACCTTCCTGCAATACTTCGGAAAGGGCACGGGCATTATCGACAACCTGTTTGGCATAATCGGTAAAGGCCGGTTGCAACGCCTCGCCAAAGGCAACGGCCTTGGCGGCAATAACATGCATTAACGGCCCCCCCTGATTGCCGGGGAAAACAGCGGAATTGAATTTCTTGGCCAATGCCTCGTCATTGGTCAGGATAAAGCCACCGCGCGGGCCACGCAAGGTTTTATGCGTGGTGGATGTTACCACATGCGCATGCGGCACCGGGTTGGGGTAAACACCGGCGGCCACCAGCCCGGCATAATGGGCCATATCGACCATCAAATAGGCGCCAACTTCATCGGCAATGGCCCGGAAGGCGGCAAAATCAATATGGCGCGGATAGGCCGATGCCCCGGCAACAATCAGCTTGGGTTTGGTTTCCAGGGCAACCTTGCGCACCGCTTCCATATCGATCAGCTGGGTGGCTTCCTCGACTTCATAGGAAACAACATCAAACCATTTGCCCGACATTGTCACCGGCGAACCATGCGTTAAATGCCCGCCATGTGCCAGCGACATGCCCATAATGCGGTCGCCCGGTTGTAACAGGGCCAGAAAAACCGCCTGGTTGGCCTGTGCGCCGGAATGGGGCTGCACATTGACAAATTCGCAGCCAAACAGTTCTTTTGCGCGGTTAATGGCAAGTTCTTCGGCGACATCAACATATTCGCAACCGCCATAATAGCGGCGTGACGGATAACCCTCGGCATATTTGTTGGTCAGCACAGAACCCTGTGCTTCCATCACGGCCTTGGAAACAATATTTTCCGAGGCGATCAGTTCGATCTGGTTTTTCTGACGCTCAAGTTCGTCAGAAACGGATTTGAACAATGCCGGATCGGCATCTGACAGGCCGGTGGAAAAAAAGCCGTTAAAAGACATTCGCAAGCCTTTCGATAAAACGGAAAATATAGAGCCCGGAAGCCCTGGTGCGTGCCGTGAGGCAAATGAGATTATTTCGGTGCGGACAGCTTGTTGACGCGACGCTGATGGCGGTCACCTTCAAACGCTGTCGATACAAATGCGTTTACGCAATCCTGTGCAACAGCCACCCCCAACAGGCGTGCGCCAAGGCACAAAACATTTGCGTCATTATGTTGGCGGCACAATTCAGCCGAAAGACGGTCATGAACCAGGGCCGCACGAATTCCGGGATAACGATTGGCGGCCATGCTCATGCCAATTCCCGAACCGCAGATCAGAATACCGCTTTGTGCTTTTCCATCGATAATGGCCTTGCAAAGATCATAGGCATAATCGGGATAATCAACGGATGCGGAACCATCCGTTCCAAGATCAAGAACCTCGTATCCCTGCTCTGAAAGCTGCGAGACAATTAAGGTTTTGAGGTCGACACCGCCGTGATCGGCAGCAATCGCAATGGTTTTGGTCGACATTCCCAGCACCCTTTTCAAACTGACAATGAAATTTGAGCGCCTTTTAGCACATCACCTTCCCCATGCCAACGCACAGTCGTGTTGATATGTGTCTGTTCTGCTATGCATCAAATGCGAGCAAAAAGCCCTGGGCCGCGCCATCGTCATCACGCTCTCATTCAAGTGCAATGTGTTCGCCGCGAGGTCACCGCGCAAATAAATGTCACCAAAATTGAAAAACACCTTAACGAATGAACAGAAAATTACTATTTACATGAAGAAGCGAAACGTCAGGTTTCGCCCGCTAACTATACCGCTGTACGTTTGTTTGAATTAATGTTATTTGTTAAGTATAAAAATAACGTTTGAGCCATATGTTTCCGCCATTATTGAACAAACGTAAATGCTGATTATATACCCTTTATGCAGCATTCTTTGCCGCAATTAGGGACCGATTTAAGGACACAACAAAAAATGAATGACCTGACGAATGACACCTTTGATCGTGATGAGCTTCTGCAAATGACAGTCGATATCGTATCGGCATATGTCAGCAACAATGCGCTTGCGGCAACGCAGCTTCCGGAACTGATCACAACAACATTCCGGTCGCTTGAAGATTTACGAGGTGTCGAGGAAATTGAAGAAGAAGAACCGCTGAAACCGGCTGTTCCCATCAAAAAGTCTATTGGCGATGACTATATTGTCTGCCTTGAAGACGGCAAAAAATTGAAAATGCTCAAGCGTCATTTGCGCACCACTTATGATATGACGCCGGAAGAATACCGTGCGAAGTGGGGTTTGCCCGCCGATTATCCTATGGTTGCGCCGAACTACGCCAAGCAGCGTTCGCAATTTGCCAAGAAGATTGGCCTGGGCCGCAAGGCTGACTAACGAACTGCTTTTGTAAGTGACCTGTTAAAAGGCGTCCTGATATTAAGGGCGCCTTTATTTATGTCATTTATAATATTATTTGAAGTTCACTTTATATTAACTGAACGACGGTCATTTCCATTCATCATAAAGCAAATGTGATTAAATCTGGTGGTTTACTGCCAATAAAAAAGGCCCGGCGCATAACGCGCCAGGCCCCGAAATCGTCAAGATCGATTAGCCAAACTTAATCGGCGTAATCGTAGGTGCCATTTTCCCATTTATAGAAAACGTAACCCGGTGCAGCAACGTCACCCTTGGAGTCAAACGAGATCGAACCAAGAACGGTATCAAATTTGTCACCGCTCTTGAGCTCTTTCACAACCGGTTCAAAATCGGTGGTCCCGGCTTTATTGGCTGCGTCAGCCCAAGCCTGGATCGCACCATAAGTGTAGAGGGTGTAACCTTCCGGTTTGTAGCCTTTGGCTTCAAAATATTTGACGAGATCAGCGTTGCGCGGATCTTTTTCAAGTGCCGGACCGGCCGTGAACATGGTGCCGGCACCGGCATCACCGGTGATTGACCAATATTCAAGGGTGTTAATCGCATCACCCGACATTGCCAGCGTATCCATTCCCTGGGCACGCATCTGACGTACGATCAAACCAAGTTCGGTGTGATAGCCGCCGTAATACAGCACATCAACATTTTCAGACTTCAGTTTTGTCACCAAAGCCGAATAGTCTTTTTCGCCCGGGGTGATGGCTTCATACATCACTTCCTTGACGCCAGCTTCATTGAGGAACTTCTTGGTTTCGTCAGCAAGCCCCTTGGAATAAGCCTGTTTGTCATGAACGATGGCAATACGCTTGTCACCAAAGTGTTTCGCCAGATATTTCCCGGCAACTTCACCCTGCTGGTCGTCACGACCACAAACGCGGAACACGTTATCCAGGCCACGTTCGGTCAGCTGCGGGTTGGTCGAAGCCGGCGAAATCTGGATGATGCCTTCTTCGTAATACACTTCAGATGCCGGGATAGAAGAACCCGAGCAGAAGTGACCGGCAACAAGAGCAACATCCTTGCTCACCAGCTGGTTGGCAACAGCAACAGCCTGCTTCGGATCGCAGGCGTCATCGCCAACTTCCAGAACCAGCTTTTCGCCGTTCACACCACCGGCTGCATTGATATCTGCAACAGCTTTGGTTGCACCCTGACGCATCTGTTCACCAAATGCAGCATATGGACCGGTCATCGGGCCAACAGTTGCAATGGTGATGTCAGCCTTTGCCGCTCCCATCGACAGGACAAGCGCAGATGCAGTTGCCAGAAGGCAAAGCTTGGTTTTCGACATAAGAGAAGTCTCCCTGTTCCAAAGGTTGGTTCCGACACCATGCCAGAACCATCTTTAAGGACATGAAACCGGCTTGGTTATTTTGTCCATTTACCGGCTCCATCTCCTGGTACTCTAGCACCCTGTTAGAGTATGCAACAGTACAAATCCTGTTCTCACCAACAAATGGTTGTGTCTTATTATTGGTGAAAAGCTATTTTATTCAACCCCTTCGCGGGAACGATAGGCAAATGGGCCGACACGTTCATACAACCAGGGATACTGTGACAACATCTTGTTTACCCGCACAATCCGAAATGACGTCATTGCGATGGTAAACAGAATTATCGTGTCAAAGATGAACCCTGACAAAGACAGCAATTCGCCGCCAAACAGGGCATATCCGAGGAAACGGGATGTTAATCCCAGCAAGATTGAATAAGGCACAAGATGCCCCATCGGCCGCCAGGTATTGGCCACGGCCTGCCCTGTCATCACGGCACAAAATCCCATCAGAATAATTGTGACCCCGATGGTGACACCAAAGCTGGTACCTGTAATTGCTTCCATAACGCCTTCTCCTAGTGTCCACCTTCAAGATACGCAGCGCGCACTTCAGGATTTGCCAGCAATTCAGCGCCACCACCCGACATGGTAATGTTGCCATTCACCATGACATAGCCACGATGCGCGAGTTTCAACGCATGGAAAGCGTTTTGCTCAACCAGGAACACAGTGACTTTGTTTTCCCGGTTGATCTTTTTGATGGTATCGAAAATCTGCTTGACCACCAGCGGCGCAAGACCAAGTGACGGCTCATCAAGCAGCAATAACCGCGGACGTCCCATCAGGGCGCGACCAATGGCCAGCATTTGCTGTTCACCCCCCGACATCGTCCCGGCACGCTGGCTGATGCGTTCCTTAAGACGCGGAAACAGGTCAAACACCATTTCCAAGTCTGAGTCGAAATGCTTGGGGTCCTGGGTACAGGCCCCCATCTGCAGATTTTCATAAACCGACCTACGCTGGAAAATACGGCGGCCTTCCGGCGATTGCTGAATGCCAAGCTGGCAAATCTCGTGAGTCGGCATGCGACTGATGTCGGTGCCTTCAAACAGGATTCGGCCCTTGGTCGCCTGCGGGGCCCCGCAGCATGTCATCAGAAGGGTTGTCTTACCCGCGCCATTGGCACCGATAAGCGTAACAATCTCGCCTTCATTGACTTCCATATCAATGCCCTTGAGGGCTTCGATATTACCGTAGAAGGTATGCACACCTTCAATTTTCAACATGGTCATATCGATGTCTCCCTCACTGCGCCTTCGGATCAAGGTGAAGATCGCTGGCGACTTCCGGCGGAAGTTCGTCATCTTCTTCTTCACCAAGATACGCACGGATCACCGCCGGGTCGTTCTTCACGGCCTCGGGATTACCGTCAGCAATTTTCTTGCCGTAATCGAGCACGATCACATGGTCGGAAATCTGCATGACCACGCTCATGTCGTGCTCAATCAGCAAAAGTCCGATTCCCTGCTCGTCACGGATGCTTTGCAATAGCAGGTTCAATTCCGCCGATTCACGCGGGTTGAGGCCTGCGGCCGGTTCGTCAAGGCATAGCAATGACGGTTCGACACACATTGCACGGGCAATTTCAAGACGACGTTGACTACCATAAGGAAGATTACCGGCATTCCAGTCTGCAAATTCATACAGACCGGTTTTGTTCAGCCAGAATTTCGCCCTTTCCAAAGCATCCTTTTCGGCACTGGCATAGCGTTTCAGGTTAAACAACCCCGCCAGGGAAAACAAAGATGCGTCCATCAGGCGATTATGCTGGGCGACAATCAGATTTTCCAAAACAGTCATCCCGGTAAACAGGCGAATATTCTGGAAAGTACGGGCAACACCGTTGTTGCGCGAAATCCGAAAACCCTCGGCCCGTTCCAACAGGCGTGGTCCGTCCTTGGCATTCAATGTCAGACGGCCCTCGGTCGGAACATAAAAGCCCGTAAGACAGTTAAAAACCGTGGTTTTACCCGCCCCGTTCGGACCGATAATCGCGGTGATTTCGCGTTTCCGGGCAGTGAAGGACAGATCATCAATCGCCACCAAACCGCCGAAACGCATAGTAAGATGTTCGACTTCAAGCAATTTGTTGTCGGTCATGATTTTTCTCCGGCAACTTTTTCTTTCTTGCTCATATTCAGCAGGATTGTCGGGTCACGGAAAGACAGAAGGCCACGCGGACGCCACAACATAATGGCAACCATCCCTGCCCCGAAAATCAGCATGCGATATTCGGCCAGTTCGCGGAACATTTCCGGGAAACCAATCATGACAATGGCGGCAAGCACCACCCCAATCTGGCTGCCCATACCGCCCATCACAACGATGGCCAGAATAACGGCAGATTCAAGGAAGGTGAAGCTTTCCGGGCTGATAAAGCCCTGACGGGTGGCAAAGAACGCCCCGGCAAAACCGCCAAACATGGCGCCAATGGCGAAAGCCGACAGCTTGGTGTTGGTCGGATTAATACCAAGCGAGCGACAGGCGATTTCGTCTTCACGCAATGCTTCCCATGCCCGACCGATTGGCAATTTGCGCAACCGCATGGTGACAAAGTTCGTCACCAACGCCAGAATCAGGATCAGATAATACAGGAAAATCAGACGGTGCATTGACGAGTATTCGATGCCGAACAAGTCGGAAAACTTTGTCACCCCTTCGGGCACCCGGCGCGAAAATTCCGCCAAACCAAAGAAGGAAGGACGTTCGATCGAGGCAATACCGTCCGGACCACCGGTGAGATTGTACCAGTTGATCAGGATAACACGGATGATTTCCCCAAAGCCCAGCGTCACGATTGCAAGATAGTCGCCGCGCAAACGCAAAACCGGAAAACCGAGAATGATGCCAAAGCTGGCCGAGAAAATACCCGCCATCGGCAGGCAGAGCCAAAAGCTGAGACCGAAATGCTGCGATAACAGGGCATAGGAATAGGCCCCAACAGCGTAGAAAGCCACATAACCAAGGTCGAGAAGACCGGCCAGGCCCACCACAATATTCAGCCCCCACCCCAGCATGATGTAAATCATCACCAGGGTTGCAAGGTCGATGGCAGAACGGTTTTCGCCAAAAAGCAGCGGGAAAATGAAGAAGAAAAGGATACCGACAAGACCAATCTTTTTGGTGTTTGTCCGATAGGCAACCTGCAAACGCGCAGAGAGACTCTGTTCCTTTTCCTCCTCGGTCACGACCCGCTTGGTCGAGGCCGAGAAATAGGCAATGGCAAAGACCACAGCAATCATCGCCAAAAAGACGATGAAACTGGCCACACTTTCAGATGCCATATGAAAGGTAACGGGGGCGGCCCAGCGGTCATCCATGTCGCGAAACCGGACGAACATTTCCACCACCATTACCGCCGAAATCACAATCAGCACCGCCTGCAACAGACGGGACATGTGTTCACGGCGAACGATCAACCCAAGACGCCCGACAAGCGTCGAAGCGATGGCAAGGATCACCAGATCCCAGCGAAGGGCCAGTTCCAGCCCTGTCGGACGGTCAACCGTTTCAACCCCGAGAATCATGATCGACATCATAAAGGCGATAACGGCAAAGAACGCGAGTTCCTTGGCAATTTCACCTGGCGTAACACGCGAAGATGTAAGCAAAGACGACATCAGACTTTCTCCACCTCCGGCTTGCCCAAAAGACCCCAGGGACGGAAAATCAGCACCAGAACCAGAATGCCAAACGTTGCGACATCCTTGTATTCAATGGTGAGATACCCCGACCAGAAGGATTCAATCAGGCCAATCAGCAACCCACCGAGCATAGCCCCCGGCAGCGACCCGATACCGCCAAGAACGGCAGCGGTGAAGGCTTTCACACCGGCCAGGAAGCCAATATAGAAATCGATCACGCCGTAATACAATGTCACCATCATACCCGCGACCGACGCCAGGGCAGCGCCCATGACAAAGGTTGTTGAAATGGTACGGTCAACATTGATGCCAAGCAGGCCGGCCATCGTACGGTCCTGTTCACAGGCACGCTGCGCACGACCAAGCGAGGTTTTGGCAATCAAAGTCGAGAAAACCACCATCAAAACAAAGGTCAGCACGATGATAATGATCTGCATATAGCTTAGCTGAACATTAAAGTTGGGGCTTTCCATCAGTGTGATCCCGCCCTTGATAAAGGGCTGCATTGCCTTGACACGCGCACCCTGCGCAATCTGGACAAAGTTCTGAAGGAAGATTGACATACCAATGGCAGAAATAAGAGCTGCCAATCGGAATGACCCGCGCAATGGCCGATATGCAATGCGTTCAACGCCCCAGCCATAAACCGAGGTCATCACCATTGATACGACCAGCATCAAAAGAAGTGTTAACGGCAGAATGCCGCTAATTCCCGCTGCCTGACAAATCAGGAACGTGATCAGAGAATGAAACGCGCCCAGCATGTAGATTTCGCCGTGCGCAAAGTTGATCATACCGATGATGCCATAGACCATCGTGTAACCGATCGCGATGAGGCCATAAATGGCGCCAAGCGTCAGACCATTGATCAATTGTTGTAAAAAATAAGCCCAATCCATTGCTCAACCTTAGATTTGGCACAGACAAACGCCGTCCTCGACAGCAAGGCCGCAGGCAAAGAACAAGGATATACAAATGTTTTTGGGTAAGAACCCATCTCCCCATTGCCCCCTCGCAAACCTCCGAAGCCTCCGTCTTTTTGTTATCGGGGTATCCCCGCTTTTAAGTTTTCAAACCCGACCATTCTTTTGTGGTTCTATGTCTGAAAACGCGATTTACGATTGAAACCTTAGACACATGTGGTCAATGGCTGCAAGCGTGTTTGGAAAATTGGTTGAATCTCCGGTTTTCCCACTCCCGGATAGAATCTTTTACCATAAAGAGGAAATAACCAACGCTTCCAATATTGTATATTTTATTCCTTATTCAGAATGTATTCAAGTTTTTGTACCGCAACGCGCTTCAGTTGTTCCGGATTGCGCGATACCGGGCCGGCAACCGTAACCTCTTTTCCCGTCACGGCATCAATTGCGGTACAGCGAAGGTACTGCCCTACCTGTTTGAATTCTATATATATTTCTCGATTCTTAGAAGAAGGTGGTGCCATGACTTAGCCTAGAACCCCTGTTCATTCCCGCCATCAGGAATCCGTAAAAGTTGGTATCCCAACAAGAATACTATCAGACTTGTCGAATCTGGACACAAAAAAGCGAAGGACCGAAATCCTTCGCCTGCCATATTAGTGGATTATGCTGTTAAAGGCCAAAACTGGCTGTAAAATTTACGTTATTCGCCATCCAGCATTTTGATAATTGCCGAAAAATCCCGGCCGCCATTTCCACCTGCGCTATACATCGCATACAAGCTTTCCGCGAGTGCCCCCATCGGCGTGGTCGCATTTGCCGAGGCCGATGCCTGTTGCGCCAGCTTGAGATCCTTGAGCATCATATCAACAGCAAAACCAGCCTGATAATCCTTATTGGCTGGTGATGTCGGTACCGGCCCAGGCACCGGGCAATAGCTGGTCAGCGACCAGCACTGGCCAGATGCCTTGGATGAAATATCAAACAGTTTCTGAGCATCCACCCCGAGCCGTTTTGCTAGCATGAAGGCCTCGGACACAGCAATCATGCTGACACCCAGGATCATGTTGTTGCAAATCTTGGCCGCCTGCCCGGCCCCGCTATCGCCTGCATGAATGATATTGCTGCCCATCGCCTGCAAAATTGGTTCTGCCGCGGCAAAGGCGTCCGCTTCGCCACCCACCATAAAGGTCAACGTTCCGGCTGTTGCACCGGCAACACCGCCGGATATGGGGGCATCAACCGCCCGCATGCCTTTTTCCTTGGCAAGGGCCGCCGCCTTGCGCGCGTCATCAACCTCGATGGTGGAGCTGTCAATCATCAGCGTACCGGGGGCTGCGTGAGCAAGCAGTCCTTCCGCGCCATCATAGACACTCAGCACATGTTTGCCGGCCGGAAGAACCGTGACGATTGCATCAACATTGCCAGCAACATCTGCCAGCGACGTGCTGGCCGTCGCGCCAATCTCAACCGCAGCCTTTACCGCTTCGGTGGACAGATCAAAAACCTTAACTTCATGCCCGGCACGCACAAGATTAGCGGCCATCGGACCGCCCATATTGCCCAAGCCGACAAAACCAATCTTTGCCATTTCTAACGTCTCCTCTGATGGTCCGGTAGATACCGGTTTTATTTGTTCATCCCATACCGGCGCGACCACGACGGCATAAACACTCTTATATATTGCCTATATCACCAATTCTTTTGCCGCTGGCAAAGGGGCGAAAAACGCATCGACATCGCGTGGATCAACCTGGCCCACATCGCCCTGCGCCCAGTGTGGTGTATGGTCCTTGTCAACGATCACAGCACGCACACCTTCGAACAGATCGGGTTTTTCAACCATGTGTTGGCTCAGGCGAAACTCCATTTTCAGGTCTTCCGCCAAATCAAGTTTCGCACCTTCACGTATCTGTTTAAACGTAACCGCCAAGGCCATTGGTGATTTTGACTTCAGCATTTTCAATGCCTTGTCGGAAAACTCTAATTCACTTTCCTCAAGTTTCTGCAAAACCTCGACAAGGGTTTGCGACGAAAAGATGGCGTCAATATCTGCCTGAAGTCCCTCCAGATCAGACTTGCCGTAATCATGGGAATAATTTTGCAGCAGCTTTTCCACCTGCTGGCACACGGCGTCATACCCCGTGCCATTTGCATGGAAATCCGTCATTGCCAACGCGTTCTTAAGCGCTGAAATATCCGCACTTTGCAGGCCATGTGTCGCAATGGCAGCATAAAGGCAATCGGCCGCACCCAAACGCGCACCGGTCAAGCCCAGATACATGCCTGTTTCGCCAGGGCAGCGCGGCAGGAAATATCCCCCGCCGACATCCGGGAAAAAGCCGATACCGGTTTCGGGCATGGCAAACATGGTTTTTTCCGTAACGACGCGATAGCGGCCATGAACCGAAACGCCAACACCGCCGCCCATTGTAATGCCATCTAACAAGGCGATGCAGGGTTTGGGATAAACCGACATATAATGATTAAGCTGATATTCCCGGCGATAAAAAGCATCGAGCAATTCGGGCTCATCTTGCATACGGGCATCATAAAGGCCGCGAATATCCCCGCCAGCACAAAAAGCCTTTTCCCCCGCCCCTTCGATGGTCAGTACAGCAACGGCATCATCCTGTTCCCAAAGGCGCATTTGATGGTGAATGGCATCCACCATCGGCAAGGTCAGTGCATTCAGGGCTTTGGGGCGGTTTAAATGAATTTCGCCAACCGAACCATTCACGACAAATTCAACACCAACATCGTTCATATTTCGGGCTCCAGGTCTTTTTAAAGGCAGGTATTCATCATCAATATCTATCAGTCACGCAAAGCAGCGCGTGCGATGATAACCCGCATAATTTCATTTGTGCCTTCAAGGATTTGGTGCACGCGCAGATCACGCAGCAGCCTTTCGACGGGATATTCTCGAATATAGCCATAGCCACCATGCAATTGCAGGGCATCATTGCAAACCGAAAATGCAATATCGGTCGCATATCGCTTGGCCATTGCACAGAACTGTGTGGCATCAGGGGCCTGCGCGTCAAGCTTGCTGGCAGCCTTATGGAGCAACAACCGGGCGGCTTCCAACTCTGTTACCATGTCGGCATATTTGAATTGCAGGGCCTGAAAAGCCTCCAGCGGTTTGCCAAATTGCTTGCGAACCCGCATATGTTCACGCGCAAGCTCCATCGCTGCGCGCGCACCGCCAATTGAACAGGCGGCAATATTCAAACGCCCCCCATCCAGCCCTTTCATGGCGAATTTGAAGCCGTCGCCTTCTGCCCCCAGCAGGTTTTTTGCCGGTATTTTGCAATCACTAAAAATAACAGCCGAGGTTGGCTGACTATGCCAGCCCATCTTTTCTTCTAACTTGCCAAATGACAGCCCCGGCGCATCCTTGGGCACAATAAATGCGGAAATACCAGATGGGCTGTCATCCCCCGTGCGCGCCATGACAATGTAAATGTCACTGCGCGACCCGCCAGAGATAAAGGCCTTTTCCCCGTTCAACACATAATGGTCGCCGTCGCGTACTGCGCGCGTCCGAAGCGACCCCGCATCCGAGCCTGCACCTGGTTCTGTCAGGCAATAACTGGCAAAATGTGCCATGCTGGTCAGCTTGGGCAAAAAGGCCTGGCGCTGCTGATCATTGCCGAAACTGTCAATCATCCAGCAGGCCATATTATGGATGGAAATATATGCCGCCGTTGACGGGCATGCTGCGGCCAGTTCCTCGAATATAACCGCCGCATCCAGGCGCCCTAACCCGGCCCCGCCAACATCATCGCGGGTATAAATTGCGGCAAAGCCCATTTCGGCCGCACTGCGCAGGGTTTCTTCGGGGAAAATATGTTCAGCATCCCATTTTGCGGCATGGGGGGCCATCTCGCCCGCCGCGAAATCACGGGCAGCCTGTTGAAATGCCTGTTGGTCTTCTGAAAGGGCGAATTCCATTGGATTATCCTCATCAGGGCGTTTGTTTCCTTTTACGTAAACGTGAATAACGCCAGATGTCAATTAATTCGGCATAATCATACCAAAATACGACATTATTAAGATACGTTAAAACCATTACCTGCCCCGTAGGACAGTGCGCACATCTTGTCGACATCGCATTAATATGTCTTACTGCGCCCAACCTGGAACAATCGCAAAAGGGAAATGGAAATGACCGATAGTAAAAACCCGGAAACAATCGTTCTTCATGCCGGTTATCGTGCCGACCCGACCACGGGCTCGGTTGCTGTGCCAATATATCAGACCACCAGCTATCAGTTCCGCGACACGCAACATGCGGCGGACCTGTTCGCCCTTAAGGAACTGGGCAACATTTACACACGCCTGATGAACCCGACCAACGATGTACTGGAACAACGCATAACGGCCCTTGAAGGCGGTGCTGCTGCTGTTGCTGTCGCCTCGGGTCAATCGGCATCGACCTTTGCGATCCTTAACATTGCACAGGCTGGCGACAATATTGTCAGCTCTACCGACCTTTATGGCGGAACCTGGAACCTGTTTGCCAATACCTTCAAACAGATGGGCATTGAAGTCCGTTTCGCCGATCCGTCCGATCCGGAAAATTTCCGCAAGCTGGCCGATGACAAAACCCGCGCCTTTTATGCCGAAACCCTGCCCAATCCGAAACTGCATGTTTTTCCGCTGCGCGAAGTGGCTGATATTGGTGACGAACTGGGCATTCCCCTTGTTGTCGACAATACAGCAGCCCCGGTCCTGTGCCGCCCGATCGAGCATGGTGCGGCCATTGTCATGTATTCGACCACCAAATTCATTGCCGGTCATGGCACGTCTGTTGGCGGGATCGTAGTTGATTCGGGCCGTTTTGATTGGGAAAAACATGCAAAACGCTTCCCGCTTCTGACCCAGCCCGATCCCAGCTATCACGGTGCGGTCTGGACAGATGCCGTCAAGCCGATTGGCCCGGTTGCCTATGCCATCAAACTGCGCTGCACCCTGCTGCGTGACGTCGGTGCCGCTGCATCCCCGCTCAGTTCGTTCCAGATTATTCAGGGCATGGAAACCCTGCCCCTACGCATGGAACGCCATTGCGAAAACGCCAACAAGGTTGCCGCATTCCTGAAAGACCATCCGAAAGTTGCCAAGGTCATTCATCCCAGCTTGCAGGAAGGCGAAACCCGCCGTCGTGCGGATGCTTATCTGAAGGGCGGATTTGGATCGCTGATGGGATTTGAGCTTAAGGACGGGCGTGTTGCTGGCGAGAAATTCATCAATAGCCTGAAGCTGTTTTATCATGTCGCCAATATTGGCGATACGCGCTCACTTGCCATTCATCCGGCAACAACAACCCATTCCCAGTTGTCAGAATCGGAACTGGCAGCGTCGGGTGTGAGCGAAAGCTATGTCCGCCTGTCGATCGGTATTGAACATATCGATGATATTCTGGCAGACCTGAAACAGGCACTTGATGCCAGCTAACATTCTGAATTTCTGGTAATCATCCGCTTACAGAAACCGGTCACGTCTCGCGTGGCCGGTTTTTGTTTGCCCGGTCCGCAGAAGGCACATAACATGCAATAAAGGCAAAACGTGCAAAACAGGCAAAATATATGTCGAGCATTGAAAACCGTCACCGCGAAATCGCAACCTTGCTTGCGCGATATGGCACCGTTCATATTCATGACTTGGCGGAGCGTCTTCACACGTCACTAGACACCATTCGCCGTGATTTACGCCAGTTGGAGCAACAGGGAAATTTACGCCGCATTCATGGCGGTGCCATTTTACCTGCGACAAGCGATGGCAGCTATCAGGAACGCAGCCAGGAAATCCGCCCGGAGCGGACAACCATTGCCCGGTACGTGGCCCAAAACCTGATCCCGGATGCGGCGATTGTCTTTTTTGATAGCGGCACCACGGTGCTTGAGGTCGCAAGAAACCTTAAGCCTTCGTTTCACGGTACTGCGATTGTCGTAAATCCTGCGACGGCGGTCCTTTTGGCAGACCACTCAAACGCCAATGTCATCATGATTGGTGGTAAGGTTTTGAAAAAGGACCTGGTGGTTTCCGGGCCGGGAACGGTGGACGAAATCCGGCATTTTCACGCCGATATTTGCATTCTTGGTACCTGCGCCATTCATCCTGATCTTGGTGTCAGCACACAAAATATCGAAGAGCAAGCCAGCAAAGCCGCGATGATTGCACAATCATCCGAGGTCATCGCGATTGCGACAGTCGATAAACTTGAAACCAGAATGCCCTATAAAGTGTGCGATACAAATGCAGTCAGCACACTTGTCACCGGGCGTAAGTTATCTGAAAGTTATTTGTTAAATTATCGCGACCAAGGCATTGAGGTTGTTCAGATATGACCCTTTCAATAGCGTCAATGTCTGATGCGGAAAAACGGCGTGCCCATCACCGCAGCCGTGGCATCTTTTTCATTCATGGGGCCGGTTTTGCCAGTTGGGTGCCGCATATCCCGCTGGTGCAGGAACATCTTGCACTTAATCATGAACGCCTGGGCATTGCCCTTTTAGCCGCCGCAATAGGTGTTATTGCAGCCATGCCTTTTGCCGGGCGCTTTGCCGATATGTTTGGCTCCCACCGTGTGGTCCGCATTGCGGGGCTGTTCTTTTTTCCCGCACTTGCCCTGCCCATTTTCATGCCATCCTTTCAGTCGCTGATAGTATCGTTGTTTTTCATGGGCTTTGCTGCCGCCATGATGGACATTGCCATGAATGCCAATGGTGTCAGCCTGGAACGCGCGCGTGAAAGAAGCCTTCTTTCCGGTCTGCATGGTTTCTGGAGCCTTGGCGGCTTTACCGGAGCTGGCTTTGCAACATTATGGTTTGCCCTGCCACTTTCAAAATCCATCCACCTTCCCTTCAGTGTTGCACTCCTGCTTGTTGCGCATTGGTATTTGCAAGCCGGTTTGATTAAGGATCACGAAAAAGACGCCACCAAGGCCCCCTCCGACGAAATGGCCGTGCCCGACAAAAGTGCCAACATGAAAGCACATAAGGATAAATCGATTTTCTGGGTGTTGTTGCCGTTTGGGACCTGCGCCTTCATCGGTCAATTTGGCGAGGGTGTGATAACCGACTGGGTGACTGTCCTTATGATCGACACACTTGGCAGCACTGCAGCCGTTGCCGCTGCCGGCTTTGCCTTATATTCGGCTGCAATGGCAGTCACGCGCCTGAGCGGGGACTGGCTGGTTATGAAATTTGGCCGACCAGCCGTTTTATTAACAAGCTGCGTTCTTGCCGCATCGGGATATCTGATCATCGCCGTGTCGCCGCATTTTATCCTGTCCTGGGTCGGCTGTTTTATCGCAGGCATGGGACTCGCGGTGATCTTGCCGCTACTGATTTCAACAGCCGCGACCAGCACGGGGCGAAGTGGCGGGACTGTCGTCGCGATCATTGCCGCAACCGGCTATACCGCGTTGATGGCCGGGCCGCCCTTTATCGGGGCGATTGCCGAACGTTATGGCCTGGTGAATGCCTTTTTAATGACGGCGGCATTTTTGACCCTGATCATTCCAGTATATCTGACCAGCATGCGGCAAAGGTTAAAAACTGTCCGCAATAGTTGAACAATCGATCATTCTGGCGCATAAAACTGCATCAACGCCACCACCTAAACCTGCGCGAAAGAGCTAGATCATGTCCCATCCTGTCAGCTACGGCACCTTCCCCCGCACGCGCCTGCGTCGTCCCCGCATGACCGACTGGTCACGTCGCATGGTTGCTGAAACCCGCCTCAGTGTTGATGACCTTATCCTGCCGGTTTTTGTCATTGCAGGAAAGAACGAACGCGCCGCCATTCCGTCAATGCCCGGTGTCGAACGCCAAAGCATCGATATATTGGTCGAAACCGCCCGCCGGGCCGAAAAGCTGGGCATTCCGGCACTGGCGCTGTTTCCTTATATCGATCCGGCATTGAAAACACAGGATGCCCGCGAAGCCTATAACCCCGATAACATTGTGTGTCAGGCCATTAAGGCCATCAAGGATGCCTGCCCCAACCTTGGCATCATTGCCGATGTGGCCCTGGACCCGTTTAATTCCAACGGACAGGATGGCGTTGTAGTTGACGGTGAAATCCTGAATGACGAAACGACCGAGGCCCTGGTGCGTCAGGCACTGGTGCAGGCCCAGGCCGGCTGTGACATTGTCGCCCCATCGGACATGATGGATGGCCGTATTGCCGCCATTCGCGACATGCTGGAAAGCGAGAATTTCAAAAAAGTGCAGATCATGGCCTATGCGGCCAAATATGCGTCTTCGTTTTATGGTCCGTTCCGCGATGCCATTGGCTCGGCCAGTGCATTGGGAAAAGCCGACAAAAAAACCTATCAGCTTGACCCGGCCAATAGCGACGAAGCACTGCGCGAAGTGGCCTATGACCTGGAGGAAGGTGCCGATTCCGTCATCATCAAACCCGGCCTGCCCTATCTTGATATCGTTCGCCGGGTGCGCGACACGTTCGGTGTTCCGGTCTTCGCTTATCAAATTTCGGGTGAATATACGATGCTGCGCGCGGCTGGCGATCAGGGCTGGCTTAACTATCTTGCCTGTGCCACGGAAACGCTGGCATGTTTCAAGCGCGCCGGTGCCTCTGGCATCCTGACATACAGCGCCATCGATGTTGCTGAATATATTAGCTAAATCGCCTGCAAATAAAATCGGAACAAGGGGTGCTGCACGGGCACCCCTTTTTTAAAATCAATTAAGCCTGCTTATTCCAACCCGGCACCTATGGCAGGTGCAATAAAATGCGGCCGAAAACCTGAACGGTCATATAATCCTGTCAGGTCGTCATAACCGTCTAAAAATCCGCCCCGTGTCACCAACAGGGTTTTGATCCCGACGGCCAATCCTCCCAAAACATCCGTGTGCAAGGTATCGCCAACCATCAAAACACGCTGCGGATCAATATTGGGGTAACGTTGCAAAATATCCTCGAACACGTCGCGATACGGCTTGCCAACACATTCCGGGACAATGCCGCAGGCATCTGCGGCCAAATGGGCAAAATACCCCGACTCAACCGACAAAAAATCCCCCATCGGCGCACATATATCCGGATTCCCCACCAAAATGGGACGCGGCTTTTTTATCAGGCTTTTTTCCAGCCGATGCTGACACCGCGCATCCCAGGCGTCGGAATCAATCAGGACAAAACCGTCGACGGCATCATAATCCGCATCGTCTTCCCCCAAAAACCGCGCCTGCCCCGGCAATTGATCAATCGGCCAATGTGCTGGCGCCATGACGCCCCAACGGGTCACGCCCGCATGACGTTTCATAATGGGCACAATATATTTGGCACTGCTGACAAGGGATTCCAGCGGGAAATCAAAACCACGTTTTCTGTGACGCTCGATGATTGCCTCGGGCGCGTTAGAGGCATCATTGGTGATGATGGCCAGTTCAACATTTTGCGCGCGCAATGCCGAAACAGCCTGCAAGGCACCCGGTATTGCCTCGGCACCAGAATTCAGCACACCAAAGGCATCAAAGATAATGACATCGAACTGATCGGCAATTGCCAGGATATTTGCTACTTCGTGTGTTTCAGTCGGCACTTGATCGGGCGCAAGCCTTGGCATTCTGTCTGCGTATTTTAAATAGGCTGCAATCGCATTTGCACGGTCAAGCGCAGGTCTGGCACCAGTCATTATGCCTTGCCTTTCACATTTTATGTTCTGATCAAACTGCCGGCTGACTTTGCGAGTCTTTGCATCGATTCTCGCATTTTTCAGCCCGCAATGTCCCGTTATCCCGGTTTTGCATGTCATCAGTGCCTGTAAAAAACCAGAAAATCAATAAGGCGTAAAACGCCCTATCAAAGCGCAAAAGGACCCAAGGGCGGGAAATGCCAATACAGCAAAAAATTGGGTAATTTTATTAGCCATGCGCGTGACGCATGCCGATAAAATTGGCGGCTTTTAAAATCCATCGGCTATGTTGACTAAATTTTAGACAATTGCTCAAATTCTGCGCTTTATCCGGCTCTGATCTGCAAAAAACGCAATGGTTAAACGTCACATCCGAGCTTATCTTCCAAATCAACAGATAACGGCAATCACCACCGACACGGAAATCTCTTCAGAGGCTCCTGTCGCCCTGATTGTTAAAGCAGACCGACACGTCGAACCATTCAGTATGCCGTCAGGCATCAAAGGGGTCACATGCCGGTTCCATGAATGAAGTTTCCGACGCTGTCGGACGGTTTGATATAGGTGATAAAATGATCCTCACAAAAATTTTCGCTTACCTGCGTGCCCTGCGTGTTCAGTACCAGACCCAGAACGCCCTTTCCAAACTTGATCAGCGCGAACTGGCCGACATTGGCCTGAACCGCGATCAGATCGAAGACGTTGCACATCGCGTCGCCTTTGGTCACTAAGATTTGGATATCTGTCCGGTCTGCCAAAACAAAAAAAGCTCCGTGCGTTGAACCCGCCGGAGCTTTTTTGCTGTTCGCATTCTGGAACGCAATGATCACGCCGCCAGCAAATTACGATACTCCTCGCGCAGGATGTTTTTCTGCACTTTCCCCATTGTATTTCGCGGCAATTCATCGACAAAAATCACTTTCTTCGGGACCTTAAAGTTCGCCATTAGTGATTTGATATAACTAATAATATCGTCTTCCGAGATGTGCGCCCCATCCTCGCGAACCACAATCGCAACAACAGCTTCGCCAAAATCAGGATGCGGCACACCAATGACCGCACTTTCCAAAACGCCCTGCATTTTGTCGATCTCGGTTTCAATTTCCTTGGGGTAAATATTAAACCCGCCTGAAATCACCAAATCCTTCGCCCGCCCGACAATATGAACATAGCCCTTCTCGTCGATCAGGGCGATATCACCCGTAATGAAATATCCATCATCGCGAAATTCCTCGCGCGTTTTTTCCGGCATTTTCCAATACCCGGCAAAAACATTGGGCCCTCGTGCCTCAAGCACCCCCACCTCACCGCTGGGCAGAACATTACCATCGGTATCACAAACCCGAACCTCAACATCTGGCAAGGCAGGACCGACCGTATGGATAATACGCTCCCCCTGTAGCGGGTTTGATGTCGCCATGCCCATTTCTGTCATGCCATAACGTTCCAGCAAATAATGGCCGGTGCGCTGATGAAAGGCCGAAAATGTTTCGGGCAACAAGGGGGCGGACCCGGAAATGAACAGACGCATATTTGAAACGAGGCTGGCCGAAAAATCCTCACCCGCAAGCAACCGCACATAAAATGTCGGTACTCCCATCATGACAGTTGCGCGTGGCAATGCCTTGATCACCTGATCGCGATCAAATTTTGGCAAAAAGATCATGCTGGCACCGGACATCAACACGCAATGACAGGCAATAAAAAGGCCATGCGTATGAAAAATAGGCAGGGCATGCAGCAAGGTATCGCTGGCTGTAAAGCCCCATAAATCCACCAGGGTTTGTCCGTTTGACCACAGATTCATCTGGGTCATCATGGCACCTTTGGGTTTGCCAGTGGTGCCCGATGTATAAAGAATGGCCGCCAGATCCTCGTCTGCACAAGCAACCGGTGTAAAATCGCGTGCCTGGCGGGATGCAGCATCGGCAATGCTGCCATTGCCGTCACCATCAAGGGTAAAAACTGCACAACCTTCCCTGTCCTGCACAATCGCATCCATATCAGCCTGGCCCGAGGGCTGGCAAACGATCACAGCGGGTGACGCATCCTCGATAAAATAGGACAATTCATGGGTTTGATAAGCCGTATTTAACGGCAAATACACCAGGCCTGCCCGAATACAGCCCAAATACAAAAACAGCGCGGCTGGCGACTTTTGCACCTGAACGGCAACACGGTCGCCTTTTTGCGCCCCGGCCTGCACCAGCGCATTGGCGTAACGCGCCGACCATTCATCCGCATCACGATATGTCAGACAAATGCCATCGGGGGTTTCAATCAGGGTTTTATCCAGATCGGCCGGAAAACAGGCCCGAATGCGCATAAAAAGACTGGTGGTCACGTCATTTCCCCTATTGGATCGTTTAACGGGCCGCACCAAGGCACGACCCGTTTTGACCAAATCCTAATACAGGAAAATAATATTTGCAATTCGGTACCGCTTTACCGGCTTGCCAAATTGAGCCTGACAAACAACGGATGGCGTGCCGATACCAAGTTAACCGACCTGGGGAAACTCCCCGTCGATGAACGGGAAGGCTTCGCCAACGGTCACCAGCAATTCCGGGAAAAACCCGTTAAAATGTGTTGCCAAGGCGTTGGAATAGGCCCCGATATGGCCAAATTCGATCCAGTCACCTTCGCGAATGTCTGCCGGCAAATTGACCGTTTGTGGCAATACATCCATATTGTCGCAGGTTGGCCCGTAAATGGTGAATTCAAGGGTTTCTTCGGGGTCAAAATCCCCCTCAATGCGCATTGGCCGCACCGGATAGCGCAAATTGCCCGTTACCGCCTCGGACAAGCTGCCATAAATACCATCATTGATGAAAAGCTGATCTTCCTTGCGCAACTGGATTTGCGTCACCAGCGACACCCCGCTGGAAACCAGGGCGCGCCCCGGTTCGCACATAAAGGTGATGTCGGGCATGTCAAGCCAGCGGATGCAATCCTTGATTTCATCCATGAACACCTCAAGGCTTGGGCCGCGCTGGTTCATATATTGCCCCGGGAAGCCGCCACCGACATCAATGGAATGAATTTTTACCCCTGAAAAATCAATCACCTGGCGGATCAGTTCAATCGCAATACGATAACCGTTCGGGCTGGTGCATTGCGACCCAACATGGAAGCAAAGCCCCGCCTTGTAACCGTAACTATCGACTTTCTTCAAAAGCTCTGCCGCTGTCATCGGTCGGGCCCCGAATTTTGCCGACAGATTATACGCCGCCCCGGCCGGCGGTGTTGCCAAACGCACATGGATCACCACATCCAGGTCTTCATCCGTTTCACGTCTGATCTTATCGAGTTCGTCTTCGGTATCGATGACAAAATGGTTGATGCCAAAAACACGATGCGCACTGCGAATGGCATCCCGGCTTTTGACCGGGTGCATGAAATAGGCATCCATCCCGGGAAACTGGCGACGCACCAAGGCAATTTCATCGGGCGAGGCCGTATCAAAATGACGCACACCACCTTCATGCAAATAACGCATGATTTCGGGATGCGGATTACACTTCACTGCATACAACACTTTGCCAGGAAACATTTCAACAAAGCGCGTGGCGGCACCGCGCAATATTTCGGGGCGCAAACAATAAACCGGATAAGACGGCTTGAGTTCCTTGACGACGTCATAGGTTGTATCAAAATGGCGTGGCATCGCTGGCTCCGAACAATTTCAAAAATGATTGAAAGCTAAACGCCCATCGCAACAGGCTGTTCCAGCAATTCTACCAATCGTTAGCACCCTAACAAGCGCGAGACAAAATGTCATGACGCAACACAAGCAAAGGGCTTGCAATCATGCAGCCGCCAGCTTAATTTGGTAAAACAATACCAAATAACCACTTAACCGGTAATATTGCAAAATATGAAGTAAACCGGGGAAAAAAGCAGGGAGGCTTCCGTGTCTGTTGAACTGGAACTGGACCCATTCGTCCTGGCGAAATCACTATCTGGCCTGCATCTTATCGAGGGTGAACTTGTCGCCCCGTTAAATGGCAAAACATTTGATGTGTTGAACCCGGCGACCGGAAAATCGATTGGCCAGGCGGCCGAAGGCGACAAGGATGACGTTGATCGTGCTGTCAAGGTTGCCAAAGAAGCGCAAAAATCATGGGCAGAGCGCCCGGCCCGCGAGCGCGGCAAGCTTGTTGCCGAATGCGGCCGTATCCTGAACCAGCATGTCGATGAACTGGGCAAACTGATCGCGCTTGAATCTGGCAAGGCACTTCGCACTGAAAGCCGGGTTGAAGCATCGGTACTTGCCGATATGTTCGTGTTTTTTGGCGGCCTGGCATCGGAACTCAAGGGCGAAACGGTTCCCTTTAATCCCAACATGATGACAATGACCACCCGGGAACCGGTTGGCGTTGTCGGGGCAATTATTCCCTGGAACGTGCCGCTTTTGCTCATGGCGATCAAAGTGGCCCCGGCCCTGGTTGCGGGCAATAGTGTTGTTGTTAAGTCCGCCGAAGACACGCCCTTTACCGTCCTTCGGGTCTGTCAGATCATGCAGCAGATTTTGCCAAAAGGTGTTTTAAATATCCTTTCCGGCTTTGGCCCTGGCTGCGGCGGGCCGCTTGTGGAACACAAGGACGTTAAAAAAGTTTCCTTTACCGGGTCCGTCGAAACCGGCCGTACCGTTTATCGTGCTGCGGCGGAAAAACTCATTCCGGTTACGCTGGAACTTGGCGGTAAATCGCCGATGATCGTGATGGACGATGCCGACCTTGAAAAGGCCGTCGCAGGTGCCATTGGCGGCATGCGCTTTACCCGCCAGGGTCAAAGCTGCACCGCATCCTCGCGCATTTTGGTGCATGAAAAACTGCATGATGAATTTGTCAGCCGCCTTAAAGACCGCGTAAATGCCCTTAAGATGGGCAACCCGCTTGATGAAGACACCGATATTGGCACCATCATCAATGCCAAACAGCGCGCCAAGGTTTGCAAATATATTGAAGTCGGCAGCGAGGAAGGGGCAACCAAGCACGAACTAAGCGCCCTGCCCGATGACCCGGACCTTGCCGATGGCCAATATGTTCGCCCGGTGATTTTCACCGATGTCAATACCGGTATGCGGGTGTTCCGGGAGGAAATTTTCGGCCCGGTCGCGTGCGTGTTCAAGTTCAAGACATTTGAAAAAGCCCTTGAACTTGCAAACGATAGTGACTTTGGCCTGGCTGCTACCGTCTGGACCACCGACCTTAAAACCGCCCTGGTTGCAACCAAGCGCCTGGAGGCCGGTTTTGTACAGGTCAACCAGAACCTGGTGGTTCAGCCCAACCTTTCCTATGGCGGCATCAAACTTTCGGGGCTGGGACGTGAGGCATCGCTTGAAAGCATGCTGGAACATTTCACCCACAAGAAAACCATCATACTCAACATGGAATAAGGGAAAAACCGCCAGTTATTTTCCCACCGGGTTGCATTGCGAAATATGCAACCCGGCTTCTTCCCATGTTTCCTTGACCTGAACTGTCTGATCCGTAAAAGTGCATTTTCTTCGCACTTATAGTTCTGAAAGTATCTGGCTCATGTCTGACGGCACCGACACTCCATTGTCGCCCTCTTCCCCTACCTGTTATGCAGGCGTGGCTGACATGATGCTTATTATTTGCTCCATTTCCATTCAGCGAATGTGAACCCTGTCATCTGCGGATGACAGGTCTGATGTCTTCATCAATCCAATCTAATCCCTACATTCACATTTGCAGTTGCTGCCTTGATCACGGGCAGAACCTAAAGGAGTCTGGAAATGGCTGTTTCCTATCATGATATCGTCCGTGCTTCGCGTTTGCTTGAAGGCATCGTTGCCAAAACGCCGCTGGTAAAATCCCAAACGCTGTCGAAAATTTGCCAGGCTGATGTCTATCTGAAGCTGGAAAACCTGCAATATACCGCGTCTTTCAAGGAACGGGGCGCCTATATCAAACTGGCCAGCCTAACGCCGGAAGAACGCGCCTGCGGCGTTATTGCCGTATCGGCGGGCAACCATGCCCAGGGTGTTGCCTATAATGCCAAGCGCCTAGGCATTCCTGCCACCATCGTGATGCCGGAAAATACGCCTTACACCAAAGTACGCCACACCCGGTCGCATGGCGCGGAAGTTGTCCTGAAAGGATCGGTTTTGGCCGAATCGATGCAGGCTGCACAGGACATTCAGCATGAACGGGGCCTGACATTCGTTCATCCGTTTGATGACGAACATATCATTGCCGGTCAGGGAACTGTTGGCCTGGAAATTTTGAATGAAGGTATCGATTTTGACACGGTCATCGTGCCGATTGGCGGGGGTGGCCTGATCGGTGGCATGGCCAATGCAATCAAACAGCTCAGATCAGATGTCGAGGTCATTGGGGTGGAACCCGTCGGTGCGGATTCCATGAG
>JBNKVZ010000010.1:0-5682 GCA_050299455.1 Thalassospira sp.
CATATTCGGCGGGGTTACCGGGGCGGCGGAACACCACCTTTTTCAGGCGACCGCCACTTACATTAACAAGCGGCAATAACGCAATGAAACCAAAGGCGGAATCAGCCGAACTGTCATTGCGCCGCCAGCTGATCATGGATGCCTGAACTTTCGCATCTGGCGAACCATTAAGGTAAACATCTATCGTGGCAGGCATCGCACTGCCCACCCCGGCCATGAGGGCCAATCCTTCGTCCACCAGTGTGGCCATGACGGTTGCCCCGTCCAATGGCAGGCCTGAAGGCTCACTCATGCCCTGCTCTCCTGTTCTGTGATGAACTGTAAAATGACTGTTTTTCGGATGCGCTCACAAAGCCAAACGCGCCTAGCCCCTGCACATCCAGGCCAAGGGCATTGCCGTCATGTGCCCGCGCCATATCCTCAAGGTAGCGGCCATATTCGCTATTGGCGTTAAAGCCTGCGCTGCGCGTCATATCGTCTTGCGCAATCCAGCCCAGCCGCCAGGCGGTTTCTTCCGGGCTGCCAATTTTCAGGCCCTGGCGTTCCTCGACCGAGCACACAAATTGTGCCGCCTGCAACAGGCTGGCGGGCGTGCCGGTATCAAGCCACGCACAGCCCCGGCCCAGCATTTCGACATTCAGCATGCCATCCTCAAGATAGGCACGGTTAAGGTCGGTAATTTCCAGCTCCCCCCGGTTGGAGGGCGCAAGCGCGCTTGCGCGTTCCGGCGCGGTTGCATCAAAAAAATACAGGCCTGTCACCGCCAGGTTGGACGGCGGATGGGATGGTTTTTCAATAATATCCAGCGGCTTGCCATCGCCATCAAAGGCCATAACGCCATACCGTTCCGGGTCCCGCACGGCATGAACAAAGACCGTGGCCCCGTCATGGCGGCGGGTTGCCGCCTGCAGGCGCGCGCCAAGGTTATCGCCATGAAACAGGTTATCGCCCAAAATCAACGCGCAGGATGCACCATCCAGGAAATGCCGCCCAATCAACAAGGCCTCGGCAATGCCGTTGGGCTTATCCTGTTCGGCATAGGAAAGGCGCACGCCAAACTGGCTGCCATCGCCCAAAAGCGACATGAACGCGCCAGACTGGCCAGCGGCGGTAATGATCAAAATATCGCGGATACCGGCCAGCATCAGGGTGCTGAGCGGATAAAAAATCATCGGCTTGTCCCAGACCGGCAACAATTGCTTGTTGGTCGCATGGGTGATCGGCCACAGCCTGCTGCCGGTCCCACCGGCCAGAATGATGCCCTTCATGCGATTTTTCCTTCTGGAATGCCCGACTGTGCCAGGGTTTGGCGCAAACCCTGCTGCCAGGGCTGACAAGGCAACTGCAAGTGACGGGCGATTTTGCTGCAATCGAGCACGGCAAAGGACGGACGGGCGGCAATTTCGTTGCGGTTTGCCGCCGATACCGGCGCAACCAGGCCCGCATCCGCCCCCACATGATCCGCAATTTCCAGCGCAATGTCATAGGGGCTGGCACCGCCAATCCCGGCGCAATGGAATATGCCGGCTTCAATCGCATCGCCTGCGATGATGCGTTGGCACAGGCGGCCAATGTGGGATGCCAGCATCCCCGCCGAGGTTGGGGACCCAAAACGGTCATTCACCGCCGAAATCTGTTCGCCACGGGCCAGTTTTTCGGCCATTGCATGCACAAAACACCGGCGATGACGACCATGTAACCATGCTGTTCGCAAAATCACTGTTTCAGGGGCGGACATCCTTACGGCACGCTCCCCTGCCCGTTTTGTGGCGCCATACCAATTGACTGGTCCGGTCCTGTCACTTTCAAAATAAGGGGTGGTCCCCTCACCTGAAAAAACAAAATCGGTCGATACATGGATCAGGCGCACACCCATGTCAGCCGCGACTTCGGCCAAAAGGCCCGGTACATCCGCATTGATTTTGCGGGCCTCTGTCCGAAGGGTTTCGGCCCCGTCAACATCGGTAAATGCGGCTGCATTGACCAGTACCGCCGGGGGATGAGCCTTTATCGCGGTCAAGATTGGCGACAGTTCGGCCAGATCAAGATCATGGCGGGGCGGTGCAAACAGGGAAATGCCCTGCTTTGCCAAGTATGCGGCGCATTCCTGCCCCAATTGGCCACCGGCCCCCAACAACAGCACATATTGGCGCGGCGGCAGGTCGTAAATGGCGTTTAGCGGATCTATTGTCATTGTCGCTGCCTCACCACACAAGTGCGCCAAGCGACAAACCACCCACCAGCCCGACCAAAACAGCCAGTAATAAAAGCGGGGTGCGCAAATCGTTGCGGTGTTTGTCATTCAACACGGCCAGGCGTTCATCAAAACCGCCCAATGATTTGTCAAACCGGACCAGGAACACTTCAAGCTGTTCAACCCGGCTGGCCAGTTCCTCCTGCCCGTTGCGCACCAGACGCACGCCCGCCTCGATGCCATCATCCGCCGATGCCAGTTCATCCATGCGTTTGGAAGATTCAATCAGGCGTTTGGCGGCTTCGCGCTGGCCGTTTTGCAAAATATGCTGCGCAGCAAGCAGGCGATCCAACCGGTCGAGAATTTTACCCAGCGGCGCATTCATTGCCGAATGGGCGGCCTGTTCGGTTTGCGAAGGAATACGCAAAACCGTTTCCGCCCCGGTTTCCGGCGTAATGGCAACCACGCCCAGGCTGTCGGCCGCGGCAAGGGCGGCTTCGGGCAATTCGATTTCAAAGGCATGTTTGCCATTGCCAATGCCGTTACGGCGCAAATCAATACGTTCGCGGTCTGCCTTGACCTTTAACAAGGTATGCCCGTTCAGGCGGACAATCACATCGATCTGGGCATCGGGGCGCTGGGGGCACCACACCCAGCCAAACAAACGTTCACGGTCAATCGCGTCTACATTGCCTTCCAGCACCAGCGGACCATCGGCCTGTTGAGGGGCCTTTGCCGCCGGGGAAGCCCCGGTTTGCGCCGCAGAGGTGCTTTGGCGCGGGGCGGCTTTTTGTGCCTGCACCGACGGATTGGCAGACGGGGACGTATCAGTCGTATCGGTCGTATCCTTGGTCTTTTCCTGTGCAAGTGCCATGAAAATCTCCTTTGTCAGGCCGCGACGAAATCGGGCCGGATCAGGTTACGAAAACGCGAAAGATGGATTTGGGCGACATCGTCAATATTGGCCGGCGCGCGCACATTGCCCGACAGCTTCTTCCAAAGTTTCGGGTTACTGGCACATTCGGCCATGATGCGGGCCAGTGCTGCAGGATCATCGGGGCGCACATGCACGCCATCCATGCCATCGCGGACCATTTCCGCCATGCCGCCAATATTGCTGGTTATGACCGGGCGGTTATGCTGAAACGCCTCCTGAATGACCAAAGGGGCGTTTTCCCACCAGATAGACGGGGCCACCACCCAATCCACCGCGGCCATCAATTCGGGAATATCGGCGCGGTCATAGGCACCAAGGCGCACAACACGGCTGTTGGTCTGTTCAAACAGGCGATCAATTTTGTCGTTAAAGGCCGCTGTCTGAAACGGTGCGCCGCCATGAATGCGCAGTTCAAAATCGACATCATCCTTGATCAGTTTGCGGGCCGCTTCGAGCAAAACATCAGCCCCCTTCCAGGGGTTCAGATTGCCAAAATAGCCAAACACATTGGGCATGACGCCCGTACCATGTTCGCGACGGCGCATCGCCCGTACCGCCGGGCGACCATTGTGGATCACCTCGATTTTGTGTGGATCAATGCCCCATTCTATATAGCGTTCCCGCAGAAACCGGCTGGGCGAGAGGAACAAATCCACCACCCGCAAATGATTGCGAATATTGACCGTCCGCATCGCAAACTGGTCCGGTGTGATGCCCGAAAGGCCGCATTTTTCGCCCGAAACATCCGCTGCCAAATACCGCTGACGGGTTTCACGATGGATCATCAAACCGTCATGTGGGCAGATCTGGTAATAATCATGCAGGGTCATGACAATTTTGCAGTCCGGCAAAACCCGCCGGATCAACATCGGCAATTCAATGCCGAACAACACCAAATGATGGATATGCACCACATCGGGGCGGAAATTTTCCAGAAGTTCGGTAATCGCCGGAACAACGGCATACAGGTCGGTCTGCGACATATTGAAACGGTCAAAATGCCCGGCCCAGAACAGCAATTCGTCGTCGCTGTCATTGACCGCCTGAAAGCTGGTACCGGGGCGACGCGCGCGATGCACATCATTGGTCGCGCCAACAAACAGGGCCTCGCACCCTGCCCGTTTATAGGCATTAAACAGGTCATGGGCGAAAATTTCGGTCCCACCGGGATGCAAGTCCGGGTGATTATGGGCTAATACCAGAATGCGCGGGTTCATGTGTTGCTCCTGCGGGGTTTCTGGGCCACCAGAATGTCCTGATAATGCGGGGATTTATCGCCATGCCACGCCCCGAAACTTTTGCGCAGCAAGGCAAAACCCGCCTGTGCCAACAGCTTTTCCAAATAGCCTTCGTCAAAGCCCACAGCGGCCATCGGGTTTTCACCGCGCAAATGCCAGCAGGGTTTTTCCTTTTCGCGGACAAGGCCAGCCAGGCGCGGGTCACATTTGGGCGCGGCCAGTTCCTTGGCACTGCGAATGATAAAGGCGGTAATAAACAGGCGACCACCGGGGCGCAAAACCCGGAAAATTTCGTGGCAATAGCGTTCAACCTCGGCCGGGGGAAGATGGGTCGCCACCGATACCATTGTGGCAAAATCAAATTCCCCATCCTGGGCGGGCAATTTCCAACGATCGCCAGCCACCTTGCCGTCGGGGTTATAAAGCGCGTTGGCAAGGTCAACGGTCTGAAAACGGAAATCCTTGTAAACCGGGCTAATGGTTTTTTGGCACCATTTCACCCCGTCCGCGACCGGATCAATCCCCAGATAGCGGGTTTTGCCCGGCACCAGATATTGGGTTAACGGCACAGCCATGCGGCCAATACCACACCCAACATCCAAAACACTTTCGGTGGGCTTTAGGCCCCCCAAACGGACAAAATGCCCCAAAAATTCCGCCCCGATGGCAAGATAATCGCCATCCCCGACAAAGACTTCGTCCTGTGCGGGGCTGGGCAAAAATCGGTTCTGGGCGATCTGGCGGCATATCGCCCCCAAATAGACTTCCTGACGCGGCGTCAGATTGGCAAAAGACGTTGTTTTGCGCCCGGCACGCCCCTTGGCGGTTTTGCCTACCGGGGCATCATCGTCACCATCAACAGTTTCACCCAATGATGTATCGGGGATTAACAGGCCACTATCGGCATCGCTTGGTGCGGCACCCTCCTTGGCGGCGGGCGGCGCGATCGGCGCAATATCCGACATGTGTGCAGCGGCCTCGGGCATGCGCGCCGCGGTCGGACGGGCCTTGGGCGCAGCCTCAGAAGCGGAGGCCTCCGAACCGGCGGCCTCTTTGACATTCACACGCTTTTCCGCCGGGTCCCGCATGATGCGGATAGAGGGATATTCCGAGGTTTTGCTCTCGGTCCCGCTATCGGTAGCGCTTTTTTGCGGGCGATGCCCCGGAATTGCAAGAATACTGTTCATAAGATGCTTCCCCCCGTCAAAACTTCGCCCGTGCGTAATGGCGCACCCTGCATGGAAAATTCGGTCATCTGTTCGTCCCAGCGGCGGGCATGCAGCCACGCGTTATATTGCGTTGCAACACCGCGC
>JBNKVZ010000010.1:5692-53076 GCA_050299455.1 Thalassospira sp.
GGTCGAAATCGATTTGCGTTCAAAATGGTAAAGTTCGGCTTCGGGGACATAGCGAATATCAAACCCCTGGGCGCGAATTTTCAGGCACAGATCACTGTCTTCGTAATCGCCAATGACGTAATCCTCGCTAAAGCCATCGACATCCTCGAACACGCCACGATGCAGCAACATGCAGGCCCCTGTTACCGCCGGAACCGAGCGTTCCACACCGGCATCGCGATAGCCGCCAGGCATGCCCTTGTAATAATGATGGTTCAGCCACTGGCCCCGTTCATTCCGCGCAAAATACATTCCCGCATGCTGAAGCGAGCCATCTTCAAACAGCAATTTGGGGCCAACCGCCGCCACATCCTGTTCACCGCCCATGCGGGTGGCCATGGTGCCCAGCCAACCGGTTCGATGGGGGATGATATCGGAATTCAGCATCGCCAACAGGTCGGCCCGGGCAACGGCAGCGCCACTGTTACAGGCCCGGGCATAGCCGCCATTGCGCGCCATCACCACCAGGCGCAACGGCACGCCATACAATTGGTAAAGACCGCGCAACAAATGTTCGGTTTGCTCGGCCTGTTCCGGGCTATCAAGCACATAGATCAGTTCACAATGCTGCGAAATCCAGGGATCACAGGCAAAGGCCCCGATCTGGGCGCGCAGGAAATCCAGCACCCGATATAACGGCACGATAATCGATATCGATGGATCTTTGCGCTGCGCGCCAATATCCATCACAGTGGGGCGGCCAATACTGCCCAGCAGTTTTTGCTGCACATCGCCAATCACCGGGGCGAGGCAATTTTCCATAATATCATCATTCAGATGCTGCGGCGGTACGGCGCGCAAAATCCGCGCCCGTGCCTCTGCCGGGTCGGCCGGCTGGGCGGTTGGCACCATCAAATGACGGCTGCCCGATGTGAGGCGCAAAATGCTGCGCGGCTGCAAAATCGGCACCTGGCTTTTGATTTCAGGATGAAAACCGACAAAACCCGTGGCCGGTACGGTTTTTTCATCCTCCACCACCGACCCGGCATAACGATAAAAATGATTTTCAAAGTTATGCTCGGTCCCGGTATGGTCCAGCACATCAACCCCGCCGACCATTTCAACCGGGTCACGATACCAGCCGCCAATCAGGGTGCCGCGTGCCGTGGTGACGGCAAGGTCCACCTCGCCCGATGGCAGGCCACCGCCGCCCGTCACACGCTGGGCCGACAGCGGGCAACGCAACTGAAATTCCAGGGCTGCCTTGCGCGATGTGGCGTCGCCCCGCGCCAGGGCATCAATGGCATATTCGCGCAAATCGGCATCGGCCTTGCCCTGTGCCAGCCACCAGCGGGACAAGGACGGCAGATTGGCCTTGCCATCAAGTTGCCGAATGGCCAGCGCCCGACTGCCGGTAATCACCAGATAGGCCCCGCTTTCCAGGCCCGTGCGCGCAGCGATAAAAAATGTCTGTTTGGCCCCGTTCGGGGTTTCGCGGCCATGATGGGGCGTTTGCGGCAAGCGCCAAAACCCGGTTGGCGAGACCATATAGGTTGCTTCAATATCGCCAAAGGCAACGGGCAAGGTCGTTGCAATCAAGATCTGCTGGTCGCTGATACGGGCGACCGACTGGGCACGCTGCGGGTCTTCGACAATGCGTGCGACCAAACGGTTCAAAACCTGGTTATAGCTGCGGCTGCGCCGCATGCGAAACATGCTGGCCCAGGCCCCCAGCATGGCCGATAACAAGGATAACCGCCCTGCCGGGGTTACGTCATCAAGCAACAAATAGGCATCGACAGGGTCAAACTGCCCATCAGGGGCAATGGTAATTTCCTCTTGCCGGCCAAGCGAACCGGTTTCCGCCACCAAAGAAAGCGGCGCATCCTTGGGCTGGGGGATCACACGCAAAAGCCGTGTTCCACCGCCCCCCAACGGCAAACGCAACGTTGCCTGCGGGGAAATTTTTTGCCCGTCACGCGCCTCAAGTTTGGGGACAGTCCACAAACGGGTTGGCAGGTTCCAGACCAAAATCAGCGTATCGGGGGTCAGTCGGCAGACCTCCGGCATATCGCCGGACAACGGGCTGTCATCAGACGTGGCAAGTTCAAGCATTTGGTGCCTGTACCCTTACAGATAAAACGAAAAAAAGGGGATGCCCGCAGCAGGCGCTACGAACATCCCGACATCGTTACTGAACGTTGAAGAAATGGTCCGGATGATCCTGGACTTCCTGGGCATCCACATTGTTAAGGGTGATGGAATCACCATTACCAAGGTCAATAACCGTATTGGCCCCATCCTGGGTTGCCCGTGCGGCAACATCATCAGCCGAGGAAATATCGGTATCGTTAATGCCGCTGGAAATCGAAAGCATGTCTTCGCCAACATGGAAGTCGAGGACAACATCATTGCCGCCACCGCCAGAGAAGACAAAGTTGTCCTGACCGGCACCACCAACAAGAACATCGTCGCCAGCACCGCCATTGATGACATCATCACCGGCACCACCCATGATCAGGTCGTTACCGGCACCACCATTCAACATGTCATCGCCCTGGCCGCCCAGCATAACGTCACTGCCGTCACCGCCATTCAACATGTCGTCGCCCTGGCCGCCAAGCATGACGTCATTGCCATCGCCGCCCTGCATCAGGTCATCACCCTGGCCGCCAAGCATGATGTCATCGCCAGCACCACCAGACATGATGTCATTGCCGGCACCGCCCTGCATCAGATCGTGCCCATTGCCACCATCAAGCAAATCGTTGCCCTGGCCACCTGTCAGCAAGTCATTGCCCGCACCACCGAAAAGCTGGTCGTCACCATGTCCGCCAAACAGCATGTCATCGCCCTGACCGCCCAGCAATTGATCATGGCCGGAACCGCCAAACAAAAGATCGCGGCCCACACCGCCAAGCAACACATCGTCGCCCGACCCGCCAAACAGGTGATCATCACCTTCTTCACCGAACAGAACATCATTCTGCCCGTGTCCGAACAGGGTATCGTCACCGCCGCGACCAAAAATCACATCGCTAAAGCGTGATCCGAGAAGCGTATCGTCATATGCACCGCCTTCGAGAGTTGCCATCATATCCTCCTTGTTGTCCCATTTCGGGTTTCGGTGTGACTAGAGGCTGGCCGTTCCCTCGGGATCATGTATCGCCGGGAAACTGGCCACACACGAAACCTATATTCTTTTGCTTTCTTATAGGAAGTTATTATCAAGGTATTATTGTGGCGATATTATGTATGGCAAAAATTTTTACATGTTTTTACTTGTATTATTGTTTTTATTACTACAGTAGATTCAATCTATATTTGATTTAAAATTTAAACCATTGCCAAACAAAAAAAAGACCGGCCTTTGAAAGACCGATCTTTAATCGTGGCATCTTTGCCAAAAAATCCCATATTTTTAAAGGGTTGAGGCAATTGAATTGAAAACCGAACCAGCCCCAACCCTCACTTTTCCAATGTCGATCAATCCTCACGGAAGGCGCGATCCATGCTCTCGACAATCGGGTCGAGCAGATAATCAATCGCGGTGCGCGGGGTATTCAGAACCAGAATGTCGGCAGGCATCCCGGCGCGCAATTTAACATCAGGGTGTTTTACCAGTTCACTGGGGTCAATTTTGGCCCGCACAACATAATAAGAAGAATCCCGTTTTTCATCGACGGTCTGATCGGCATCGATATAGCTGATTTTCGCCTTGATTGGTGCCAGACGACGCTGGTTATAGGCCGTCAGCCGAACCTGGGCATCGGCCCCCATATGCACCGCATCAATGTCACGACGATTGATCATCGCTTCAATTTCAAGCGGTTCCTGATCGGGCACCACATCCATAATCGGCTGGGCCGGGCTGATCACACCGCCAGGCGTTCTGATCTGGATATTGCTTACGATACCATCCTGGGGTGATCGGATTTCCAGGCGATTTAGCACGTCATTCTTTGCTGTAATGCGCTGATTGACGTCATTTACCGCCAATTGGGTTTCCTGAATGGATTTGGCAATATCGCTTTGCCATTCCATTTCAATGGATGCCAATGCAATTTCGGCCCCGGCCTTTTGCTGCTCGGCGGCGGCCCGCTGGGCTTTAAACTCGCCGGCATCACCAACAAGGTCGCTCCAGTTATTTTCAATTTCCACAAGCTGGGTCCGGGTCGCATAGCCCTTGGAGGCAAGTTTGCGCACCCCATCAAGCTGTTCTTTGACCAGCTTTTGCTGATGATCGCGGGCCTTGATCTGGGAATCCAGCGCATCCGCCTCGGCCGAGAATTGTCTGATCTGCTTTTCCTGGGCGTCACGCTTGGCGCTATAGACTTCCTTGCGCTTGTCAAACAGGCGTTTTTCATCGTTCAGGATGTCGGCAACATAGGGTTCCTTGGAAGACAGTAGCGATTGGGGAAAGGCAATGGTTTTGTCACCTTTCTGCTCGGCACGCAATCGGGCCAGCTTTGCCTGCAGGCCATATTTTTCACCGCGCAATTGCTCCAGCTCAGACTGGGTGCGTGTCCCATCGAGCAACGCCAAAGCCTGGCCTGCCCGCACATGTTCGCCTTCATCGACCAGGAGTTTCTTAAGAATACCGCCTTCAAGATGGTTGACCGTTTTCTTGCGCGAATCGACAATCACCGATCCCGATGCCACCGCCGCACTATCCAGCCGGGCGTTAAAACCCCACAGCAAAAAGCCCCCAAACCCCACCAGAATAACCAGGGCACCGGCAATAATCGGCTTGCGCAGGCTTTGCCTGGAGGCGGCGCGTTCCTCGGCCAGGACTTGATGCCAAACCGGCTGCGGGGCATCAGGATTAATGACATCTCCGCGCTCATCAAGATTGATCAGACGGTTCATGCCGCACCTCCGTTTTCCAGCTTGCTGCCACTGGCAACATATTTGCGGTTCGCATTGGGCAGGGATTTTACATCAGACCCCGGGTCGCTCATGGCCTGCACCACATCGGTACGTTCCCCAAATTGTTTGATGCGCCCTTCCTGTAAAACCAGCAATTTATGGGCATAGCGCATGATGGACTGGCGATGGGCAATCAGCACCACCATCGCCCCGTTTTCCGATGCGGCCCGCATCGCCCGGATCAGCGATGCTTCGCCTTCGGCATCCAGGTTGGCATTGGGTTCATCCAACACCAGAAAACGCGGCCAGCCATACAACGCACGGGCCAGCGCAATGCGCTGTTTCTGCCCACCCGACAGCGTATAGCGGCCCGAACCAATCGGCGTGTCATAACCGAGCGGCAACCGGCCGATCATTTCATGCACACCAGCGGCACGCGCGGCGTCAATCACCTTGCGCGGGTCGGCTTCGCGCATGCGGCCGATATTTTCACGGATGGTCCCGTTGAGCAGCGACACCGATTGGGGCAAATACCCCACCATGTCGCCAAAGGAACCGCGTTCCCACAAATAGGTGCTGTGCCCATCCAGATAAACACCCCCGGCCGTGGGTTTCGCCGCCCCTATCAGAACACGCGACAAGGTGGATTTCCCGGCCGCCGACGGGCCAATAATGCCAAGAATTTCACCAGGATTGATTTCAAAGGAAATCCCCTTCAGCACCGGTACATTATTGCCGGAAACAGCATAAACAAGGTTATCGACCACAAGCGGCCCCTCGCTTCGCGGGGTTGGTTCCACCTCGCGTTCGGACTGGCGCTGTTCAAGGATTTGGCGAATACGTTGCCATGCCGACAGGGCATTAACCCAGCCCCGCCAATCGCGGGTGACATTATCAAACGGCAACAACAAACGCCCCATGATCACGGTGCCGCCAATCATGGCGCCGGGCGATGTTTCCCCCCGGATCACCAGGGCCGCCCCCATTGCCAGGACCCCAACCTGCAAACCATAACGCAGCGACCGCGTTAAGGAATACATGCCCTTGGCGCGGGCATTGGAAATATCAAGCAATTCGGTGGTGTGATGCTGGGCGGACCGCCAGCGCATGGCAAGGGCCGGCATCATGCCCATCCCCTCGATGGCTTCGGCATGGGGGATGGTCGATCCGATATCGGAGATATTGCGCAAATTGGCGTCGCTGGCTTCCTTGGTCACACGGCGGGACAATAAATCGCCCAGCAAACTCAGGCCGATCAGCATAATAACGCCAATCACCCCGGCCAGCCCGTAATAGGGATGCAGCGCAAACATGACACCCAGAAAAATCGGCGCCCACAGGGCTTCAAGCGGGGCGCCAATGGTATTGCCATTAATAAAGGTCCGAAGGTCGGCCAAATCGCGCAGAACCTGGGTTCCCGGTGTTGCCCCCTTCTCCATTGAAACGCTCATGGCTGCGGCAATCGCCGGCAGATTAAGACGCCGCAACAATGACTTTGCCATTTCCTGAAAGGTCATGGCACGAATGAAATCCAGAATGCCATACAAAATGATGGCACCCACAGCGATGATCAGCAAAAGCTTCAGGGTATCAATGCTTTGACTGTTGATCACCCGGTCGTGGACCTGCAGCATGAAAAGCGGCACGGTCAATTGCAAGATATTGATAAACCCACTGACGATCCCGGCCCAGGTCAGGCCGCGTACAAAGGTGAAACGGGCTTCGCGGATCAATGTGGGCGCATCAAGAGCGGGGCGTGTTTCAGGCCGCGCTGTCCTGGTGCCTTGCGCACCTTTTGACCTAAATTGCATCCAATCTCATCCAATTTGCAAAAAGTCATAGTTTTTCCGCAATCTGCTCACATAGTTGCGAAATCATGATGCAATAAAATAAATCGAAATATGTCGATCTAATGTTCATGATGGGACAATGTAAAAACACAAATAAACGAAGTATACCGGGAATAAAAACTTGGAAATTACTTCAAAATTCAGAGCAAACTACAGGAAGGATTGGACAGATTGGAAACAATCATAAAAAAACGTCCTGTTATCTTCCTTAATTCTCTGGTCGCTATCGGCGCAAGCTGCATAACGACCATTAAATCTTGGGACCAGATAACGGATCGAATGCCATGACCGTCACTCACCTTGAACTCGCAAACACTGTCGAACGAATCTATCGGCGATTTGCCGATCTGCTGCGCGTCGATCTGATCCGGCTGGGCAATGACGATATCAGCCCGGCCCAGGTGGCACTGCTTTTCAATATCGGCGATGACGAACTCTCTGTTCGTGATCTGCTCGATCGCGGCCACTATATGGGATCAAATGCGTCCTATAACCTCAAGCAGCTGGTGGAAACCGGCTATATTGAACGTCAGGTTATGGCCCGGGACCGACGGTCTGCACGGATCAAACTGACCGACAAAGGCCATGCCCTGTGCGACGCGTTAAGTGAATTCCACGAGGAATATCACGAGGCCCTTGCCAATGGACGGGGCGGTGAAGAAGAGCTTGAAAATGCCCTTCATACCCTGCGCCGTCTGGAGGAATTCTGGACGCAGACCTTGCGCTATGGCGGTGTTCCCGCATCGACGCCGATGATGGGCAACGAGGCACGCAATCGCCGATGAAAATTGTCTTTGTCCATCGTCGTGGGCCGGGACAATTTGTACATCTTGCCTGTCACCTGGCCAATGCCGGGTGGCAGGTATCCTTTTTGTGTGAAGGCATGAATGTCAGATTGCCGGGCATTCGTGTCCTGCGGCATCGCTCGCCCGATGCCCTGCCCGCCCATGCCAAACCGGCCAGCCACCTTGATTTGCATACAGAAATCGGCCATCAGGCGGCCGATACGCTGGCAGCCCTGATTGCCCAGGAAGGCAAACCCGACATCGTCTTTGGCCATATTGGCTGGGGCAGCATGATGTTTGCCCGCGATGTTTTGCCCGACCGGCCGCTTTTGGGCTATTGCGAACATTTTTATCATGCCAGTGGCCGTGATGTGGGCTTTGACCCGCAAGAACAGGTATCGCTCAACCAGCGTAAACAACTGCGCCTGCGCAATAGCAGCCAGCTTTTGACCCTGGAACAAATCGATGCCGGCATCAGCCCGACACAATGGCAAAAGGCCGCCTATCCCAAGCTCTTACGCGGCAAAATTGGCGTCTGCCATGACGGCATCGACATGCAACGTTGTAAACCCGATGCCAATGTAAAATTCGCCCTGCCCGATGGCCGTGTGATTGACCGCAACACCCCTGTTGTTACCTATGTCGCACGCGACCTTGAACCCTATCGCGGCTTTCCCCAATTCATGCGTGCAGCGGCCAAAACGGCCAAAACCCACCCCGATGCCCTGTTTCTGGTCGCCGGGGGCGATGGCGTTAGTTATGGCGTGCCGGCACCCGATGGCCGCCCGTGGCGCGATGTCATGATGGAGGAAACCGGGATCGATCCATCCCGCATTGTGTTTCTGGGGCAAATTCCGCATGAACAACTGGTTGCGCTGTTTCAGATCAGCCGGGTGCATGTTTACCTGACTTTTCCGTTTGTGCTGTCCTGGTCTGTTCTGGAAGCAATGGCGTGCGGCAGCTTGATTATTGGCTCGCGAACCGGGCCGGTGGAAGAAGTGATCACACATGGCAAAAACGGCCTGCTTACCGATTTTTGGGATGGTGATGCCCTGGCCAACCAGATCGGCGATGTGTTGGATCATCCGCAACGTTATGATGCCTTGCGCCAGGCTGCCCGGCACATCGTTAGCCAACGTTACGAGCTGGGCCATTGCCTTGCCCGCCAAACCGGGGCGCTAGAACGCCTTGTAACAGGCTAAAAAGCCATCACACAATTGCACAGTCACAGGGGTGAAAAGCGCGCGGCCCGGCCTCGTCCTCGCGAACGGGTATACGCCGGTATAAGCCCCAACCGGTCACACCTTCCGGTGCGCTTCCGGTGATCAACCATAAAAATCCCGCCTGTTCTGCCCGTTCAAGGTCAGTACGGGATGGCAGGATAGTGCCGTTGGGATGGGAATGATAACAGCCGATGATATCCTCGCCGCGGTCACGCACCGCGCGATGGGTCCGCACCAGCAAGCCGGGATCAATTTCAAATGTCATGGCCGGGTCTGCCGCGACATTGGCAGAAACCACAATGCGCGAAATAACCTGTTCGCGCATTGTCTTATCGCTTTGCGGGCTGTTGTCGGGCCTGTTTTGGCGGCCAATCAGCAACCCACAACATTCCATCGGCCAGCTTTGCGCCGCATGATCGCGGATTTCATCTAACAATTGTTGGGAAATGACGACCCTATCCACAATCATCATCCTCACCACGTCCCGTCAAAGACCTGCGCACTTTTATCAAGAAGCCGCTTTTGCTCAGTTCGGCTTCATCAACAAAATCTGACCAAGAACGCTTTTGTCGATCATGGAGACAACCACAATGCGCGCGCCCTTGGGCCCGGTAAGATGCAAAAACGCACGATCACCATCCACACGGAAGGAAAGCAGCTTCTCATCGGCTGCCAAATCAACAGGGATGGTGCCAAACGGCTCATCAAGCGGATCTTCAAGTGCGTCATCATTATTGCCAACCGGGGCCATATTGGTGCCGCCCGCGCCCTCCGAAATCGGGGCCTTTGGTTCCAGATTGACGGTCTGGGTCGTGGCATTGCCAGCCTGTCGGGCAGCCTTGTCACGCTGCAAACCATAAACCACCAGCGCAATGCCAACCAGAATCAACACCGCCATGACGGCCACAAGTATTTTTATAACGCGCATATTCTTTCCGCACAGTGACTAAAGCAACACCTGCACCATACAGAAAGACCCTTCTTCAACCAAGGCATTACCCGCATCATGCCCGGAATAAACACATATCACCCCCCACGGCAGGGCAATTGCAAATAACTGTTTTTTCGCTATGTTGCGCCAGCCCAAGTGGCAAGCCCGGTGCAAGCTGCTAAGATGATGCCGCCATGTGGCTTTGTCCTTTTTCCGACCATTTAGTGATGAAATTGCTGTTCCATGTCCGATGCGACCCATGATGAAAATAATCTGGTTTATCTCACCCAGGCCGAAGATGCCGGTGAACGCCTGGACCGGGTCCTGGCCCGGGCATGGCCGCAAGAATCACGCTCGCGGTTAAAGGCCCTGATCACCGACGGGCATCTGACAATTGACGGGACGGTCAAAGACAGTGTTTCGGTCAAGGTGCGGGCCGGGCAAACCATGGCCCTGGAAATCCCGCCCGCTGAACCAGCAATTCCCGAGGCCGAAACCATCGCCCTTGACGTTTTATACGAAGATGATGACCTGCTGGTCATTAACAAGCCGGCCGGCATGGTGGTGCATCCGGCAGCCGGCAATGAAAGCGGCACGCTGGTTAATGCCCTTTTGGCCCATTGCGGAGACAGCCTGTCGGGCATTGGCGGGGTTAAACGGCCCGGCATTGTCCATCGCCTGGACAAAGACACCAGCGGCGCAATGGTTGTTGCCAAAAATGATATGGCGCACCGCGCCCTGTCCAAGCTGTTTGCCGAGGATAAGGAAAATATTGAACGCACCTATATTGCGATTGTATGGGGCTGCCCCTCGCCGGCGGAGGGTAAAATTGCGGGAAATATCGGTCGCAGCCCCCGAAACCGCAAGAAAATGGCCGTTCTCAGCACCGGGGGAAAACCGGCACTTACCTACTATAAGGTGATAGAGAATCGTCCCGACTCCTTGGCATCTGTTGTCAAATGCAAGCTTGCGACCGGGAGAACACACCAAATACGGGTACATATGGCTCATATCGGACATTCACTGGTATGTGATCCAGTTTACAGTAAATCTCGTCCGGTTAGGCACCTTAAACCATCGTCGCAGGCCGTTCTGGCCAATTTTTCAAAACAGGCACTCCATGCGCAAACCCTTGGTTTTGCTCACCCTAGGACGGGTGAGTTCATCAGTTTCAAGGCTCCCCTTCCAGATGATCTGATAGCTATATACATGGCGCTAAACCTATCCTTAAGTTTCAATTGAAGTATACTTTTCTCTTAATTTTATATTGACGCTGACTAATACGTCTGTATACCTTGTTTTCAGTGCTTGGGGTTCATGCACGTTTTAACGAGCGCATTGGGAGGCACCAATGAGACAGGGTAATGCAGCAGAATTGTCGATTTCACCGGACGGCTTGACGGGCTACTTACAGCGTATCCGTCGGTATCCAATGTTGGCACCAGAGATCGAAACCGCCCTGGCGGAACACTACCGGGACCATCAGGATGATCGGTCCGCGGAGAAACTGATTACCAGCCATCTACGTCTGGTTGCAAAAATCGCGATGTCTTACCGCGGTTATGGCCTCCCGATCAACGAACTGATCTCCGAGGGCAATATCGGTCTTCTGCAGGCGGTAAAACGCTTTGACCCGGACAAGGGCTTTCGCCTGGCCACTTACGCCATGTGGTGGATCCGTGCTGCCATTCAGGAATATATCCTGCATTCCTGGTCGCTGGTCAAAATCGGCACGACAGCATCGCAGAAAAAGCTGTTCTTTAACCTGCGCAAGCTGAAAAACCAGATGCAGGCCATTGAAGAAGGCGACATGACCCGCGAACAGGTCGAAACAATTGCCGAAAAGCTGAATGTTTCGGAAGAAGATGTGGTCATGATGAACCGCCGGCTTTCCGGCCCAGATCACTCGCTGAATGCAGCGGTGCGGGTTGAAGGTGAAGGCGAATGGCTGGACTGGCTTGAAAGCGAAGAGGAAGACCAGGAATCCAGCCTGGGCCGCCGCCAGGAATTTGTCCAGCGCATGTCCATGCTCAAAGACGCGATGTCCGGGTTGAATGACCGTGAACGCGACATCCTGACACAGCGTCGCCTGTACGAAACACCCGTTACACTTGAAAACCTCAGCGTGACTTATGGCATTTCACGCGAACGCATTCGTCAGATTGAAGTTCGCGCCTTTGAAAAAATCCGCCAGAAGATGCAGGGTTAACAACATTCCAGCATGGCGGGCAAGGCCCCTGGTTTCTTGCCCGCGCTGAAGAACGGCCATTGGCCGTTCTTGCTGTTTGTATCCACCCTCTCCCAAACGGCATATGCCGCCCCGCACGATAAAACCGCCTAACGGTTACCTTTTTCAATTTCGGAAATCAGGTTTTCACCCCAAACCTTAACCAGTTCGCGCTGCTGTTCGCGCAGTTCAACGGTACGCCGTTGGGCTGTCAGGTTCAGAACATTGGCAACAATGGGCGGCATGGCCAAATACATCAACCATCCCAACCCCGCCGAACCATACATGATCACCATCGTCATCGGATCAAGCAGTTGCTGGGTGGCGATGGAGACACTTTGGCCGCCATCATGCCATAGCTCCATCACATAAGGGGCCACGCCGGAAAAATTCAACCCGAACACACACCGCGCCAGATAACGCCCGTGATGCCGGTCGCACAGAAAAGCCAAAACCGATGGCAGCAAGCCCACCACCAATGTAATGAAGGTTGGCAAGGCGACCATAAACAGCAAAACGCCCATCACCAAAATGGCGAAAAAAGACAACCCGCCAGATTTTTTGGGCTTCCCGTTTGCTGGCTTTTTTTTATTTTTTGCCATGTTGGTGCCCCCTTACCATACCGTCATCATGAACAGGGCCGACACCGTCAGAAGTGCGATCATTGTCGAGGCAAATGACGCCACCTGGCGGCCAATCTGCTCGGCCAGGATCATGCGGGCAGAACCCGACGTTTCAAGGTCAAACACCTCGCTATCGGCAGCGGAATATTCTTCAACCGCAGAAATGAACTCGTCCTGGTCCTTGCGGCGTTCCTTTTCATCATTGATCAGGTTGTAAAGCTCGACCAGATTACCGCGCTTTGCCAGCTTGGGAATTTCGCGTTCCACTTTTTCGCGCCGTTCGCGACTGTGGAATACTTTGGTCGCCGGTTCCATCAAACGTGCCACCCACAGGCCAAGATGGGGCAAACTATCCGGCCCGTGACGCCACTGCACCAGCGCCAACAGGCTAATGATCGACCGGCTGAATTCCACCTCGTCGCCGGGATTTTGCAAGGCGGTTAATTGCGGTTCGGTGTCATCTTGCAAACGGACGGCAATAAAGGCCGCAATATGCCGGTCAACCGGCCAGTTGCTATGCGGGGTGACCGATGCCACCTTTTCCAGGGCGGGCAAAAGCTGTGCGATATGAATGACATATTCGCTTTCGACAAGCGGGCTTAGGCAATGCTGATTTTTCACCAACGCATACAGGCAACGTTCATAGCCATAGCCCATGCTTTGCTGCTGCATGTAATAACGCAGGCTTTTGTAAGTTTGCTGCTGGGACTGAATTTCGGGGCGAAAACCGCTAATGCGTGCAAACCAGAAAGTCGGCAAATCGCGCACAATAACTTCTGAAAAATTCTTGGCCCCCTCGCCATGCTGCACATCATAAGACAGCATGGGCCCAACCCCGTCGAGCATCGCCGAAAAGGTTTTGTGGCGCACAGGCCCATCGGGATCCAGAATGGCAATCCCGCGCGATATCAGCACATCTTCGGCCGTGCGCTTATCACTGCCCGACCACGCCATTTGCCGCATCGCTTCGGACATGGCATTGGAACGATCAGTATCATTCATGCCGCGCCGCAACCATACCTCGACCACGCCATCGCGCAAGGGTGCCAGAGACGCCGCCCAATTTTTAAAAATGCCATTGGCAAGGCCGCGCGCGGTATAATAATCGCGCCCACCTATATTTTGCGCCCGCGCAGCCCGGCGTTCGGTATTCCCTTGCACCGGTTTGACCCGGCGGCCATCAAGCCAGTTATTCAGCTCTGTCAGGCCCCAGCGTTCCTCGTAATCGTCACATAACATGCCACGGATAGGCTCGATCAGGGTCAGGGGCAGTTTTTCATGTGCCGAAAGTGTTTGAAACGAACCACGGGCCAGTTTCATATCGGCAATTTCCGCATCAGAAAACTTCGATAGCGGCGTATGACCAATGCCCAGGGCGGCAAGCGTCACCCCCAAGGCATACATATCATCAGACAAGGCCCCGGCCCCGCGCCCGGCCGGATCGGCCAACATGCGGTCAATCGTTTCATAAACAATCGGTTGGGCGAACCCTGCCGGGCAGGATGCACAATCCCCGGCCATAACGCTGTCGCGTTTGTCATCGGTATAGAAGAGATTATCGGCGCGAATATTACGATGGGCCAGATTTTTATCCGACAGAACCGTCAGAATATTGATCAGCGGCACAATGACCTTGGTTGGCAGGTCGTGCTCGTCAATGACGGCTTTTTTTCCGCCATCGGTAAATACCTTGCTGCCCTTCGGCTTGGAATAAAAACAGACCATTGTCGCGCGATCGAGCGGCGGCCAATAGGCAATATCGTAATCCAGCAGGTCCACCTGCCCGCCAATACGCATGCCCGACAGCACACGCAAAAGTTCAGAACGGGTGGGCAAAGTCGGATCAGCCACCAGCGCAAAAATCGCGCCATCATCGCGTTTAATGCCCTCGGCAACAAAGGCCTGCGCCGGACCAGTATCGAATTCAGGCAATCTTAGATCGGGAAAAACCCGGAAATTGCCAACATCAACATGTCTGCTGCCGTCGGTTTTGGGCGGCGGCACATTTGACGACGGTGCATTCTGGTCTTCTTGACCCAGTCCCGCTTCTTCGTCTTCCAAGTCCATATCTGGCCCGGATGACGCATCTTCGGGTTGCATCTTTGCGTTATCAGCCATCGGACCCGCAATTTAAAAGTTCGTGAACACGCTGGATATAGTCCCCTAAACGATACTTCCCTTAACCGTTACGGGCAAGACGTTATCGCAAAAGGCGAAGAGCCATCCATAAACAAAAACCGCCCGACAAAGCGGGCGGTTTTCGCATCAATATTCCAGTTTCAATCAGGCACTGAACGGGTCGTGAACCAGAATGGTGTCATCACGTTCCGGGCTGGTGGACAGCAGTGCCACCGGTGCCTCGATCAGTTCTTCGATCCGGCGAACATATTTAATGGCACTGGCCGGCAAGTCGGCCCAGCTGCGCGCGCCCATCGTGGTTTCCGACCAACCGGGAATGGTTTCATAAACCGGCTTGGCCTTGGCCTGCAGGCGCTGATTGGCGGGCAGATAATCGTAAATCTCGCCATCAATGTCATAACCGGTGCAGATTTTGATTTCCTCAAAACCATCAAGCACATCAAGCTTGGTCAGCGCGATACCATGAATGCCATTAACCTTGACCGACTGACGGACAAGCGTGGCATCAAACCAGCCACAACGGCGCTTACGGCCCGTCACCACGCCAAATTCATGGCCGCGTTCACCCAGGCGTTCGCCATCGGCATCAAACAATTCAGACGGGAAAGGACCTTCGCCAACGCGGGTGGTGTAAGCCTTGGTAATCCCCAAAACATAACCGACACCCGACGGCCCAATGCCCGATCCACCTGCGGCCGAACCCGAAATGGTGTTCGACGAGGTGACAAACGGATAAGTGCCGTGGTCGATATCGAGCATCGTGCCCTGCGCACCTTCAAACAGGATACGCTTACCTGCTTCTTTAAACTGGTTCAGCGATTTCCAAACCGTATCGGCAAAGGGCAAAATTTTCGGGGCGATTTCCTTAAGCTGTGCCAGCAGTTCCGCACCATCCACTTCCGGCTGGCCCAGGCCGCGCAGCAGCGCATTATGGTGTGTCAGCAGGTTATCAACCTTGGCAGCCAGCAATTCTTCATCCGCCAGATCCCCAACACGAATGGCACGGCGACCCACGCGGTCTTCATATGCCGGGCCGATACCGCGGCCGGTGGTGCCAATTTTGTTATTGCCGGTGGCGGCGGCTTCGCGGGCCTTGTCCAGATTGCCATGCAGCGGCAAAATCAGGCAGGCATTTTCGGCGACACGCAGGTTTTCCGGGGTAATGGAAACACCCTGTTCCTGCAGGCGCGAAATTTCGGCCAGCAAGGCCCACGGGTCGACAACAACACCATTGCCAATCACGGACAATTTCTTGTCGCGCACAATACCGGACGGCAGCAGGCTCAGTTTATAAACCTTGCCGTCAATTACCAGCGTATGACCGGCATTGTGACCACCCTGAAACCGAACGACAACGTCCGCACGTTCTGACAGCCAGTCAACGATCTTGCCTTTACCTTCGTCCCCCCACTGGGAACCGATCACGGCAACATTGGTCATCGCAAAACTCCTTGAGCGATAAAAAACAGCTTCACTTCGCCAGCGAAAGCCTACGCATCTAGCGGTTCAACCCGCCCATCCAGATAAATAAAGTCACAGCCCATTCGTACCGCTTCCTTGCGGGCGGCATCGGCTGTTTTGGCTTCGGCTGCCCCTTCAAGGGCAGCAATGGTCACATGGCCGTCGCGGCGCAATGTGCGCGCTTCATGCTGGGCCACACCCAGCGGCAAATAAACCCGCGATGTTGCCGTCGGGCTTTCAAGGCCACGCAAAACCGTATCCATGAATAATGACATACCGGTTGCCGCTTCGCCACTGGCACCGCCCGCACGATAACGGCCACCCCGGCCCAATTCACCACGCACATGTTTGCCAAAAATGGTAAAGCTGACCCCGGTCTGATAGCGGAAACCGGACATTTCAACCGGGTCTACCGTCAAGGAGGCATCAAGGTCGGATGCCAGAATACGCTCGGCCACCTCGATCAGGCGGTGCAAATCCTCGGACGCGCCAAGCGGCAGCTCCAGCCGTTTCAGGCGCGGCAATGCGGTGCTGGCAGGGCCTGCGGCCTCCAGCAACGTCACAAGCACATCCGTGACCGGGCCGTTTGCCGCCTTGATCGCGGCAACATCGCGGCGCTCAAGCGCCTCGGTCAGTTTTTCGCGTTCATCGGGCGCAACAGCAAAGGCTTCAAACAGGCGGGACGGCAATGTTGGCAGGTTCAAATCAACCGACACATCGGGCAAACCCACATTATCAAGGGCCTCAAGGGCCAGCAGGACAATTTCGGTATCAGCAGCAGCACTGGAAACACCAATCAGTTCCGCGCCAACCTGGGCGAACTGGCGTTCCGGGCGCAGCTGGGTACCCTCAATGCGCAACACATCGCCAGAATAAGCCAGGCGCAACGGACGCGGATCATCCTTAAGACGGGTGGCTGCAATACGCCCCACCTGCGGGGTCATATCGGAACGAACCCCCATCATGCGATGAGACACCGGGTCCATTAAACGAAAGGTTTGTTTGGCAAGTTCGGGGGCAGCGCCTTCAAGCAGGCTTTCTTCAAATTCGACCAGCGGCGTTTTTACGCGGTCATAGCCAGCCAGGGCGAAACTCGCCATCAGCTTTTCGCGGATTTCAGCTTCCTGTGCAGCAACCACCGGCAGGACATCCTGCAAGCCGGCGGGGAGAAGGGCTTTCCTGGCGAGTTCGGTCATGTGTTCAGACTTTCCGGACTGTGCGTGCAAATTTGGGCAAGGTTTAACGGTCGCATGCGTCTTGCCCTGTGCATCCGGTAGCGGTTACTACCGCGTTGTGAGGCACAGGGCAACGGGAAAACCCGAAAAACGCAAATATTATCGCAATTCCGTTAATCAGCCTTCGATAATTTCAGTTTTGGCAATCGCATAGGCCCAGTCAAGCCAGGGCAATAACGCACTGATATCGCTGGATTCTACAGTCGCCCCACCCCAAATCCGCAAGCCGGGAGGTGCATCGCGATAGCCATTAATATCATAGGCGACTTTTTCGCTTTCCAGCAGCTTGGAAATGCGTTTTGGCAACGCCGCCTGGACTTTTTCATCCTGTTCCAGCGCCCACGGATCGACAATCTTGATGCACATCGAAGTGTTCGAGACCGTCTCAGGCTTTTCCGCCAAATCAGCAGCCCAGTCACTTTGGGTAAGCCAATCATCCAACAAACGGCGATTTTCACGGGTGCGGGCCAAAAGGCCGGCCAGGCCGCCAATTTCCTCGGCCCATTTCAGGGCATCAATCGCATCCTCGACCACCAGCATCGACGGGGTATTGATGGTTTCACCCCGGAAAATACCGTCAATCAGCTTGCCACCCTTGGTCATGCGGAAGATTTTCGGCATCGGCCAGGCCGGAACATGGCTTTCAAGGCGTTCAACTGCCCGCGGGCTTAAGATAATCACCCCGTGACCACCCTCGCCGCCCAGCACTTTTTGCCAGCTATAGGTCACAACGTCGAGCTTCTCCCAAGGCAGTTCCATGGCAAAAATCGCCGATGTCGCGTCACAAAAGGTCAGGCCTTTGCGGTCGTCGGCAATCCAGTCACCATTGGGCACGCGCACGCCGGCTGTCGTCCCGTTCCAGGTGAAGACCACGTCGCGGTCAAAATCAACCTGGCCCAGATCCGGCAGCTTGCCGTAATCGGCCTCAAGCACACGGACATCGTCAAGTTTCAGCTGCTTTACAACATCCGTCACCCAGGTTGAGCCAAAGCTTTCCCACGCCAGCATATCGACGCCGCGCGCGCCCAGCATCGACCATAATGCCATTTCCACCGCCCCGGTATCGGATGCGGGCACAACCCCCACCAAATAACCTTCGGGCAGGTTCAAAAGGTCGTGCGTGCGGTCAATCGCTTCTTCCAGGCGGGATTTGCCCAATGGAGATCGATGCGAACGCCCCAGAACCTCGGTTTCAAGCGCATCTGCAGACCAGCCGGGGCGTTTTTTACACGGACCCGACGAAAAATTAGGGCTGGCAGGGCGATTGGCAGGCTTGGGAAAATTGGCAATATCGACCATGGGGCTGTTCCTGATCAGACGGAAAAAACACCGCAATACCGGTTCTTCCGGCAATTTCACGGCACATTCACAAAAACGAAGCGCGATCCTATTGCCTTGATTGCAAAAGTCAAACGCGTTCAATGCAAGGGTTAATGCCGATTTGGGTATGCCCGCCCCCAAAACCGGTTTCATCCCGAACACCGCAAAAGCCGGCCTGAAGGCACTTCTTCAAACCGGCTTTCGATTTTAAAACATTAATCGGAACATTTGTTCGTCAAGGAAATGCCCCAACAAGGCACAATTCACCCTCACAAACAGAACATGCTAGCTTTTGGCCAACCGTTGGCGAAGCCAGCCTTTCACGTCTACCGTTTCAATATTGTTAGCAGCATTAAAAGTTTCGGACTTCGGCCAATGCATACCGTCACTTTGGGCAAATGCGGCACGGTATTTTGCCATGGTGTCCTTTGGCTGCCCTTCAAGATGTTTCGCCAGAACTGAATGCGTCCATTCTTCTCTGGTAAAAGTCTCGCCTGTAACTTCTTCGACGATGTCAGCCAGTTGACCATAGGAAAGCGTATCCCCCGCCACAAACACCACTTCGTCAACAAACCTTGGTTCGGCGAGAATTATTTCTGTGGTTAACAACCCAATATCTTCCGGCGTTGTCACGGTAACCCTCGAATCCCAGCTCCCCAGCCCATGAATGGTTTTCCGCTCAAGGTTTACAACATCAAAGGCTGGCTCGAACAAAAAGCTGGTGAACATGCCGGTTGAAACAATGACCCATTCGGTCTTGTTTTGTGCCCGCAAAAGCAACCGCACATCATATTGTTCGTCAAAAACATCCTGATGGCTTCCATGGCCGACAATGTCGTAATCAACACCAAACTGCCATGGAAAATACCGCGAAACGCCAGCGTCCAAGGCCGCATTGGTGATCTTTAGCTGGGTTCCCTTACCCGCAACGAACCCCGTACAACTTACAACTGTATGGAAAGGGCGAAAGAGGTCGGCCAGTTCGCCCGTTGATGTTTTCCCCAGATCAAAGCCCACGACGCTGGCCCCTAGTCCCTTCAGCTCACGGACAAGCGCGATATCGGCCGCATTTTCCGACTGAAGACTTGAGGGTGCAATAACAACCGTAAGCGGATTAAGCGCCGGGTCCAGCCGGGGGGCAAGTTCGCGCAAAACAGCAAGGCCAAGTTGACCCGCCCCCAAAACCAGCACAGGCAACACCGAATTGGAAGAGATAGCATCAGGCATGATTATTCCTTTGTTACAAACATGGGAACGCCCGTATATGGCGTCCGTTGATGCGGAATAATCAGCCCAAACACCCCTCACAAACCATAATCGATTTCGAGTTTTTCTATTAGCAAAAATGGAATAATAAACCTAAAATCCAGCGTCCAGTGCAAGATATCCGATCAAAATCGTACACATTTTAACCTTCGATACTTTTATTATTCCATAAACACCAATTGTTTGCGACGAGATGTGCGCTCCCGCTGTCGCGCAACATCGCAAAACAGCGTTAACCAACAACGAATGCGGATTTGCTCATATCCCCAGGAGGCCGTCATGGATCGATTAAAAGCGATGCAGGTATTTATCAGGGTGGTCGACGCCGAAGGATTTGGCAAAGCCGCCGAAACACTCTCATTGCCCCCCTCTACGGTTACCCGAGCCATAAAGGAACTGGAAAGCAGTCTTGGCGTTCAGCTTCTCCAGCGCACAACCCGGCAAATCAGCCTTACGGCTGATGGCACAGCCTATTACGAGGCATGCCATCGCATTCTGGCCGAGATCGATGATGTCGAGGCATCCTTTCCCGGCCATGGTAAAACGATAAACGGCACATTACGGGTCGATGCCCCGGCCTCGATCACGCGTCATTTTATATTGCCCAAAGTCAAAAACTTTATGGCCCGTTATCCCGATGTAAGGCTCAACCTGACGACCAGTGACCAAATTGCAGATTTGATAAAAACCGGAATCGATTGCGTTATCCGCACCGGCACCCCCGCAGATACAACCAGCCTGGTCATCCGCAAGATCGGAGACTTCAAATGGACCATTTGCGGGTCCCCCGACTATTTTAAACAATATGGCTATCCACAATCGCCTGGCGACCTGCAACACCATCGCAAAATAGGGTATTTATCAAGCAGAACCGGACGCCCGACGGACTGGACGTTCGAGATCGAGGGACGACCTGTAACCATGCGTGCCTCTGACACACCACGGGTCAATGATACCGAATCCTATTTGACGTGCGGCATCGAGGGACTGGGCCTGATCCGTGCTGCCAGTTATGTTGTACAGTCAGCAATAAAAGACGGGAACCTGCAAGAAGTCCTACCGACTTTTCACGGGCCGCGCGAAACAATATCAATCATGTATCCGCGCAACCGACATCTTTCGCCCACGGTGCGGGCATTTATTGACTGGTGCGTCGAAAGTTTTCCAAAATCATAGGCAACTGCATTCCTAAAGCGGATATGCAAAAATTAGCCCTGCCTTGAAAAAAAAGCCCCGATGATCGGCTGTGATCATCGGGGCTTTGTCTGCGCTAAAAGAAGGGCCCAATGGCTACATTGAAATGCCGTAATACCACGGGGCAAAAAGGCTAAACACAACCCACAAAAGCAGGATCAGCGGGGTCCCGGATTTAAGAAAATCGACAAAGCGGTAATGCCCTGGCCCCATCACCAAAAGGTTGGTTTGATAACCAACAGGGGATGCAAACGAACAGTTAGCCGCCATCACCACCGCAATGGCAAATACATGCGGCGGCACGCCCAGCTTTTGCGCCATGCCAATGCCAATCGGGGTAAACAGCACCGCGCAGGCATTATTTGACAGAACATTGGTAAAGCCCGCCACCATCAGGAAAAAGACCGACAAAATCACCGGTGCTGGCGCGCCATGCAAAGTCGAAAGCAAGATATCCGCAACATAGGACGCCCCGCCAGTGGCCTGCAACGCATTGCCCAATGCCAGGGCGGCTGCCACCAGCAGGACAATTTTCCGGTCAATCGCCCGGGCGGCCTGGCGCATATTCAACGCGCCAGACGCAATCATAAGCCCCGCCCCGATAAAGCTGGAGACCATGATGGGTACAATGCTGGTTGCGGCAAGGCCGATAACACCCAAAAAGATAAAGGCCGCACGACGGGCATGAAACGGACGCGGCAACGCGCGGGTGGACCATTCCAGCAACACAACATCGCGAATGGTGCGCAGGGCTTCCACATCCTCGGACCGGCCCTGCACCAGCAGCACGTCACCGGCCTCAAGCCGGATTTCCGTCATTTGCGTGCGAATCATGCGCGACCGCCGCTGAATGCCCAGTACCAGGCACTTATATTGATAGCGAAAACCGATCTGCTCCAGGTTAAAGCCAATCAGGCGTGATCCGGGTGGCAGCATCACCTCGGCCAGAAGCTGGCTGGATTTGTTTTCGCTATTGCCATTGCCCGGTTCCTGATGCACCGCTGCGGCCTCGGCATGAAGAAGGCCCGGGTCCTTTTGCAGGGCTTCGGTCAGGGCCTTGCGGGTGGCGGCAACCACCAGCACGTCACCGGGCTGAATTTCCATATGTTCGTCGAAAGGCGGCAGGTCGGCATGTTCGCGCCGCACAATCATTTGAATGGTCACATTGGGCAGGTTTTTGAAAAACCCGGCAACCGGCTTTGTCCCGATCATTTTCGAGGCCGGACCCACCGTGATTTGGGCAATAAACTGTTTGCCGCTGCCATCGGGTTTGGTCAAACGGCTGCTCATGGAGGCCAGGGCCGGCAATAAACGTGGTGCAATCAGCAACACATAAACAAACCCGAACAAGGCCAGCACGCCACCAACGACACTGAATTCAAAAAACTCCAGCGGGTCCATCCCCAGTTCGATCAGCGAACTGGAAACCAGAAGGTTGGTCGAGGAGCCGATCAGCGTTGTCATACCCCCCAGAATGGCGGCAAAGGACAACGGGATCATCAAGGAACTTGGCGATCGTTTAATACGATCGGCCAGTGCCTGAATGATGGGAATAAAGATCACCACCACCGGCGTATTATTCAAAAACGCCGACAGCAGCATGACCACAAACAAACCAACAAATATGGCCAGCGAGGCGTTTTTGCCCCCATGTTCGGTAATCAAGCCGGCGATATAACTGACCCCGCCGGTCAGAACCAGCGCCTGCCCCACCACCAGCAAGGACAGCACCGTCATCAGGGCCGGGTTGGCAAAACCCGACATGATGGCAGCAGGCCCCAAAAGGTTATCGCCATCGGCATTGTTGAGCGGAAAAATATTAAAAAACAGCAAGAGAACGGCGATGATCGTCATCGACGTCAGCTCAAGCGAGATGCGTTCCCAAGCGTAAAGCACGAGCGAACCCGCGACCAGCGCAAGCACAACCCACATCTGCAACGGTGTCGCACTGCTTGCGACGACATTGTCTAGCACGTTGAATTTCCCCTGTCGCAAATCGCCTTTTACAACCCGAAATACGGGAAGTCCCCCGTCTTGCCGGGGGAGTCTCAATTTTTAAATCACCCAATACTTAGCCGAAAGCACCGCCTTGTGGTCAATAAAAATCGCGCAGCAACGCCTTGGCAAATATCAAAAGGCCACGCCTATTTTGCCAGCCGGGCTCGATTGTGACAATCACCGAGACCATTATAGAACGGTTACGGTTACACGGATTTTCTGTTTTGTCTGCCTGCCTTTAGGGAGGTCAGGCCCTAACCTGTGGTTCAGGTTCGCTTGCAAACGCGCCCGATATCAGGCTTTTTTCGATCTCGCCCTCGCCACAAATATAATGCGGGCACAACCGCTCCAGGGCTTCGTCACATTCCCACAGGGTGCGTTCGCGCGCCCGTTCGGTCAAATGATCGATCAGGGCCCGCACCGCCGGGGGCAAACCACGGCGCGCCTTAAACAGAATATGCACAATACCGCCAACCGACCGCCATTCGGGCAGAACCTGCACCAAACGCCCGGCCTGAATGGCGTGATGGGTGCTAAAACGCGGCAAAAGGGCAATGCCCTGGCCGCGCAAGGCACATTGACGGATCATCGAAATATCGCTGGTTGCCAAACGCGGGCTGACATCAAGCATGCGGGTATCGTCATTGGGCCCAACCAGTTGCCAGCGAATGGTATCGCTATCTTCGCCCTTAATGCTGAGCGTGGGATAGCGGTTAATGTCATCAACCGTAAAATCCGGCCCCAGTTTTTGCACCAGGGCCGGGCTTGCCACCATCACGGCATCGGCAAGGCCCAGGGTTTTGACAATCAATGTGGCATCGGTATCCAGCGAATCACGCACCCGGAAGGCCACATCCACGCGATCTTCGATCAAATCGACACGGCGGTTGGTTGCCATGACGCGCAACTGCACCTTGGGGAATTTTTCGCTAAAATCGGCCAGCACTTCGGCCAATGCCGTTTCCAGCATCGCCGGCGGCACACTGATGCGCACCACCCCCTGCTCAACGCCTTTGGCCTCGGCAACAATGGCTTCGGCCTCTTCGGCTTCGTTCAGGATATTGGCACAGCGGTCGTAAAAGGCCTGGCCCAGTTCCGTCACCCGGAAACGGCGGCTGGACCTTTCAATCAATTTGACACCCAGCCGGTCTTCAAGTTGTGCTACACGTCTGCTCAATTTTGACTTTGGCTGGTTCAGGGCACGCCCGGCAGGCGCAAAACCGCCATGCGACACGACCTGCGCAAAGTAAAAAAGATCATTCAAGTCCTGCATGACTGACCCCATTGTTCCATATGATGAACGCAGGGTGACGCAAAAAGGGACTACTGTCCATGTCTTACAAATTCTAAATTCGCAACCATCGTCGATGAATCGGTCTTCTAAAATTCAGCCGGAGCTACCATGACCAAACTTCTAAGCGGCAAAGTCGCCCTGATAACGGGGGGATCTTTCGGAATTGGCGCGGCAACCGCCCGCATGCTTGCCGAACAGGGTGCAAACATTGCCATTGGCTATGTCTGCAACCGACAAGCCGCAAAGGAGATGATCGCTGAACTGCAGGCCCTGAATGTCGAAGCCAAATCCTTCGAGGCCGACCCCGCCGATTGCCTTCAGGTCAATGCGATGGTGCAAACCGCAATTGCCCATTTTGGCAGGCTCGATATTCTGATCAATGCTGCCGCCATCGCCGTTTGCGGCCAGGTGGACAATGAAGATGCCGACCTCAAAGGCATCAAACGCCAGCATAAAGTCAATTTTTGCGCCACCACATCCACCATTCGCACGGCAGCCCCCCTGATGCGCGATGGCGGGCGCATCATTACCCTGGGGTCCTGTCTGTGTGCCCATGCCGGCACCAGCGGCCTGGCCGATTTTACCGCCACCCAGGCCGCAATGGTTGGTTATACAAAGGGGGCAGCACGCGACCTTGCCCCGCGCAACATCACGGTGAATGTCGTACAGTCGGGTTTTGTTGATGACGAACTTCTCGACCCGCTGGCAAAATACCCCATCCCCTATAAAACCGCCGTGCCGCTGGGTCGCCCCGCCATGGCCGAAGAGGTCGCCGCCGCGATTGCCTTTCTTGCCAGCCCGATGGCGTCCTATATTACCGGCACCGTGTTAAACGTTGATGGTGGCTACAGCGCCTGACCCGTTAGTGTTTTAATATGCCCCGTTTGGGCCAACGCGTTTTATGATCTGCGGGCAAGGTAAAACGCGTAAAACACACCCGAAACAACAAAACGCCTTGCATGATAAAAAATGAAATTCAGCCCGACATCGTTCCATATCATGAACGGTAAGTCGTAACATATGGGGCTATGCCCTGACGGCCACGACTTCTATGGTTTGTTCATACAGCGAAAACCGCTTTACGGAGAATGGTTATGAACAAACCACTGGCAGGCAAAATTGCCATTGTTACCGACGGACATTATGGAATGGGGGCATTAAGTGCCCAAACCCTGGCAAACCAGGGCGCAGACGTTATTATCAGCCACCCGGAAAACGCCTGGAATGCCGCAGGTATTGTGACCGGGCTGGAAGCACGCGGGGTCAATGCCCGCGGCTACGCCATTAATTGCGACCGCATTTCAGGCATCAAGGCCCTTATAGCGCAGGTGATACAGGATTTTGGCCAGGTTGACATTCTTGTCACCAACAATGTCTCGTTCGTTTTACAAGATGACGAACGCCTATACAGCAAAGCCGCGATCGAGGCGATTGGCCCGGTCATTCGCGATGGCGGGCGCATTATCACCATTGGCAATTCTGCGATCAGCCCCCACACGGGCAATGCCCAAAACACCAACATGCACAGCCCGCTGCATGATTTGCTCACCGATAGTGCAAAATCGCTTTCGCCCAAGCATGTGACCATCAACCGCCTGCAATCGAACTTTCGTGAACGCAGCAAGTTAACGGCTTCCTTCGGGAACACCGCACTTGTGGGCGACATCACATATGGCCTGTCCTTTTTGGCCGGGCCGGATGCCGATTTCATCACCGGCACGACCTTTAATTTTGACAATCAAATTGCCCATCATGCCGCGTGATGCACAACACCCCGCCAATACCACATATTGACGGGGTGTTTGTAACCCATATGGCGCCCGCGAAACACCGGCGCGCACCATCATAATATCGCAAATAGCGCAAATATCGCATCGCCGTTATGGCAGGTAAATTTCACCCTTCATATACAGCACCACCCGGCCCTTTAAATGCACCCGGTCGCCATCAACGATACAATCAACAAAGCCGCCCCGCGCCGATGCCTGATACCCCGTCAGATTTTCTTTGCCGATTTGGCCCGCCCAATAAGGGGCGACCACACAATGCATATAGCCTGTTACCGGGTCTTCATTAATGCCAAGGGCCGGTAAAAAGTAACGCGACACCATATCGCAATCATCGCTATCGGATGGTGCGGTAACAATTACCCCGCGTTCGGCAAGTGTGCCCAGCACCGACATATCCGGTTTCATATCGCGAATGGTTTTACCGCTTTCATAGACCAGCACATGGTCCGTATCACGGCTGACAACCTTGAACGTCTTGCTGGGTTTTTCTGGCGACAATGCCGCAACAATCGCGTCATCCACCGCTTCGGGAACAATCGGTTGTACCGGAAAATTCAACACAATTGCATCACCATCGCGGCGCGCGGTTAACAGGCCGCTTTTGCTTTGCAGGCGCACTTCGTCGCCCGCAAAGCCAAGCTGGTTAAAAATCGTAAAGGCACTGGCCAGTGTTGCATGCCCGCATAACGGCACTTCGACCGTGGGGGTAAACCAGCGAATGTGAAAGTCGGCATCCCCACCCTCGACTGGGACAAAAAATGCCGTTTCAGACAGGTTATTTTCCAGCGCAATCAATTGCATGGTGTCATCGGGCAACCATTGCGTGAGCGGCACCACCGCCGCCGGGTTACCGGCAAACAAATGATTGGTAAAAGCATCAAGCTGATAAATCGGCAATGTCGTATTGCGCATCACGTTTTCCTAAACCTGCATGAAGGGGGCACTTTTCTGCCGCGCTGACAAAACATGGATTACAGAACATCCTCAATCGCGGCCTTGATAATTGCAAGGTCATGATCCCGGGTGCGCCAGTTACTAAACGCTGCCCGAAAGCCAAAACGGCCGTCATAAATTGTCGGCGTCAAAAACACTTTGCCGGTTGCGTTAATGCGTTCAAGCAACGCACGATTGGCATCATCATTACCAATCCCACAAAACATCACCACATTAAGCTGCGGGTCCCGCAACAAAACCAGACCGGAATGGTCCGCAACCCAGTGGGCCAGATCACGCGCCTGGTCACAGTTACGCCGGATAATATCGGCAAAACCCGCCCGCCCATACGCCTTGATCGCCATCCATAAAGGCAGGGCGCGGAACCTGCGGGAATTTTCGACACCCCGATTGGTGTAATTGTTTCCCGCTGCCTTTGTTTCAAGATAGGGCGCAAAAGCCCGAAAGCATTTTTCCAGAACGGAAATCTGCCGGGTTAGGAAAATGCCGCAATCATAGGGGACGTTCAGCCATTTATGCCCGTCGGACGTAATGGAATCGGCCCGCTCAATACCGGCAAGCAAATGTACGCGGCGCTCATCCAGGGCGGCAAACAGGCCAAAGGCAGCATCAACATGCAACCACGCGCCATAAGCGGCACACAAATCGGCAATGGCGACCAGATCATCAAAATCTGTCGCATTAACGGTACCGGCACTGGCGATCACCATTTTCGCCTTTGAGGTACTGCTTTCAAGTTTTGCCGCCAGGTCATGCACATGCATGGCCTCTGTCCCCGGTTCGGTCGCAACACGAATAATGTTGTTACGCCCGACCCCGGCCACCGACAAATCCTTGATCATGCTGGCATGCGGTGTGGCGGAAAAAACCTCGAATGATGGCAAGGCAAGCGCGCCATCCGCATCCACATCAACACCAACCTGTTCGCCACACCATTGCCGGGCCGTCACAACCGCCAACAGGTTGGATGCCGTGGCCCCCGTGCTTAGCACGCCATCAAAACGACCGCGCGGCAAGCCGGCCAAATCGCAAATCCAGTGCAGGACCTGCTGTTCAACTGCGGCGGTGACAGTGCCGTCCGGCCCGGTGGCATTCTGGTCGATGGCACTGGCGATCCAGTCACCTGCAATTGCGGCAGGTGTGGCACCACCGGTGACAAACCCCAGATAGCGCGGCCCTGTCGAGGTGGCAACGAGGGGCAGGATCTCGGTTTTCAGGGCATCAAGGGCCGCAACGGCACCATCGCCGCGCGCCGGCAGTGGGGCTGCCGGATCAAAGGCACTGGTATCAGCGCAAATAACGGGTGCCGCTTCGCCCGCCAGTAAATAGTTGCGGGCGATATCTCCGGTCAGGGCGAAGATGTCACCAATGTCGTTAAGGTCGTCAAATTTGCGGTTCATCAAGGTTACTTCCTTGCAGGATTTCGGCATATATATCGCGGTCGATATTGGCACCGCTTAAAATAACGGCGTTTTTCTTGCCCGTGGCGCGCGCTCGGTCGGCAATCACCCCGGCCAGTGGCACGGCCCCGGCCCCTTCGGCCACATTATGTGTCGCACTGAAATAAAGCCGCATCGCCTGGCGGATTTCATCATCACTTACGGCAATAATATCGGCAGCACCGTTTTTGATAATCTCAAACGAGGCCGAGTCCGGCTTGCGGCAGGCAACCCCGTCGGCAAAGGTCGTGGCACTGGCGGTTTCGCATATTTCACCGCGCAAAAAGGACTGGCGCACCGCATCGGCCCCTGTTGCCACCACCCCGATAATCTCGGTTTTAAGGCCCAGGGCATCGCGCGCGGTAATCAGGCTGCAAATGCCCGACCCCATGCCAATTGGCACATAAACACGGTCAATATCTTTGACATCTTCAAACAGTTCCATGCCATAGGAGGCCACACCGCGCACCAGTTCCGGGTGGAAAGGCGGCACCATGACCAGATCATCCTCAACGGCCTTAAGCCGGGCAAAATCGGCCGCATCCTGAAAATCGTCACCATGTTCGATCACTTCGGCACCAAGAGCGCGCATCGCGGCATTTTTCTCGCGTGAATTGCCATGCGGCACAATGATAGTCGCACGCAACCCAAACACACTGGCAGCAAAGGCCAGGCTTTGCCCGTGATTGCCGCGCGTGGCACTGATAATGCCATTGATCATTTGGACAGACCGGGTCAAGGACCGGCAAAATGTCAAACCACCCCGCAGCTTGAACGCGCCAAGCCGTGTATGGTTTTCATGCTTCACATAAATGGAAAGACCTGTCGCACGTTCGATCAAGGGCCATCTTATGGTCGGGGTTGGCGCGACATAGCCATGCACAAAATCGGCTGCTTCCATCAATTCGTGTGCCGTGAACATATTGTACCCTTTATCTAGCAATTTGACCATTGATCAATCCAGGATTGCGATCCCCTCACGAAACAATATTGTACCCCTAAACAGGGGTGGCGGCCGGAACACGAGGGGACAAAGTGTTCCGACCGCTGCGCGGTTAAAAACCGCGCGGGCGCCTGTCACCATCCAGCCGGGCTGCAACATAATGATCAATACCGACCCGGTACAGGCCGACATCGCGAAGCAACCTGTCATCAAGATGATGTATACTATTGCGATTACGCGATTTTTTCTGCGCGGACACCAGGAATGAAAACAGACGGATCACCGCTGCACGCATAAAACCCTGGCGGGTTGCATTGGCATCCCCTGCGCTCTGGCCATGCTGCATATTCGCGCCTGCGAGAGTCGCAGGAAACCGGATTGTATCGTTACAATTGGTCATGTTTTCCTCCTGCTTCCAAATTGTATCGATTTCCTTTTGTCATTGACATTGTATCCATGTCAAACTAAACATTGTCACCATGACAATATGGATCCCCGACATCTCATCCGGAAACGGCCCGGTTTACCGCCGTATCGCGCATGCCATTGGCGATGCCGTTGAAAAAGGGCAGTTACAGGCGGGGGACCGCCTGCCGACCCATCGAGACATGGCCTATCATCTGGGTGTGACGGTTGGCACCGTCACGCGCGCCTATCGCGAGGCCGAACGCCTGGGTCTTGCCACTGGCGAAGTCGGACGCGGAACCTATGTCAGCACACCGATTGATTTAAATGATCCCCTGTTACTGCCCGATCATCCTCTTGCCTATGATGCGCAGCTAAAACAGCCTGAAACCAGTAACACTGGCAGCACCCCGCATCAGGATAAGGCAAATGGCACGATGTCCTCGTCCGCAACCCATCGGGGAACGGCGGATGTTTCCTTTGCCAACCATCGTGAACCCCGCCATTATTATCTGGAACAAATCGAAGACGGGCCGATCAATTTTCGCATGAACTGCCCGCTTCCGCCCCGGGAAAACCATATCAACCAGGTCTTGATTGATATTGCCCAAAGCGGCCCGATCGAAAGCCTGATCACCTATAAAACCGAATATGGCATGCCCCATCATCGCCAGGCCCTGGCGAAAATGGCCGGTCGTTTTGGCCTGGATGACAATCCGGAACGTGTTTTGCCCACGGCAGGCGTGCAGCACGCCATGACCGTTGCCCTGATGACATTTATCCGTCCCGGCGACCTTGTTTTATGCGAGGAGTTGACCTACCCCAATCTGCGCAGTCTGGCTGCCATGATGCAGTTTCGCCTGCGGGGCGTTGCGATGGACGAAGAAGGCATTCTGCCTGACATGCTCGATAATCTGTGCCGGACACAATCGCCCCGCGTCATTTACCTGATGCCGACATTGCATAACCCGCTTTGCAGCACCATGAGCCACGAACGCCGCGTCGCCATTGCCGAAGTTCTGCGCAAACATAACCTGATTTTGATCGAAGACGGCATTTATGGCTTTCTCGATACCGCAGCCCCACCACCGCTTTCGTGTTTTGTGCCCGAACGGGCGGTATATCTGAACGGTATTTCAAAAAGTGTTGGCGGCGGCATTCGCATTGGTTTCATTCATGCGCCCATTCAATATATCGCCAAACTGGCCAGCGGCATTCGCACGACCTGCATGATGACGCCAGGCATTGGGCTGGAGCTGGCGACACGCCTGATCAATGATGGCACGGTCGAACGCTATGAAACCTGGCACCGCGAAGAAGCATCACGCCGCTTGGGCATTATTCTTGGCAGCCTCAAGGGATATGACGTGCGATTTCACCCCACCAATTATCACATCTGGCTGACCCTGCCCGACCATATCGAAACCAGCGAGTTGGTGATGAATGCAGCAAATTCCGGCGTTATGTTAACCGCAGCACAACAATTTGCCGTTGGCGTTCCGCCGCGTGGCCTACGCCTGGCATTTGGGGCCGAACGCTCGACCGAGCGCATTCATCACGGCGTAAACACCATTTTGCGCCTGCTACAAACCAGCGAAATTAGCGATGCCCATGTGATGTAGCACAATCTGCAACAGCCACCTTTGAACACCTTTAAAGTGCATTTGTAAAAAAATGCACGCTAATATTGCATTTCATCCCCCAATCATGGAGAGATATGCGGGTTAACAAGCATAACTGATGTGATTGGGGGATATTCCATGCAAACAAACAGCGAAGACAGGGTTACTGATTATTCGACAACCGCAACACATAAGACACAATCCAGCCTGAACAATCATTGGCTGGAAAACCTGATAAAGGTTCTGGCCGCAATTTTTCTTGTGGCATGTCTGGTGATGGCCCTGGGAAGTATGCCCCACCAAATGGGCTATGGCATGCGCGGGCAATATGCCGTGATGCTTTATCTTCCCAGCCTGATGTTTGCGGTCGGTGGCGTGGTGCAGTGGGCTTTTATGATGGCAATCGCCTATATTTTGCAATATTTGCGCAATATTGAACGCAACACCGCACCGGTCGAGACAATCTGATTTTTGATATCCAGCGCGATGAAAGCGACATTTCGCACGTTTCATACATGTCGCTTTCGTCCACACAAAGCCTACCAGCGGCTTATGCGCATTCCCGGGCCCGAAAATCAGGTATCAAACGTCCTTTCCGCCCCGCCAAGGCGTTTATAAAACCAATGTGCAGGTTCGCCATATCCATGCGGCGATTGCACACTTTGATCAAAAATACGGGCAATAAACGGCTCGGACAACGGCACCAATTGCCAATAAAGCCGTCTTATCACCGCCCTGGCGTGCCACCCGGCCCAATCTTCTGGCAATAATTCAGCCGGAAGGCCGGGGTCACGCAACACCACCTGTTTAAATCCATGCATCAATAACAGGCGCAAGGCAAAGGCAAGCTCTGGCGAACACAATCGAGCTAAATCCAGCGACAATAACGGTTCGAACAGGGCCAGTTTTTGCCGGTATTGCTGCTGTAACCCTGCCAAATCCCAGGTTGCGGCAACCATATCGCGCAACGAGGCCGATTCCGCAATATCCTGGGTTTCCGCGCGAACCGAAATCGCAGAGGCCGCATGTCCGGTTTCGGTTAAAATTTGCCGTGTCAGTGCAATATTGATCCCCGGATGGGCAAACACATTGCCCGACACCGCCCCAAAGCCGCGCCAGGCCAGCAACCGGGCGACAGTACGACGCTGCTCGGCCGTGGTGGCGTGATTATCAAATATAATCAGCGTCCACTGACCGTCCCATTGATCAGGCGGTGCGGTATAAAATTGTCGGCATCCCGGATCAATTAACCGCCAGCCTTCGTCGGTTACGCGATAGAGCGCCTGGCGCCCGACCCGGCTGGGTTCCAGCCAACCATCGCGCGACATGCGAAAAACAGCGGTGCGCAAAACACGCTCGCTTACCCCGACAGGCGACAACAGGGCAATTAAATCCGCCAGCAAAACAGACTCGCCGCGCGGGCGCAAAACATCACATAAAAAAGTGATAACAACCGTTCGGCTGCTTAAATCCAGCGCGGATCGGATATGTTCAAACTGTTGAAATGCCGGGTTTAATTTACGGTTCATCACCTGATCTTATGTAAAGTCCAAACCTGCAAATGACGCCATCATCCGCGCGTTCACATTACGTCAAACGGCCAAAATTCATGATACGGTTTAATAATTTTTCAGCAATATCCGTATCATGAAACAGGCAATTTTTTCGCGAAAACCATCTGTCACCAAAATTCGCACAGGCAATGCTTGACCATCACATACGCTTCCTTCCAAAATCATTTTGCACCTGCGTTCTTTCATTCGGATTGGCGTGGGTTTCCAGGGCCCTTACAAAAGAGCGAACATGCCGATTTCCCGCCTTGACGCCGACGATTGCAGCTTTCCGCATTTCCGTATTCGCAGTCCGCAAAAGGACGCCAAACCCGAAATTTTCGATTTTACATCGCATTTTCGCGCCGCAGAGGCTCTGAAATTTGGTCTTTCCATGTCCGAGCCAGGCTTTAACGTCTTTGTGCTGGGCCTCGACCGTGCGGGTCGCATGACCGCCACGATGGATTATTTGAAAAAGGCCATGGCCGACCGCCCGGCCCCGCCCGACTGGGTTTATTTAAACAATTTTTCGCGCAGCAACCGCCCGCGCCCCTATAGCCTGGAACCCGGCAATGGCCGCAAGCTGGCCGATGCGATGGAAACCCTGATTTCGCATCTGCGCGAGGCCTTTGCATCGGCCTTTAATGCCCCCGCCCACCTAACCGAAACCCAGGCCCAAACCGAAGATGCCCGCCACCAGGTGCGCGACAAATTCGAGACCCTGCGCAATTTTGCCCGCGAACGGGGCCTGGATGTGCAGGAAAACGAAAAAGGCGTAATGATTGTTGCCATTGATGACGAGGGCGAACCCGTCGCGATGGATAAACTCAGCAAGGAGCGCCGCGACAGCGCCGATGCCGTGTTTGAGGAAGTCGCCGAAGAAGCCCGCAAAACCCTGATGGCGACCCGCGACCTGGAAGACCAGATTGGCGAAACCCTGGATGGGTTGCGCCGCTCTGCGGCCAGCGTGGTTTTAAAGCCCCGCATTGAAAAACTGCGCGAACAATTCACCGTTCCCGGCCTGAAGGCCTGGTTCGATGCGCTGGAGGCCGATATTCTGGATAATATCGATGCCTTTGAAGAACCCGATGACCAGCCCGCAATTGACCCGGGCGATGGCAAAATGCCCGAAACGGTCGAGGATCGATATGCCGTCAATCTGTTGATTGACCATTCCCGCGATGAACATCCTGATGTGGTGCTCGAACCTTCGCCCAATTATGACAATCTGTTCGGGCAAATCCAGTATCGGCCCATGGCGGGCGGCATGCACCCGCATTTCTCGCTGATCACGCCGGGGGCCTTGCACCGGGCCAATGGCGGGGTCCTGGTATTGCGTGCCGAATCGCTGGTCGAACACGAAGAAAGCTGGAGCTATCTGAAAGCGGCCCTGCGCGATGGTGAACTGCGCATCGAGGAACGCCAAAAGGCTGGCCCGCCGACCGCCGGCGCGCCAGAACCCCGCGCCATTCCGCTGGATGTTAAAATTGTCATCGTTGGTGCGCCGAAATATTACTATTCGTTCTTTTCGCTCGATGTGGATTTTCGCAATCATTTCCGCGTCAAGGCCGATATTGACCCCGACATGCCCGCAGTTGCCGCCAACATCAAAAACTATACCGGGCTTTTGACCCAATCGGTCCAGAAGCGTACCGGTATTTCGATTGATACCGGCGCCATTCGCCAACTTTTGGGCCAGGCTTCGCGCTGGGCCGGGGAACGCGACAAACTTTCCTCGCAAATCGAACGGGTGGAAGACGTGGCGATTGAGGCCGGGGCCTTGGCCAAATCGGCCGGGCGCAGCACCATTCGTGCCGCCGATGTCAAACGCGCGATCGAGGAACGCCGCCACCGCAACAGCCGCCTGGAAGACCGTTCGCATGAACGTGTCCAACGCCGTGAAGTCCTGATCGACAGTTTTGGCAGCGTGATTGGTCAGGTCAATGCCTTAACCGTGCTGGATTATGGCGACCATGCCTTTGGCCTGCCCGCGCGTGTGACGGCGCGCAGCTATGTGGGCAATCTGGGTGTGCTCAATATTGAACGCATGGTCGATCTTTCCGGTCCGTTACAGCAAAAATCGGTCATGACGATTGAAGGCTTCCTGAAATCGCGGTTCGCGCAGGAATTTCCGCTTTCTTTTGCCTGTTCTGTCACGTTCGAGCAAAATTATGGCGGCATCGAAGGCGATTCAGCCTCGCTGGCGGAATTATGTGCCATCATTTCCGCCATCGCCCATGTGCCGATCAAACAGAATATTGGCGTGACCGGTTCGATGAACCAGTTTGGCGAAGCCCAGGTTGTTGGTGGTATTTCCCATAAAATCGAAGGCTTTTACCGCATCTGTGCCGATCAGGGATTTACCGGCGACCAAGGGGTCATCGTGCCTGCGGCCAATGCCGAAAACATCATTTTGCGAGAAGAGGTTGTCCAGGCGGTTCGCCAGGGGAAATTCAATATCTGGACCATCGACAATATCAGCGATGCCATTGAAATCCTGACCGGCAAACCGTGCGGCGACCATGCCGATGGCCATTACCCCACAGACAGTGTTTTTGGACTGGCCCTTGAACGCTTGCGCCGCAACGATGTATTGCTACGCGAACGTCATGCCTATCCCGGTTGGTCGGAATAAATCAGAATAACCCGGAATAACATGGTGAAAAGAACAAGGTCAGAAAAGCAAGGTCTGCTGTGATCACAACCGTCCTCAAACCAATGCCCGCCGCTGATATTCCCTGTTATCAGAGGCAAACCCGCCTGCCTGCACCTGTTGCGGATGCAAAACCGCAACAGGTAGCAACGCATCACCTGCTCCTGCATGTGGCACCTGCGGCGATGATGTTCGGCCTTGTTCTTTTGGCGATAACAGGCACCGCACAGGCCCAAAATGCCGATTTGAACACCAATGCCGATACGGTAAGTGGTATTAATGCCATCCCGACCAATCTGCCCAGTAGTGCCCGCACAATTACCGGGCAACCGGCAACCTCGCCCGGGCCGGTGAATTTACTGGAACTGGCAAAACAGCATCGACAAGCCGATCAAGCCCGCACGGATGATGCCGCCGCCCAAACGGATGGGTCAGATTTTCGCCTTTCAAGCCAGTACCGCGTCAAGGCATCCAGTATGCCGGGAAACGCAAACGCCACAGGCTCCGCACAGAATCCTGATGTTATTCAGGCCTCTATCATGACCTCGGAAACCGATGGATCAAGCCCATCGGCCTGGACAAGAACGCAACCAGCACAACCAGCGCAACAACCCCAAACGCAAAACACCCCACAGGGCGGCCTTACCGCGCCGGCCATCACCAAACCGGCCGTAACAGCGCCAACGCGCCCCACTGTGCCACAAGCACAAATCGTCACCCCCTGGGGCCAAACATCGCAACAGGCCGGCGATAACAACGGCAACGGCAACAGTACCGCCACCAGCCAGGACAAGGCATCGTCCCCCGCACCGAAGGCCGCGCTGGCACCACCTGTGCGGCGAACCGGCAACCCGCTTTTTGCGGCACCACAGCCAAACGGCAACACAGCCCCCACGGTACTACCAGCCGGGAATAACGCACCCTTCCCTGCCAACACAGAAACACAAACACAACAACAGCCCGCTGTCACAGCTGTGCCCCTAAAGGCTGCGCAACAACAGCCACCTGCGCCGCGCCCAAGCCCGGCGGCCATTAATAACGCCCCTGCCATGCCCAAACCCGCCAACGGGAATTATACGGTGCAGCTTGGCGCCTTTCGGTCCGCCATTGGGGCGGAAACCTATTGGGCGAGTTTTGCCGTGCGCTATCCGCAACTGGCAAAAACCTATCACCATTATTTGGGCAGCGTGGATGTTGCGGGCAAAGGACAGCTTCACCGCCTGCGCATGGGCGGCTTTGCCAGTCTGGAAGCGGCCAAAGAAAAATGCCGCCAGCTTCAGGCTGACGGCATCGATTGTATCGGTCTACCCAAATAACACACAAGAAGCGGACTCGCCTCTTACCTGGTTACTTGCCCCGGTTACTCCGTCTCTTTTGCCGGTGCAAGCAGGGTAATTTTATCGACAATCAGGGTTTCGCCTTCGCGGCACGTCGTCATCAGGGCGCTATGCCCCGTCACGCGCACCAAATCGCCGGGGCGGAATGACGATGCCTTGTTGGCAAGGGCATAAAGCGTGCCGTCATTGGCACGGAATGTCATGCATTCCTGGCCCTGATCGGTAATTTCACCGGAAACCGTCACGGTTTGACGGTCAAAGGTGCTGCACGCCCCCAAAAGCAGAGCCAATGCCGAAGCGCCCAGAATTCTTGTATATGTACGACCCAACCTGAGATTCATGTGCACGTCTCCTTGACGTATTGTCATTTAAAAACCGCGATTAAAGAATTTGTTAAGACTCTTGTAACCGACAGCCTGTTAATTATCAGTTCTGATTGCATTATTTACCCTTTTCGCCGCCGCGTGTCATTGCAAGAAACTAGCGATGGATCAACATGAAGGATTTAAACCTTCCGCTTCTGCAATCGCTGATCAAGGCGCCCAACACGCGCCTGCTGCCTGTTCGTGTCGATGATACCGGGCTGGCGCACGAACTTGCAACGCTTGTTGCTCATATCCATTCCTTGCGCGACCAGTTGGAAAAATCCGAAACCCGGGTTCGCCAGCTTGAAAGCATTGTCGAAACCGACGAACTGACCGGCCTTTTCAACCGGCGCGGGTTTCGCCTGCAATTTAACTGCGGCCTCAAAAACAACCATCGCGCATTAAGCGATTTTTGTATCGTCGTTGCCGATCTCGACGGATTGAAACGCACCAATGACCAATATGGGCACGCCGCAGGCGATGCGGTTTTGCGCCACTTTGCGTGGTTAATTAAAAAACACCTGCCCGAACAGAGTTTTGCAGCCCGTTTGGGCGGGGACGAATTTGCCGTCGGGATATGGTCTTGCGACTCCAAGGCGACAAAACAGTTCATCGCGAACGTCAAGGCCGCCCTTACGGATCATCCGCTTATATGGCAACAGACCCATATCCTTATTCAGGCCAGTTTCGGCGCCGTTCAAGGCCCCCGGCAGGCCAATCTGCAAGATATTCTTCACAGTGCCGACCTTGAAATGTATCGCGAAAAGCACAGCAACCGAAATCCGGACTCTGCCGACCCCGAGGCGTTTTTGCCCCAAACCAGCTAAAACAGTGCTACAGGATATACCGTCAGCCGGTATTTTTTTCCGCTTTTCCTTCATTAAAGCCCAAATAGTCGCTATCTATACTGGTGGCGATGAAAGGCAGCGCGGTATCACCCCTTTACAATCCTCTCAAGAATAGCGTGGCAATCTCTGAATGACGGAACATTTCTCGGCAGAATTTGGCGAAACCGACCGCGACCTTCTGGCCGCAATGGCGTTTTGCTGGGCCGACATGCTGCTCGAAGTGGACGAAAATGGCCATGTCATTTTTGTCGCCGGTGCCATAAAAAGCCTGCTGGGCTGCGCCCCCAAACGCCTGGTTGGCGAAGAACTGGAACATCTGGTTATCCCGGCAGAACGCCCGCTACTGCGCGCCTATCTTCATGGAAATAAAGGCATCAAACGCCTGGAAGAACTTGATATTTCCCTAAAGGCGCCGGCAAATACCGTCCCGCCCATGCCCGGCATCTTACCGGTATCAATCAGCGGCTATCTGATATCAGACCCGATTGCCCGCTATTTTTTGGCAATTCGCCATCGCCCGGCCCGCCCGCGTGCCCGCCACGGCATTGATCGCCTGATATTACAGCAGGGCATTGCCGGCCAAACCCTGCTATCGCGCAAAAAAATCACCGGTAAAAAAACACTGCCAAAAACAGCCGCGTCGCAATTCAGCGGAGCCAACCAGGCAGAATCGCCAAATACCGAACATCATAACGACCCGGACAGCCATCATGACCGCGCCCTGATCGTGCTTGAAAATCTGGCCGCCGCGCGCAGCCGGGCCGAAACAAGGGCGGCCAACGAACTGGCTGCCATGATCCGCGAGCGCAGCCGCCCTGATAAAGTTAATGGCGATGCACATCATCAGCCGGACATGCACGAACCCATGATCGAGCTTGAACGCCGCATCGTTGCCTATGCCAGCGCCCTTCGCAGCGATATCGGCGATATCGGCAACATCAGCGACCCGGCCCTGGCCACAAAACAGCCCCCGCACCAGCCCGGCGAAACGAAAACAGGCGATGATCCGCACAATTTGACAATTGATGACACAACGCTGGCAGCCCTTAAGGCCCTAGATCCATTAGATCCCATAGATTCTGTAGATCCCATAGATTCCTTAGATCCCCTGGCTGCCCTTGACGATGCTGCCCTTGCTTCCTCCTTTGCGGCCCTCAAATCCGACAATGGCGCCGAGGAACCGATTTTCGAGGGCGCAGATTACGAAATTGCCCGGTCCGTTCATCATCAACAAACCGTGGCCGGCGATATTTTTGCCACCAACCTGACCCGTGCCGTGGCCTATGCCTTAAACCGGTTGCATTCCCGCCGTGATCATCCCGGTGATGTCAGCGCCGAAAAACTTTCCGCCAGCCTGCCCGGACTGATCCAGGAAACCATGAAATCGGTGCGGGCCTTTCGGGAAATCGTTAAAAACGGGTCTTTTGCCATCGCGCTGCAGCCAATTGTCGGCCTGAATGACGAAAAAATTCATCATTACGAGGCCCTGGCCCGCTTTACCGGCACCGACGACCCCATTGCCATCGACCAAATTATCCATTTTGCCGAAGGTACTGGCCTGATCACGGAATTTGACCTGGCGATGTCGCGCAAGGTGCTGGAATATATGCAGTCAGACGCGTGCACGACAGGCATTCATATTGCCATCAATCTTTCGGGGCATTCACTTGAACAACCCGATTTTGATACGGCCCTGCTTGATGTTCTGGGTGACTTCGCCATTGACCCGGCCCTGGTTTATTTTGAAGTTACCGAAACGGCGCGCATTACCAATTTGCAGCAGGTCAACAAGACCCTGCAAAAGTTGCGCACGCGGGGCCACATGGTGTGTCTGGATGATTTTGGTGCCGGTGCGGCCAATTTTGAATATCTGAGTGCACTGGATGTCGATGTAATCAAGTTTGACGGTCGTGCCATGCAGACCGCCCTGGCAACCCCCAAAGGCCGCGCCTTTTTAAAGGCCACAGCTTCGCTGTGTCACGATCTGAAAATTCTGACCATCGCCGAAATGATCCATGATATGGACACCTTCACCACCCTTCGCGATCTGGGCATAGATTTCGGACAGGGCTATCATTTGGGCCATCCTGAAGCGATTGGCCATGCCCATCAAACGTGGCGCAACGACGCCCCCTCTGCCTCTTCTTCTGCAGGAGACCAGCAATGATTTCGCGCCTGATTGACCGTATGAAAAAATCACCGAACCAAAAGGTGGCAGTCACCCGCGAAAAGACAAATATCGACGCGGACCTGGCCGAAGCAGCCCGCAAAATCAGCGAAAGCCCGGAAAACACGGCATCTTCTGCATCTGTCCCCCCTCAGGCCCCGTCAGACAGCAGCAATACCCCCAAAAATGCTGTTACCAGCGCGCCAGAAGAAACAAACCAGGACGGCCTTATCGCACGTCGCGAAGCCGCCATTAGCGGCAGCTTAAACCATGACGATGCCAGCGATGTTGACCAAAGCGCCCTTCGGTTTGAACTCAACCCCACGACAATGGCCCAGGCCGAAGCCCCGGTGATGGTCATGCGCGCCGATGGCACACCGCTTTTTGCCAATAAAAACGCAATAGGCTTTGCAGACGGCATTCGCGAAGGCCTGTTTCCCGAAATTGGCGCCCTGATCGCCCGTGCGCTGGAAACCCCGGGCGGTGTGGTTCAGCTTTTGACATTCGAGGTACAGCGCGGCACAGCGACGCTGGAGCTAACAGCCCTGCCGATGCACGATGACTTCATTTTACTGTTGCCGCGCGATGTATCGATGGATCGCAATCTGCGCGAAGCCCTGATTGATTCGCGCCAGCGATATCGCGACATTGTCGAGGTATCATCGGCCTTTGCCTGGGAAACGGATGAAAACGGCCAGTTTGTTTTTGTTTCCCCCCGCGGCGCAATGGATTATCAGGCCAAGGCCCTGCTAGGGCGCCTGCCGATCGAATTCATGATTGAAAAAACCGACCATGATGCCGAACAGGTTTTTCGCACCACACGCCCGGTGCGCGATGTGCCGATCTGGTTTTACCGTGCAAATGGCAGCAGCGCCTGCCTGTCGGTTTCGGCAACGCCGATTATTAATCGTGAAGGGCAATGGAGTGGCGCACGCGGCCTGGCCCATGACATCACCGAACAACGCCAGCACGAAACCGAAATTGCCAATGCCCGAAACCGTGACCGGCTGATTACCTATATTGTGCGCGCCATGCGTGACGAAATCGATCCGACCGAAGTTTTGCGCAATGCCGCCACCGCCAGCTCCCGGGCACTGGCCTGTTCTGCCTGCATCATTTTCCGTACCGAGTGCGGAACCAAAGACGGCGAGATGAAAATTGTTGCCAGCACCGGCGAGGATATTCACAAAAAAGTTGCCAGCGACATCCTGAGCCAGCTTTCGGCCGATCGCGACCATCAGGAAATTGAGCATGGCGATTACTGGATCAAAATTCGCCGGTGCCATTATCACCATCGGATTAACGGTGCCGTCGCCTTTTTGTTCGAAGCAGAAAACCCGCCCAACGAGGGCGAACGCACCATCATGGATGATGTCGCCGATCAAATCGGCATTGCGATTGAACAGGCCGACAATCATGATCGCATCGTCACCCTGTCGCGCACGGACGGCATGACCGGACTGTTAAACCGCCGCGCATTTTTCGACGAATTGAAACGGCGTTACGACCGACTTCTAAAGCAACCTGCCCCGGCAGCCCTGATGTATGTCGATATGGACAATTTCAAATTGGTCAATGACATTCACGGGCACCAGCGCGGTGACGAAGCCATCTTGACCCTAAGCAACATGTTGCAGGACAATACCCGGCCTGGCGACCTGGTGGCACGACTGGGCGGGGATGAATTTGTTCTGTGGCTGGATCGGACCGACCGAAGTGCTGCCGAAAACCGGGCCAAAGACCTGATCGCTGCCAGCGCCAGCCTAAGACCATTTTCGGGCCGCGAAGACCGGCCTTTGGGCATTTCACTGGGCATTGCCGTCCATGAAACCCACGAAACCGAAACAATTGACGATCTTGTGCAGCGTGCCGATGACACGATGTATCAGGTCAAAAAACACGGCAAGGGCAGTTATGCCATTGCCGAACCCGTCGGCATCCATGTGCCGACCAGAAATGACTAGGGAGCCACCCCGATGAAGGGTTTTTTGCAGCGTGTCTTTACGCGGCGCAAGGAAACACCGATTTCCTACGAAGAAGCTAAAAACATGGCCGCCAGCCCGGCGGCCAATGTGCGCGGGACCCTTGCTCAACGCCACGATACACGACCGGAAATTCTGTATTTTCTGGCCAATGATGCCGATGCCTCGGTGCGCCGCCGTGTTGCCGAAAACGAGGCAACACCGGTTCAGGCCGACCTGCTGTTGACCGATGACAAGGATGACGACGTTCGCGGCACCCTTGCCCAGAAAATTGCCAATCTGGCCGACGGGTTAACGGCCAATGAAACCGATAAATTACGGCGCATGACCTATCAGGCGCTGGAAAAACTGGCGCGTGACCAGGCCATTCAGGTCCGTCAGGTTATTGCCGAAACCCTGAAGGAATTTATCCAGGCCCCGCAGCCGATTATTGCCAAACTGGCCCGTGATACCGAAACCGTCGTATGCGGCCCCATTTTGCAATATTCCCCGGTCCTCAACGAAATGGACCTGCTGGAAATTATCGAAAGCAATAATGCGTCCGGGGCGCTTAGCTTCGTTTCCCAACGCCGCAATCTGAGCGAACGTTTGTCGGATGCCATCGCGGCCTCGACCGATGAAGATGCCATTTCGCATCTTTTGGGCAACCGATCAGCCCAGATCCGTGAAGAAACCCTGGATCAACTGATTGACCGGGCCCCGGATGTCGAAGACTGGCATGAACCGCTGGTAAAACACCCCAAACTTGGCGCGGGTGCCGCTGGCAAGCTGGCGCGCTTTGTCGCCCAGAACCTGATTTCGGTCTTGGAACGGCGCAAAGACCTGAAAGACGAGCAACTTGCCCTGGTGCGCAAGGTTGTCGAACGACGGATCGAGGCTGGCGAATTTAGCGAACATCCCCCCAAAGGCGACAAAACAGGCAGCAAGAAAACACCCGATAAAAAGGGTGCCGCGCCAGATGATGAGCAATCGGGCATGACCCAGGATGAAGCCTTTCAAATGGCAACGGACCTTCATGCCAAGGGCAAGCTGACAGATACACGTATTGCCAGCGCCATGACGGAAAACGATGTCAAATTCGCCCGTGCCGCCCTTGCGGTGCGTGCCGGCATCCCGCCCGAAGCCGTGACAAAGGTGCTTAACACGCATTCCGCCAAGGGGGTGGTTTCATTGGCATGGAAGGCCGGGTTGCCCGCCGACCTTGCGGTAAAAATTCAGGTTAAACTGGGCCATGTACCACCGGGACAGGCCCTAAATCCGCGTTCCGGCAATGCCTATCCGCTCAGCGAGGATGACATGCTGTGGCAGCTTGAATTTTTCACCGGCATGGCGACGGTCGGGGTGCGCTAACCTGTTGGCATCAAAAATCTAGGTTGCGATTTTTGATGCCGGACGACGCATTGAAATATGGGGAATGCCGTCCTCGTCAAACGGTTCCCCTTCCTGAACGAACCCCAGGGCACCATAAAAGTTCTCCAGATGATGCTGGGCATTCAGGAAAATGCCAAGATCGGCAAATTGTTCTTCACAGGCCAATATCGACTGTTTCATGATGTCACGGCCAATCCCCTTCCCGCGCAAATCGGCAGAGGTCACAACGCGGCCAATTGCGGGGTCATTGCCCTGCTGGCTGTGATGGGGGTCAATCCCGGCAGGAACAATGCGGGTGGCCGCCACGACCTTGCCATCCATCAGGCCCAGCACATGGACTGACAACGGGTCCAGGCCATCAATTTCCGGGAAAATACAATTCTGTTCGATAATAAAAATCTGCTGGCGCAGCATCAATAGGTCGTGCAGCTGATGCAGCGACATGTCGTCAAACGTGCCGCGCCACCAGGTAATATTCTGTGAAGTCATAAAATTTCCATCCCGTCGCGTTATTTCTGATGATGTTCGATATGGTAAATAAAAACGTCCCCCTCCTGAAGGGAGGACAGCAAAATATTGCCTGTCATATCGCAAAAGGCCTTCATATCGGCGACAGAGCCCGGGTCGGTTGCCATTACCTTGATGACCCCGCCGAGCGGAACATCGCGCAATGCCTTTTTGGTTTTCAGAACCGGCATCGGGCACATCAGGCCGCGGGCATCAAGAACCAGGCTGAAAGGTTCACCGGCTGAAGCTGTCATGGCTTGTCCTTCACGTGTTTAATTTTCACATCAATGCAAACAAATGACGTCATTGATGATTTGGCGATTGTTGCATTTGCACAATATGTTAGACTGATCGCAAATAATCAATCAAACGCTCACGCTTGTGCTGCTGCAATGCAAATCTATCTGCCAATCGCCGAGATGTCGGTAAATGTTCTGCTTATTCTGGGTCTCGGCGGCGGTGTCGGATTTGTGTCTGGACTGTTTGGCGTAGGGGGTGGATTTTTGATCACACCCCTCTTGATCTTTTTTGGCATTCCCCCTGCGGTTTCGGTGGCAACAGCCGCCAACCAGATTGTCGCCTCATCCCTTTCCGGGGTGATTGTGCATTGGCGGCGCGGCAATGTGGATGTCAAAATGGGGCTGGTCCTGCTGGCCGGTGGTCTTGCCGGGTCATCCTCCGGTGTCGGGGTTTTTGCCTGGTTACGGTCCCTTGGGCAAATCGATCTGGTCATTTCGCTGTGTTATGTCATTTTCCTGGGCACAATTGGCGGCATGATGATGATCGAGGCATCACGCGCCATTTTCAGAACGAGGCGCAAAAGCGGCCAGGTACGCCACACCAAAAAACACCAGCACGGCTTTTTTCATCGCCTGCCGCTCAAGGTCCGGTTTTATCGTTCAGGGCTTTATGTCAGTGCGCTTCTGCCGCTTCTGGTCGGTTTTTTTGTCGGCCTGCTCACCGCTTTAATGGGGGTTGGCGGCGGTTTTGTCATGGTTCCGGCCATGATTTACATTCTTGGCATGCCCACCAGCGTCGTGATCGGCACCTCGCTGTTTCAAATCATTTTCGTTTCTGCCAACGTCACCATTTTGCAGTCAATCCAGACCCACACCGTTGATATTGCCCTGGCCCTTCTGCTGGTGGCCGGTGCGGTTGTCGGGGCGCAATTTGGCGCGCGTTTTGGCGCACGCATCAAGGCGGAATATCTTCGCGCCGGGCTGGCGGCCCTGGTGCTGGCCGTGTGTATTAAACTGGCACTTGATCTTGTCATCACCCCCAATGACCTGTTCTCTATCGCACCGGGGAACCTGTAATGACAGTGATTAAACCGTCCCTAACACCACCAGCTGCAATCCCCCCATCCGATCAGACGAAAATATTACAATCCGCAACATCTCGCCTTGCCTCAAATGGCGCCAAATCACCGGTTGCACATATGCTGCTTTTTGGCCTGTTTGTGCTGCTGGGGGGCTTATATGCCGTAAAGCCAGCCAAGGCCGACCCGTTGGTCGTGGATCTGTCAAATCATCTGGTGGCGATTAGCACCGGCTTTACCGGCACCGATGTGTTGTTGTTTGGTGCCATTGAAAACAAGGGTGATGTCGTTATCACCGTACGCGGGCCGGAACACGACATGGTTGTCCGCCGCAAGGAACGCAAATTGGGCATATGGATCAATTCCCAAAGTGCCTATCTGCGCAATGTACCCACCTATTATGCCACCGCCGCGAGCAGACCCATCGAACTGATTGCCAATAACAAGCTGTTTGCCTCCTTTCATATCGGGTTAAAAAACCAGCGTTTTGTAACCTCGATGCAAGGCGACGATACCGATGACAGCCTGTATCGCGAAGCCCTGCTGCGCAATATGGAACATGCCGGGCTCTATAGTAAAAAGCCGGCCAAAATCAGCTTTCTGTCAAATCAGCTGTTTCGCACCGACATTCATTTTCCGGCCAACACACCAACTGGCACCTATGTGATTGATGTCTATCTGATCCGGGATGGCAAGATCGCCAGCATCAAAAGCACGCCGCTTGTGGTTTCCAAAACCGGCGTCAGTGCGGAAGTATACGAGTTTGCCCATCGTTATTCCGCCCTGTATGGCATTATTGCCGTGATTATTGCCGGTTTTGCCGGCTGGCTCGCCAGCGTTATTTTCCGCAAAAACTAACCCCGTTTTCCCAACGATATCAGCCAAAAATTGCCCGCTTTGGTTGTGTGTATCGCATTTTTTGCAGGTCGCCATGCAGCATTTGATGCAAAAATGGCTTGGATATTGGTCCCTGCATGCGGCACAATTCGCAAAAGACACCATCAAAACAGGTCGCGTCACAGCAATGCCGCGCCCTGACAAATTCAAATTAAACAGGGCAGGAACCAGATGAACTCTCATAACGATGATCGGGAACTGCTAAGTTCAAACGACCGAACATTTCTGGTAGTCGTTGATGACAGCGACGAAATGACCAAGGCCTTACGCTATGCCTGCCGCCGCGCCCAGCATACCGGCGGCCGGGTTGCACTGCTGAGTGTGATCGAACCCGCCGAATTCCAGCACTGGATAGCGGTTGGCGACCTGATGCAAGAAGAAGCCCGCGAAAATGCCGAAAGCCGCATTAACGAACTGGCAGGCTATGTACAAGAACAAACCGGTTTGATGCCGCTGCTTTTCATTCGGGAAGGACGCATCAAGGACGAACTTCTGTCTGTGCTGGAGGAAGAACAAATTTCCATTCTGGTGCTTGCCGCCAGCGCAAATAACGAAGGCCCCGGCCCGCTGATCACGGCCCTGACCAAAAGCGACGTGGTGGGTCAGTTGCGCCTGCCCCTTACCATCGTGCCCGCCGCCCTTTCGGATGCCGATATTGACGCACTGAGTTAACCCGCGCCCCCGTAAGTGTGCCCCGGCAAAATAACGTTTTGAAAACGGCCTGATAGCCATGATCAGGCCGTTTGCTGTTCCAGAAAATCCATATAGGCATCAAACGATTCCTGTTGCCCAAACAGCACATGGGACCGGGTGCGAATGGCCTGGGCAATCACGGAACAGAT
>JBNKVZ010000011.1:0-49541 GCA_050299455.1 Thalassospira sp.
GTCTTAACAAACAAATACGCGGAAGGGTATCCGGACAAACGATTTTACGGTGGTTGTGAATTTGTGGATGTGGCAGAGAGTCTGGCCATAGAACGCGCCAAAAAACTCTTCGGTGCAGAGTACGTCAATGTCCAGCCCCATTCCGGCTCCCAGGCCAACATGGCGGCCTACTTTGCCCTGCTGGAGCCTGGAGATACGGTGTTGGGCATGTCGCTTGATGCTGGTGGTCACCTGACCCACGGCGCCCGCCCGGCCCAGTCGGGCAAATGGTTTAACGCCATTCAATATGGTGTGCGCGAACAGGATTTCCTGATCGATTACGATGATGTCGAAGCTCTGGCTGTTGAACATAACCCGAAACTGATCATCGCGGGTGGCTCGGCCATTCCGCGCCAGATCGATTTCAAACGGTTCCGCGAAATTGCCGATAAGGTCGGCGCTTATCTGATGGTCGATATGGCGCATTTTGCGGGTCTGGTTGCTGGTGGCGTTCATCCCAGCCCGCTGCCTTATGCCGATATTGTGACCACCACCACGCATAAAACCCTGCGCGGTCCGCGCGGCGGTATGATCCTGTCAAATAACCTGGAAATCGGTAAAAAGATCAATTCCGCCGTTTTCCCGGGCTTGCAGGGTGGTCCGTTGATGCATGTTATTGCGGCCAAGGCTGTTGCCTTTGGTGAAGCATTGCGCCCGGAATTCAAGGTTTATGCCCAGCAGGTCGTCGATAATGCCCGTGTTCTGGCAGACGTTTTGCAGTCGCGTGGCTTTAACATTGTCACCAATGGCACGGACACCCATTTGATGCTGGTTGACCTGCGTCCGAAGGGGTTGAAGGGAAATGTTGCGGATATCGCCCTCGAACGGGCAGGGATCACGTGCAATAAAAACGGCATCCCGTTTGACACTGAAAAGCCGACTGTGACCTCGGGCATCCGTCTTGGTACCCCGGCAGGCACCACGCGCGGCTTTGGCACCGAAGAGTTCAAACTGATCGGTAAACTGGTTGCCGATGTGCTTGATGGTCTGGTTGACCAGCCTGAAGGCAATGCCGAGGTTGAAGCATTGGTACGTGCCCAGGTTCAGGAACTTTGCAACAAGTTCCCGATCTATAGCTGATTTCTCTGAAATATAGCGAGAACAGATAATGCGCTGTCCGTTTTGCAGTCATGACGATACCCAGGTGAAGGATTCCCGTCCGACCGAAGAAAACCACGCCATTCGCCGGCGTCGGTTTTGTCCGGCCTGCGGGTCGCGATTCACCACATTTGAACGTGTTCAATTGCGGGAATTGATGGTGGTGAAAAAAGACGGGCAGCGCGAACTTTTTGATCGCGATAAACTGGCAAGGTCTATTTTTCTGGCCTGCCGAAAACGTCCGATCGAGGATGAACGCGTTGAAAAGGCCCTTAATGGCATTCAACGCCGCCTTGAAAGCAGTGGCGAAAGCGACATAACAACCGATACCATCGGCGGCATCGTGATGGAGGCATTGCATGCCCTCGATCAGGTGGCTTATGTGCGCTATGCCTCTGTTTACAAGGATTTCTGCGAAGCCAAGGATTTTGAAGCCTTCGTGGAAAATATGCAGGATAGCGAAGAAGTATCGGAACAATAAGCCATGTCCGGGGCGATCTTTAGTGATGATGACCGTCATTTTATGCGGGTTGCCCTGAGCCTTTCACGGCGCGGATTGGGAAATGTGTGGCCCAATCCGGCGGTAGGATGCGTTATCGTCTCGGGTGACGGTGAAATTGTTGGTCGCGGATGGACACGCCCAGGAGGCCGTCCGCATGCCGAACGGGTTGCGCTTGACCAGGCGGGCGAACAGGCAAGCGGTGCAACCGCCTATGTCACACTGGAACCCTGCAGTCATTTTGGTAAATCCCCGCCCTGTGCCCTTGGTTTGATCGAGGCCGGGGTTTCGCGCGTCATCAGCGCCCTTCAGGACCCGGACCCTCGTGTTTGCGGGCGGGGCCATCAAATGCTTAGAGATGCCGGTATTGTGGTTGAAACGGGCCTTTTGGCATCCGAAGCGCAAGCCCATAATGCGGGTTTTTTACATCGCGTTACCATCGGCAGACCGCTTGTAACGTTAAAGCTGGCCGGCAGCCTTGATGGACGATCGAGCCTGGCAAATGGCGCCAGTCAATGGATCACGGGGAGCCGTGCCCGTGAAAAGGGCCATTTTTACCGTGCCAACCATGATGCCATTCTGGTGGGGGCAAACACGGTTCTGGCGGACAATCCCGATTTACGGTGCCGTATTCCTGGCCGACAACACCAGTCGCCGGTAAGGATTATTTTGGACCGCACCGCGCGCGTGTCGCCAGACTGCAATCTGGCACAATCTGCTAACGAAACGCCGACCTGGTTATTGGTCGCATCCGATCATAAAGCACACGCGGAAAAGAATTTTGCCCAAACAGCGGTAAAAGTGCTGTCTGCCCGGTGCGTGGACGGGCATTTTGACCTACATGATGTATTGCATGTTCTTGCAGAACAGGGGCTTACGCGTATTCTTGTTGAAAGCGGCGGCGCACTTGCCGCGGCTTTTTTGCAACAAAACCTGGTAGACCGCATCATTCATTTTCAGGCACCGGGCATTATTGGTGCGGATGGACGCGGGATCATCGCAGAACTGGGATTGCAAAACCTTGAGAATATGCCGCGCTTTAACCGTCAGTCAGTTGAGGCGGTTGGTCAGGATTTTTTGATAAGTTACGATAAAATAACGGATTAATTTATATGTTTACTGGTATCATCACCGACATCGGCACGGTTCGCAAAGTTGAAAAAAAAGGCGACACCCGGTTTGAATTCAATACCGCCTTTGATACCTCAAAGATTGACCTTGGGGCGTCGATTGCATGCAGTGGGGCCTGCATGACAGTTGTTGAAAAAGGCGAGGGATGGTTCGCGATTGAGGCATCGGCCGAAAGTCTGGCGATGACCACAATGGGTGACCTTGATGTCGGTAGTCGCGTCAATTTGGAACAGTCGCTCCGTATGGGTGACGAGCTTGGCGGGCATATTGTGTCGGGGCATGTCGATGGGGTGGCCATCCTCACGGCATTGCATCCCGAAGGCGATTCCATGCGCATGACGTTTGAGCTGCCTACCGAGTTTGGCCGCTATGTAGCGCGCAAAGGCTCTATCACGCTTGATGGCGTTTCCCTTACGGTGAACGAGGTTGATGGCAACAGTTTTGGCATTAACGTCATTTCCCATACCCAAAACCACACCACCCTGGGCGGTCGTAAAGTGGGGGATCGCTTCAATTTTGAAATTGATATGCTGGCCCGTTACGTCGCCCGAATGGTTGGAAAGGACTAATTGCAATGCCGCAGCGTCATTTGTCGTCCATCGAGGATGTAATCGAGGAAGCCCGTAACGGGCGCATGTTTATTCTGGTTGATGATGAAGATCGCGAGAATGAAGGGGATCTGGTGATACCGGCCCAAATGGCGACACCTGAAGCCATTAATTTTATGGCGACGCATGGGCGCGGTTTGATTTGCCTGACACTGGAATCCGCCCGTTGTGACCATTTGGGCCTGTCTTTAATGACGGCATCAAATGGAACACGGCATGAAACTGCCTTTACGGTTTCAATTGAAGCGAAAACCGGTGTGACCACCGGCATTTCCGCACCTGACCGCGCCCGCACCATTGCTGTTGCCACCGATCCGACAAGCAACCGGCATGATATCGTGACACCGGGGCATGTTTTTCCGCTGCGTGCGCGGGATGGCGGCGTTTTGGTCCGTGCCGGGCATACCGAGGCATCGGTTGATATTGCCCGCCTGGCCGGGCTTAATCCTTCGGGCGTGATCTGCGAGATCATGAACGAACATGGTGAAATGGCCCGGTTGCCTGAACTGGTGGAATTTGCCCAAAAGCATAATTTGAAAATTGCCCAGATTGCCGATTTGATCCGGTATCGCCGCAAGCATGAAAAGGTTGTGCAACGCAAGGCGACAACCAAAATCGAAAGCATTCATGGCGGCGAGTTTGATCTTCATCTGTTTGTAAATACATTGAACTATGCCGAACATATTGCTTTGACCAAGGGCGATATTGCCGATGGTGCGCCTGTTTTGACGCGTGTTCACGCGCTTAACGTGCTTGAGGATGTGCTGGGCGACCGGCAAACCGGGCATGGCGGTGACCTGCACGCGGCGATGAATGCCATTGCCCAGGAGGGCCGGGGTGTTATTGTTCTTATCCGCGAGGCACGGGCCAATAACCTATCGAGTGCTATCGCCAGCCTTATCGACCATCATGGCGGTGATGGATCAGGGTTGCGCAACGATATTGCGGGCACAGACTCGGGAGACTCCGACCTTAGAGATTACGGAGTAGGCGCCCAGATTTTGCATGATATGGGGGTGCGAGACATGATTTTGCTGTCGAACACCAAACGTCACATTGTAGGGCTTGACGGATTTGGTCTAAATCTGGTTGATCAGCGTCCGCTTTGCGTCTCGGAGGAAAAATGAAAAGCACAAGTTCCCCGCACATCCTGATTGTTGATGCGCCATATTACACCCATATCGTTGAAGATCTGGTCAAAGGTGCTGCCAGCACGCTTGAAGCGGGTGGGGCAACCTGGGACCGTTTATCGGTTAGTGGTGCCTTCGAGGTGCCTGTCGCGATCCGTTATGCTGTTCAGTCGATGAATGAACTGGCAACCGGCCCGCGTTATGACGGTTATTTGGCCCTGGGCTGTGTGATCCGCGGCGAAACGACCCATTATGAGCATATCTGTAACGAAGCCAACCGGGCGCTGATGCAGCTTTGCCTGGATTATAACCTGGCCATTGGTAACGGTATTCTGACCGTTGAAAACGAAGCCCAGGCTTTGGCGCGTGCCAGTGCGGATGAAAAGAACAAGGGTGGCGAGGCTGCCAATGCTGTTCTGCGCATGATCGAAGTTCAAACCCATTTTGGAATACATCACAAGTAATGACCGACAAATCCAAACCCTCCATTGCCCAGCGTCGTAGTGCCGCGCGTTTTGCCGCCATTCAGGCATTGTATCAGGCTGATCTGTCGCAGGCCGGTGCCGGGCGCGTTGTGCAGGAATATTCCGAATTCCGCCTTGATGGACAGGGACAGCGTGACACTGACGAACCCAATGAAAACCTGATTGATCCGGATCGCGGCTTTTTCGCCGATCTGGTGCAGGGCGTTGAAAACCGGCTGGCCGACATTGACGCCCTGATTGACGGTGCCCTTGAAAAAGGCTGGACAACAAAGCGCTTGGAATCTGTTTTGCGCAGCATCATGCGGGCAGGGACCTATGAATTGATGATGCGCGAAGATGTGCCGATGCGGGTTGTCATTACCGAATATGTTGATGTGGCACATTCGTTTTTTGATGAAAACGAACCCCGTCTTGTCAACGCGGTACTGGACCGTATTGGCAAGTCGCTGCGACCGCTTGAAGCAAACAAGGAGTGAGCTGTGCAGCGATCAGGCGAATTTGAACTGATCGCGCGCTATTTCACGCCGATTGCCCGCCATTCGGCGGCATCGTTGGGATTAACTGATGATGCCGCCATTTTTGCGCAAACTCCTGGGAAAAGCAGTGTTGTAACGTGCGATGCCTTGGTGGCCGACGTGCATTTTCGTGCCGTTGATGCCCCCGAAACCATTGCCCGCAAGGTATTGCGCGTCAATTTGTCGGATGTTGCGGCAATGGGCGCGCGACCAACGGGCGTTGTGTTGGCGTGCGGCTATAATCGTGACCTGCCCGAAGAGTGGATTACCTCTTTTGCCAAGGCATTTGGCGAGGATTGCGCCAATTGGGGCGTCGAACTTTATGGTGGTGACACCGTTTCAACAGCCGGGCCCAGTTTTTTCAGTTTAACCGCAATCGGCGAAGTGGTTGCGCAACACGCATTACGGCGTGACATGGCAAAGCCGGGGGATGTTGTGGCCGTGACGGGCACCCTTGGCGATGCGGCACTTGGCCTGGCGATTTTGCAAAACAGGCTTGATCTGACAGAACAGCATTTAAGGGCGTTTTTGACAGATCGCTACTGGGTACCACAACCCAGATTAACCATTGGTCAGAAGGCCTCCGGCTTGGGAGCCCGTATTGCCGCGATGGACATTTCAGATGGTCTGGCCGGTGATATTCGCAAAATTGCCACAGCGTCCAATGTCGGTGTGATTCTGGACCAGGCGGCCATTCCGCTTTCTGATGCGGGCAGGTCGGCTGTGGATCATGATGCCGCCTGTTGGCAGCACGTGATTGCCGGTGGTGATGATTACGAACTTTTGCTGTGCGGCCCGGCGGATGATATTGCCCGCCTGGGCGATGACGTTACCGTTATCGGCACGGTAACAGATGCCGCTGGCAAGATTGTAATGAAATCCCTGGATGGCAAAATGGCCGAACTCGCCAAAGGCGGATTCGACCATTTTTCAAAATCTTAAATAACGTTCCTGATTTAACAGCTTAGATCAGGAGCAGGTTATTTTGTTGCGGCATCACTAAAGCGACCAAGATTGCCAAACAACTGCTGCAGGATGGTCAGCTCACGGCCAGCAGTCGGCGTAACGCGGTCACTGGGCACAACCCGTTTCCCGTCTTTCAAATGATATTCTTTGACCAGATCGACCCGGTTTGAAGCATCAAAGCTGATAACCACCACTTCCTGTTTGGTGACTTCCGGCTTGAAAAAGGCCATTGTTTCAACCTGGCGAGAGATATAAAGCCAGACATTCGGATCAAATGTTGCAACGCTTGATGGTGTTCCAAGGAGATCGGTGACATCCCCTTTGGTCGTTTGACCAACCTTGATCTGAGCCAGATCATCAGGTTCTGGCAAATTGCCCCGATTGGCTATTTGTGGGCTGCAGGCGGCAAGATAGGCGGCGGTTAAACCAGCGACGCATAAGAAGGTGAAGCGTTTTAGTCTTGAATCCATTGAACCCACCGGATTGATCCGTTTGTTGACATCTTAAATGAATTGCCTTGAGTTTCAGCGCAGAGCGCATGATAGTGCCGGGCAACAGGAGGGGACTTTTGTCCCGAAAATTTCAAGGCATTCTGCTTGCTGTGGCTCGAATGTCAACGAAGGAGTGGCACGTTGTTCGGCTGGTTAACAAAAAAAGGCAAAAATCCTGATTCTGCCTATGCGTTATATACGGCTTTGGTAAACCAGGCGCGCCAACCTGACTTTTATCTCCAGGGTGGTGTTGCCGATACAAAAGAAGGCCGCTTTGATCTGATTCTGTTACATGCCTTTATGCTGTTTCGTCGGTTGAAAGGCAGCTCTGCACAAAAAGAACTTGCCCAGCAGGTATTTGATGTGATGTTTGCTGACCTTGATCAGAATATGCGGGAAATGGGGATTGGCGATGTGGGCATCCTCAAACGCATACGCAAAATGTCAGAATCCTATCATGGCCGCGTTGTCGCCTATGAAGAGGGTGTTTTGGCCGGTGATGCCAGTCTGGCTGCGGCACTGGATCGCAACCTGTTTGCAGATACCCAGGTAACACCCGATCAGCTTGCAGCAATGACGGCCTATGTTTTTGCCACGTTACACCATCTCTCGCTTTTGGATGATGATGCGCTTTTACGTGGTAAAGTATCGTTTCCGGCGCCGCCATACGAAGCAGCCGGACAGTAAAAAACTGAAAACAAAAGAGCTTAGGTAATGTCTGAAAACCTGAAACCGGAATTTTCGCGCATTGTTAAGGTGCACGAACTCACGGCAAAGAAAACCACCCATGATATCGACGCGACTGCGGCCGAGCGTGCGGCACTTGCTGACCGGTTTGATTTGGTCAGTATCGAAAAACTGATCGCCAAGCTGACGCTAAGCGTTGCCGGTAATGGCGAAGTTACGGTGCGTGGACCGTTACATGCCGAAATTACACAGCGTTGTGTGGTCTCCCTCGAACCGGTTCCGGAAACCGTTGATGATGAAATCGAGGTCCTTTATTCCCCGCATGTCAGCGAAGACAATCTGCCGTCCACGGCTGATGATCTTGAAGGATTAAGCGAAGAAGAACTGATGGCGTTGCTTGATCAGCCTGAACCCTTGACCGATGGCGAAATTGACCTTGGTGAAGTCGCCGCACAGTTCCTGGCAATTTCGATGGACCCGTATCCGCGCAAGGAAGGTGTCGATATTGATGATTTCGCCGAGGAAGAGGAAGTTGAAGAAAAGCCGAACCCGTTCGCCAAACTGGCGGGCTTAAAGGAAAAACTGGAAAACAAGAACTGAAGCTTCTGACGCTTTACCTTGTGCCGCAACGGAATTTCCGGTAATTACGGGCCTTCCGGGCGTATCTCGCTGAACCGCGGCGCAAACCGGTTTCGCGGCGGTTACGTTTTCCTGTATATAATGTTTAAAACAACGACAAGAGAATACATTGCCTGAACAGGTTCGCATTTCACTTGACGCGATGGGGGGAGACCACGCGCCCGACATGGTTGTCGCGGGGGCTGAAATCGCGCTTAAACGTTTGCCGCATTTGAAGTTTTTGATGTATGGCGACGAAGCGCGGATCAAACCGCTTCTGGATAATTGTCCGGAATTGGCAGCTGTGACCGAGGTTCGTCATGCAACGCAGGAAGTCACAATGGACGACAAGCCGTCCGTTGCCCTGCGCCAGCGTCGTGACTCCAGTATGCGTCTGGCAATCAACGCCGTAAAAGAAGGCGACGCCCAAGGCGTCGTTTCCGCCGGGAATACCGGTGCATTAATGGCGATGGCAAAATTTGTTCTTAAAACATTGCCGGGAATTGATCGCCCGGCAATTGCCACCTATATGCCAACCCAGCGTGGTGAAACCATCATGCTTGATCTGGGTGCCAATATTGAATGCAACGAAGAAAACCTGGTGCAATTTGCCCTGTTGGGCGAAGTTTTTGCCCGGGTTTTGTTTGGCATTGAAAAACCTTCCGTAGGTTTGCTCAATGTTGGCATTGAAGAACTCAAGGGCAACGAGGCGGTTAAAAAGGCGGCCTCGATCCTGCGCGAAATCAACCTGCCCATTCAGTTTGCCGGTTTTGTCGAAGGGGATGATCTGGCAAAGGGGACCGTCGACGTCATTGTTACCGATGGTTTTACCGGGAATGTGGCCCTTAAGACGGCAGAAGGTACGGCACGTCTGTTGGTGCATTTCCTGCGCGAGACGTTCCGCAGTTCCTTTTGGGCAAAGATCGGTTATTTGCTCGCACGGCGTTCGCTTCAGCGTTTTCGCGAACGTATGGACCCGCGCCGTTATAATGGCGCGATGCTTTTGGGGCTTAATGGTATTGCGGTCAAAAGCCACGGCGGGACGGATGCGCTTGGTTTTTCAAATGCCATTGGTGTGTGTCATGACCTGATTACCAATCGGCTGAATGAAACGATCAAGGCGGAAATTGCGTCTTTCGAGGCGGAAATGTCAGAAGCCGACGTCAAAGATCCTGATGTTGCACCTGAAAATTCCGCACAGTAAACCCTCAACCTTTGTTTAAACCTTCGCATATTGGCAGTTCATCATCATGACAATTCGTTCACGCATCATTGGTTGTGGTTCCTATCTTCCCTCTAATGTGCTGACCAACGAAGAGCTTTCGCGCCGTGTCGATACGACAGATGAGTGGATTGTTTCCCGAACCGGTATTCGTCAGCGCCATATTGCGGCAGAAGACGAAACAACCAGTGATCTGGCCTATCATGCTGCTGTAAGCGCAATGGAACATGCCGGGGTTTCGGCGTCTGACATTGATATGATCATTGTTGCCACGGCAACACCCGACAACACGTTTCCGGCAACCGCAACGAAAGTTCAGCATCGCCTGGGTGTTGTCGGTTTTGCCTTTGACGTGCAGGCTGTGTGTTCCGGTTTTATTTATGCCCTGACCACGGCGGATATGTATATTCGCAATGGACAGGCTAAAACCGTGCTCGTTATCGGGGCCGAAACGTTTTCGCGTATTCTTGACTGGGAAGATCGCCGGACCTGCGTTTTGTTTGGTGACGGGGCAGGGGCGGTTATTGTGCAGGGCCATGAAGGAACCGGCACGATTGAGGATCAGGGTATCCTGGCATCCCGACTGCATTCTGACGGCAGCAAATATGAAATGCTTTATGTCGATGGCGGCCCGTCTTCAACCCAGACGGTTGGTCATCTTCAAATGGAAGGCCGCGAGGTTTTTCGTCACGCTGTGACCAATCTGGCGTCGGTTATTCGCGAAGTGCTTGACGATACAGGGATCAGTGCCGATGCAATTGACTGGCTGGTCCCGCATCAGGCCAACCAGCGCATTTTGGATGGTACGGCGCGTAAATTCGGCATTTCGCCGGACCGCGTGGTCGTAACGGTTGATCGCCATGCCAATACATCGGCGGCATCTATACCGCTCGCACTTAGCGAAGCGGTGCATGACGGGCGTATCAAACGCGGCGATATCGTTGTTCTTGAGGCAATGGGCGGCGGGTTCACCTGGGGTGCTTCACTGGTACGTTGGTAATTTTTTACCTGTTCTAAAGGCCAAAATGAGCTAAAATCAGGAAAAATGATTAAAAATCAGTGATTTGGCGTAAAAAGTGCAACTTTCCGCCACAATCGGGTGTATCCTATTGATATTGACTGATTTAGCCACCAACTATACCTTTGTGTTCATTGCCCTGTTATGAGGAGGCGGTCTTCATGTCGGAAACAACGGTTACTCGCGCCGATTTAGCCGAAGCGGTCTATCAGGAAGTCGGCCTGTCGCGAAATGAATCTGCCCAATTGCTGGAAACAGTGTTGGATCAAATCTCTAGTGCGCTAATCCGGGACGAAGTTGTCAAAATTTCTTCTTTTGGCAGTTTTTCCGTTCGCAACAAAGGCGAGCGTATTGGCCGGAACCCGAAAACGGGTGAAGAAGTGCCGATTTCACCACGCAAGGTGCTCGTTTTCAGACCGTCACAGGTCCTTAAATTGCGCATTAACGCATAAAATTACGAATAAACGCGATCAATGACAAAAGAACTGGGGGAGACGGCGAAAAATCGCCGTACCATGAAATCTGACTCTGCTTTCAGAACGATTAGCGAGGCGGCAACCGAATTGGGTTTGCAGCAACACGTTTTGCGTTTCTGGGAGCAGAAATTTCCGCAAATCAAACCAATGAAGCGGGCTGGTGGTCGTCGTTATTACCGGCCGGATGATATCGAGTTTCTCAAAGGTATTCGTGCGCTGCTGCATGATCAGGGCTACACCATCAAGGGTGTGCAAAAACTGATCTCGCAAAATGGCGGTACGTTGCCAGGTGGTGCCATCCAACCTGCGACGCAGGATGCTTCAGCAAATAATCACCAACAAGCTGCGTCTCAGGCCGAATCAGTTCCCGGCGAAGCCTCAGTTTCAGGCGATGCCCTTGATGTTGTTTCAGATTCGTCGGCCCAAGCAATTGACCGGCAGTCTTTGATGAACGTTTTAGGCGAACTTGAAGGGCTGCAATCGCTTTTGAAGGCTACTCTGCAGGAAGTGAAAAAAAATCCGTAAAAACCATTTGCGTCTTGAGCTCGGCAAGGCTATGTATCTGTCCGCGCCGCAAGGCGCACATCGGTCGGAGCGTGGCGCAGCCTGGTAGCGCACCTGCATGGGGTGCAGGGGGTCGGAGGTTCGAATCCTCTCGCTCCGACCAATTCTTCCAAAGACGGAAGACTTTGAACCTGCACCAGTTCCTGGCGCGGGTTTTTTAGTGTCTTGCTAATGGCGCGTTGGGGGTGATGGCACAGGCTGGCATGTATATTTGAAATGCCCCCAAGACAGTTTATTCCTTGATCACGCTGCGTCCGTCATCGGTAAGTTTGCACACCAGCCAGTCGGGCTTTAACGGGTTGGCAAACCAGGGCTCCGCCCAGCCACGGTCAATACAGGCCTGAACCGTTTTTGCCGATACCTGCTTTCCCTGTTCATCAAACAGTGGCAATTTGCCGCCTGGTTGTTCAAGGCCGCGTTTAAGCCAGTTTTTCTGCGTACTGGTTGGTTTTGTCGCCTTTGCAGCAGGCATGCTAAAAACTCCCTGTTTCATGCCCCCAAGCGGGGCTGATCTGATATGGAAAACAGATCAAAAGTCTTGCCGAATTTCAGCGAAAGGGCAACCACCATGACAGATATCACAACCAGCGACCGCCAAATGGTAATGGCCTATGTCACGGTACCGGATATGGATTGTGCGCGCAAAATCGCCCATTCCGCTGTCGGGGCACGGCTGGCGGCGTGTGCCAATATTTTACCGACAATGACATCGGTTTACGAATGGAATGGTGAGGTGGAGGAGGCGAGCGAAACGGTCTTGCTGCTGAAAACCGAAAAGCAAACCTTCGCCAAATTGCAGGCCCATGTGCTGGCGATTCATCCTTATGACACCCCATGTGTTCTTGAAGTGGCGCTTGGGCGCATTAACGAGGGGTATGCGACTTGGCTGCACCAACAAGTAAGCTGAGGTCCATTTGTGGCTGACGGAAATTTGAGGGGGGATAGGGCAATCGCGTTGTTGCACCCCACCGCTGGCGACAATAGGATGGGGTCTTAATGACAAAAGAAGTGACACAATGAACCATGTAACCAAACTGGTCCTGGAAATGGGGCCGCTGGTGCTGTTTTTCGCCATTAACAGCATTACACATAATCTGATGACGGCAACGCTGGTGTTTGTATTAGCGACAGTCGTTGCACTTGCTGTGTCGTTTCTAATTAATCGCACCATTCCCATGATGCCGCTTATTGGTGGTTTTTTTGTTATTATTTTCGGTGGGTTAACGCTTTATCTTCAAGATGAGCTTTTCATCAAGATCAAGCCGACCATCGTAAATTTGATGTTCGCGGCCATCCTGTTTGGTGGTCTTGCGACAGGAAAGCTGTTTTTAAAGCTTGTTTTGGAATCCGCTTTTCAGGCGACCGATGAAGGCTGGCGCATTCTAACATGGCGTTGGGGCCTGTTTTTCATTGCGCTGGCCATTGCCAACGAGGTGGTTTGGCGCAACTTTGGCACCGACTTTTGGGTCGCCTTCAAGGTTTGGGCGGTGACCCCCATCACATTGCTGTTTGGCCTGGCCCAGGTGCCGGTGATTTTAAAACACCAATTGCCCGAAGAAGACAGTGCAGAAGCCTGAGAGAGAATCCATATTTACTGGCTTTATTGGGTGTCTAGAGCATTTCCCACTTAATCTGGCTCATATCCCGCAGCGGTAAAAAAGTTGCGGGCTTGCTGGGGAGTAATGTCGTCAATGGCCTCAGCGATGGTATCCCAGAGCTGTTCCATCTTCCGCGGAGCGACATTTTTCAGCCAGGCCTTGAGCTTGGAGAAAGCCATCTCGATTGGATTAAAATCAGGACTGTAGGGCGGTAGGAACAACAGCTTTGCATCAACTCTTTCAATGGCCTCACGGATACCAGCGAGCTTATGCGCTGGAAGATTGTCCATTATAACAACATCATCCGGCGATAGCGTGGGCACCAGGACCTTGTCGACATAGGCTTGGAACGCAGCGCCATTCATTGCTCCATCCAAGGTCATCGGGGCCGTCATTCCTGACACTCTCAAGGCACCAACAAAGGTTGTCGTCTTCCAGTGACCATGAGGGACAGGTGCTCTGCAGCGTTCGCCGCGTGTCGCCCGACCATACAGCCGTGCCATCTTTGTTGAAGCCCCCGTTTCATCGATAAAAACCAGCTTTTCGGGATCAAGGTCTGGTTGGAGATCGAACCATCGTTCCCGTCGTTGCCTCACATCTGGTCGATCTTGCTCGCTGGCATGCGCTGTCTTTTTTTATATGTGATGCCATGTTTGGCGAAGAACCGGTCGACGGCGCTCTCCGACGTTTTCACACCAAGTTCCCCGGCCAGATATTCAACGATTTGCTTCAACGTCATCTCAGACCGCTTGTCGATCAGCGCGATCAACTCATCTTTACAGGGCGTAAGAGGACTACGCGGTGTTTTAGGGCCCATTTTGTCAGGGGCCCAACTTCCGGTCTCGCGCCAACGTCTTACCCAGCGGATCGCCGTAGCCTCTCCAATTTCATATCGTTCGGCAGCGGCCCGACGGGACATACCGCCATCTACTGCCTCAATTACACGTTTGCGCAAATCATTTGATAAAGCTCGTGACATTCCGTCTGGCCTCCCTTCCTCCCCTTAGCTTGAATCACAATTCGAGCCGGAAGGGAATCCCTTACGACTCAGTATCTATGGGAGATGCTCTAGCGCGCTTATGCGCTTATGATGCGTTACGGGGCAGGGCGATACTGGCCGCAGCCTGCGCTGCAATGCCTTCCTGGCGGCCGGTAAAGCCCAAACGTTCCGACGTGGTTGCTTTAACATTCACCCGGTCAACATCAATAGACAGGATATTGGCAATCGCCTGACGCATGGCCGGGGTATGCGGGCCGATTTTGGGACGTTCGCAAATCAGCGTTACATCGACATTCACAATCCGCCCGTCACGCTGCGTCACAAGGTCCGCGGCGTGTTTTAAAAACTGGTCGGATGCCGCCCCTTTCCATTGTGGATCACTGGGCGGGAAGTGCTGTCCGATATCGCCAGCGGCGATGGCCCCCAAAATGGCATCGGTTAGCGCATGAAGGCCAACATCGGCATCGGAATGCCCCTCTAGCCGGGCCGTATGCGGGACCGAGACACCACATAACATGCAGGCGTCACCCGGTGCGAAACGATGGACATCAAAGCCGGTACCGGTGCGGTATTCTTCTGGTGTCATGACGTGCTCTTTCAGGGGATTATCGGGGCTATTTTGCGTGCTTAAATGCTCGCCCAGGCGGGAAAGGTCGTGACGCCGGGTAATTTTATCGTTTCGTTCGCTGCCGGGTACACATTTCACCGGGATTCCCAATTGTTCAAGAAGGCTGGCATCATCTGTCATTTCCAAGTGCTCGAATTTCTCGTGCGCCATCAGGATGGTTTTAAAGTCAAACCCCTGCGGTGTTTGCGCCCGCATCAGCGTATCACGGGCAATGGTGCGCAAAATGACCTTGCCATCATCGCATTGTTTGATGGTGTCATGCACTGCAATGCCGGGAATGGCGCCCTTGTGATCTTGCAGGGCATCAAGAACGCGGTAAATGACGTCGGGATCGATCCCGGGGCGGGCCGCGTCATGGATCAGGACGTAATCTGGTGTTACGTCATTCAGGGCGCGTAACCCGTTTAATACCGATTGCTGGCGCGTGGTGCCACCGGCCACGGCAGTGCGTAACCCCGCATCCGTCACCAAATCGCCAATCGCGGCATCCAGGTGATTTTGATGCAGGGGATTATAAACAACCTGTATGTAGCTTGCCGGGCAAAGCTGCATAAACGCTTCAACGCAATGGCGCAGAAGCGTTTTGTCGCCTATGTGATGATATTGTTTTGGCAGCGGGTCGCCAAATCTGCTACCGCTACCGGCAGCAACGATGACAACCGAGATTTTTTTGGTCATAAACGATATATGCTCACATCAATGAAGTGGGCGACAAGCTAACTTTACCGACCCGGTTTGCCAAGTCGCCAAATTTCATCTTATGTTGCCTGCAACCATTCTGGACATTTTTGCATGTTCGCCACCGCCATCCATATTCTGTCCCTTTTGCCCCTGACATACCAGATCATGCGGCATGAACCGAAGCGCGATTTCTGGTTTTATGCCTCGATCGGGATCGGGATTGCCGGAACCATTACGGTCCTTTGCCTCACGGGCGAGGCTGTGCAATCGCGCGGGTTTTCCGCCGCCTTGCATTGGTCCGAGCTTGCGGTTCTGTTTTTGTTTGGCGGTGTTGCGACTTGTGTTCTGCATCAGCAGGTATGGCGCCTGGGCGGGTATGTCGGGGCGTATTTGATCCTGTTTGGCGTTGTCGCGGCCATTTTTGAGGCAATCGGCGGTGCTGCACCGGGCCAGGTTCAGGAACAGGTTCTTTATTCTGCCTGGTTGTGGGTGCATATCGGAACATCGCTGATCACCTATGCGCTTGTCACCATTGCTGCCATTGCGGCAATGGCCTATATCGTCCAAGAAAATGCGCTTAAAAATCGGCGTCCCAACCGTTGGAGCCGGCGTCTGCCGTCATTGCGCGACAGCGAACTCATGTTGATCAGCTATCTTAAATGGTCGGCTTGGGTGCTGGTCATCGGCATCGTTACCGGTTTTGCCCTGCGTCAGGTTGAAGGCACAACTTTGTGGTCGGTCGACCATAAAATGTTGCTGACCTTGCTGGGCTTTGCCGTTATTTGCGCCCTGATCTGGATTCATGAACGATCCAGCTTGCGCGGGCGTATGGCGGTACGATTTGTGCTGGGGGCGTGGCTGTTGCTGACATTGGCATTCCCCGGTGTGCGGTTTGTGACGGTCTATCTTTTGGGGTAAAAACAGGCAATTTCGTCCTGTTTTTCGCCATTCATCGGACAAATGCGCTTAGAGTTGTTGCACTCTGCCTTCAGTTTCATTAATCTGCCCAAGTTTTAGGCAATCGGAAGTTCTTCATGTCTTTGCAGATCGGTTCTGTGACTGTGCCGGAAAATGTTGTTCTGGCACCGATGTCAGGTGTTACTGACCTCCCATTTCGTCAGCAAGTGCGCCGTTTTGGTGAGCACCTTGTTGTGTCCGAAATGATTGCGTCTGATGCCATGACCCGCATTCAGCAACATCAGAAAGAAGTGCGCAAAATGCACGGTGATTGTGCAGCCGAAAGCCCGCTTTCCGTGCAGCTTGCCGGGACCGAACCGAGCGAAATGGCTGAAGCGGCCAAAATGAACGAAGCCCGTGGCGCCATGATCATTGATATCAATATGGGCTGCCCGGCAAAAAAAGTGACCAAGGGCTATGCCGGTTCGGCCCTGATGCGCCAGGAAAAGCTGGCTGCCGAGATTATGGAAGCAACCGTAAATGCGGTGAAGGTGCCCGTAACCCTTAAAATGCGCCTTGGCTGGGATGACGAAGACCGTAATGCGCCACGTCTGGCCCGCATTGCAGAGGATCTGGGCATCCAGATGCTTACCATTCATGGTCGCACGCGCTGTCAGTTCTATAAGGGCACAGCGGACTGGGATGCGATTGCGGATGTTAAGGCGGCTGTTTCCATACCGGTGATTGGTAATGGCGATGTACAAAGCGAAGAAGACGCCGCAGAGCTTTTGCGCAGGTCCGGGGCGGATGGTGTTATGATTGGCCGGGGTGCGCAGGGGCGCCCCTGGTTTTTGCGCCAAGTTTCGCATTTTTTGAAAACCGGGGCCAAGCTTCCATCGCCGTCGCTTTCTCAACAGCTTGAAACAATATTGGCCCATTATGACGCCATCCTGGATCATCATGGGCTCATTCCCGGCTATCGTATCGCACGAAAGCATCTTGGCTGGTATTGCAACGGGTTACGCGATGCAACCGAGTTTCGGCGTAATGTTAATGTGCTGGATGATCCAGTTCAGGTTAAAGATGCCATTCGCGCCTTTTATGAACCAAAAATTGAAACCGAATTACGTGAATGTGCCGCCTGAAATGGCCGCAATCATTTGCCTGATAACTGATTGACGATCGGGGGATAAAAATGAGGCTTGGCTTTGGCAAGGGACACTCCGTTGATCCCGCTGGCGTTTTGAACGCCATTGCCAGTGCAGTTGTGGTTGCTGATCGTGATGGCAAAATACGATTTGTCAATCAGGCGAGCGAACAACTGTTTAATACAAGTGCCGCGGTATTATGCCGCAGCAACTTGAAAGATTTCATCCCGGAAGACAGCCCGGTTTTCTCGCTTGTGACCCAGGCAATTGACGAGGCAACCCTGGTTGCCGACCATGACCTGTTGATCGAAAGCCCCAAAATTGGCCGCCATGCCGTCAATTTAACCGTCGGGTCAATGGCGGATGAAACCGGCTGTGCCGTTTTGACATTCGAGCCACGCTCGATCGCGCAAAAAATTGATAATCAGTTGCTTAGTCGTAATTCGGCGCGCTCTGTCAGTGCGATGGCCGCCATTTTGGCCCATGAAATCAAAAATCCTTTGTCCGGTATTCGCGGGGCCGCCCAGTTGATCGAACAAACGGCAACCGAAGATGACCGGGTCTTAACCCGTTTGATTTGTGATGAAGCCGACCGGATTGTGAACTTGGTTGACCGCATGGAAATATTCTCCGACAAGCCGTTGGAACGCGGTGCGGTCAATATTCATACGGTGCTCGAACATGTGCGCCGCCTTGCCGAAAACGGTTTTGGTCACAACCTGCATTTTGAAGAAGTTTATGACCCGTCCTTGCCGCCGGTTTATGGCAACCGCGATCAATTGATCCAGGTGTTTTTAAACCTGCTGAAAAACGCAGCCGAGGCCGTACAGTCCGAAACCGGCCTGATTACGATTTCCACCCGCTATCAACATGGCGTTCGCCTTGCCGTTGCTGGTGGCGATACGCGTGTTCATTTGCCACTGGTGGTTTCTGTGCGTGATAATGGCCCGGGCATTCCTCCTGATATGCGCGAAAGCCTGTTTGACCCCTTTGTTACCACCAAGCCCACCGGGTCTGGTTTGGGGTTGGCTTTGGTTGCCAAAATCATCGCCGATCATGGCGGGGTGATTGAAGTCAAGGACGTGCCGACAGGCGGGGCAGAGTTTCAAATCATGTTGCCGATTTATCATCGAACACTGGCAGATGATGCTCAGGCCAATCAGAAAGATAGCTGGATCAAGGAAGAAGCATTATGAGTGCGCATCCCGCCCGTATTCTCGTCGCTGATGACGATCGTGCCATACGCACCGTGTTGACACAGGCTTTGTCCCGTCAGGGCCACGAAGTTCGCAGTACCGGACATGGGAAAACCCTGTGGGACTGGATCGCGGATGGCGAGGGGGATCTGGTAATCACCGATGTGATGATGCCCGATGAAAACGGCCTTGATATGGTGCCGCGCATTCGCAAGCTGCGGCCCGATCTGCGGGTTATTGTCATGAGTGCGCAAAACACCTTGTTGACAGCCGTGAAGGCCGCCCAGCGTGGTGCGTTTGAATATCTTCCAAAACCCTTTGATTTGAATGAATTGATGGGGATTGTTGATCGTGCACTTGAAACACCGGCTCACCCGGAAAATGCCAAACCCGAAAACGACGAAGGCGATGATCGCCTGCCGCTGATTGGGCGATCAGCGGCAATGCAGGAGATTTATCGGTCGCTTGCGCGCCTGATGAATACCGATTTGACCGTGATGGTGACGGGGGAAAGCGGAACCGGCAAGGAACTGGTGGCGCGTGCGCTGCATGAATATGGATCGCGCCGGCATGGCCCGTTTGTGGCCATTAATATGGCTGCTATTCCGCGTGAATTGATTGAAAGCGAACTTTTCGGCCATGAAAAAGGGGCCTTCACCGGGGCGAATGAACGCAAGGTGGGCCGGTTTGAACAGGCTGAAGGCGGCACGCTGTTTCTTGACGAAATTGGTGACATGCCGCTAGAGGCACAAACCCGGCTTTTGCGTGTTTTGCAGGAAGGTGAATATACCCGCGTGGGCGGGCGAACCCCCATTCGCGTCAATGTGCGCATTGTTGCCGCAACACACCGGGATTTACGCAAACTCATTCGCGAAGGCAGTTTCCGCGAGGACCTTTTCTATCGTTTGAATGTGGTTCCCATTCGCTTGCCCAGTTTACGTGAGCGGCTTGAGGATATTCCCGAACTGGTCAATCATTTCCTGGCACAAGCAAACGAGCAGGGGCTGCCGCGCAAAACCCTGTCTGCCGAGGCAATGGCCCGCCTAAAGGCACATCGCTGGCCCGGTAACATTCGCGAGCTTGAGAATATGGTGCGGCGTTTAACCGCGTTATATTCGCAAGATGTGATTGGTGTTGATGTCATCGAAACCGAATTTGCCGAAAACAGCGTTGCAGAAGCCGCCCCGGTGGGGGAACCGCAATCGCTGGCGGAATCGATTGAACGGCATGTGCGCGAATATTACGACGCCCATGATGATGATCTGCCCTCCAGTGGCCTTTATGACCGGATATTGCGGGAAATGGAACGGCCCTTATTGACCGTGACGCTGGAAGCCACGCGCGGCAATCAGGTGAAGGCAGCCGAAGTTCTGGGGCTGAACCGTAATACTTTACGCAAGAAAATCCGCGATCTGGGCCTGGAAGTGGTGCGGGGCGCAAAATGAGCTTACCCGTGCGCCAGCGCCGCAAGGCATGGCAGCAATCGGCAATTGTGAGAGGACTGGGCCGGATCGCGCAGTCACGCAAATTTGCGATTGGGCTGGTGATCGCCGCCCTGATTTCCGCGACCGTCACCTATCTTGCCATGACGGGAACGGCACCATTGCGACCCGATCCGCGCACCATCATCATCCTGCTGAATATCGATCTGGTTTTGCTGTTGGCACTGGCAACGCTGGTGGCCCGAAAACTGGTGCAAATATGGGTGGAGCGACGCAAGGGGACCGCAGGGGCTAAGCTGCATACCCGGCTGGTTTTGATGTTCAGTCTGGTTGCGGTAACGCCCGCCATTATTGTGGCGGTGTTTTCGGCCCTGTTCCTGCATTTTGGCATTCAGGGCTGGTTTAGCGACCGTATCCGTACAGCGGTTGAAGAAAGCATGGTCATTGCCCAGGCTTATCTTCAGGAACATCAGGAACTGATTCGCGCCGATGCCCTGGCAACCGCCAGTGACTTGCAACGCCTTGGTGTTTCCTTTGCAACCGACCCCAGACGTTTGTCCCGTATTCTGACAGCCCAGGCCGATGCGCGAGGCTTGCCCGAAGCCCTGATCATTGATGGCAGTGGCAAGGTCATTGCCCAGTCTGACTACAGTTTTTCCTATGACCCTGAAGGCGCCCCCGTTCCACAAGAGGTCTTTGACCGGGCACGCGTGAATGACGTTGTTCTGATGCTGGGGGATACCGAAGACCGTATTCGCGCGGTTGTTCGATTAGATAATTTCATCGATGGCTTTTTGCTGGTGGGCCGGTTTGTTGACAGCAGTGTGCTTGATCGTATCGAACAGGCCCGGCGTGCGGTTAAGGCCTATGAAAACCTTGAAGGTGAACGGTCTGGTATTGTCGTAACCTTCGTGATGATTTTCGTGATCATTGCTGTGGTGCTGTTGCTTGCCGCCGTGATGCTGGGGCTTACCGTTGCAACGCGGCTGGTTGAGCCGATTTCCCAACTGATTAACGGGGCCGAAAAGGTACGCGATGGCGACTTGTCTTTCCGCGTGCCGTTGGACGGGCAGGGCGATGAGCTAGAAGCATTAAGCCGTGCCTTTAACCGTATGACCGCACAGCTTGATACGCAGCGGGCCGAACTGATTGCCGCGAATCGCTTAAATGATGAAAGACGCCGTTTCACCGAAGCCATTCTGGGCGGTGTGACAGCTGGGGTGATTGGTCTTGACGCCGATTGCCGCATCAATTTGCCCAACCGGAGTGCCTCCGAACTTCTGGGGCTCGATATTGATGATAAACTGGACCAGCCGATTTGCGAGGTCATTCCCGAATTTAATATGCTGTTTGACGAGGCAATTAAGGAAGGCGAACGCTCCAAACCCCGTCAGATCGAAATTCGCCGTGACGGGCTGAACCTGATGCTGCTTGCCAGGGTGACGGTCGAACGCGCCGGGGATCGTTCCATTTTTGGCTATGTCGTCACATTTGATGATGTGACTGAACTGCAAAATGCACAGCGCATGGCGGCCTGGGCCGATGTCGCACGGCGTATCGCCCATGAAATCAAAAACCCGCTAACCCCGATCCAGCTTTCGGCGGAAAGGTTGCGCCGTAAGTATCTTAAGGAAATTCAAAGCGATACAGAGGTATTTAAAACCTGTATTGAAACCATCATTCGGCAGGTTGGTGATATTGGCCGGATGGTCGACGAATTTTCATCCTTTGCCCGAATGCCCAGCCCGAAAATGCGCAGTGAAAACCTGGCGGATCTGGCAAAAAATGCCCTGTTTTTACAACAACAGGCGCATTCATCGATCAAATATGAATTTGTCATTGATGACGGGATTGATACGCAAATCCAGTGTGATTCCCGCCAGGTTAACCAATGCCTGATCAATACCCTTAAAAATGCGGCTGAAGCCATTGCCGGGCGTGACAAGGCGGAGGGCAACCTGCCACAGGGGCATATTGGCGTTTATATTCGTGCCGGCAGTGCGCCAGATCAACGTATTGATATTGTAATAGAGGATAACGGCAGAGGCCTGCCCACCGAACACCGTGAACGTCTAACCGAACCCTATGTTACGACGCGCAGCAAAGGAACCGGGCTGGGGTTGGCCATTGTTAAGAAAATCATGGAAGACCACGGCGGAGAGCTTATACTCGCCGACAGAGAAGAACCAGGCGCGCGCGTGACATTGTCCTTTCCGAAGAATTCGACAAAGTTAACTGAAAATTCTTCGGACAATGATAGTTTGCCGCCAACCGTATGACGCATTTTAAATGCGGTAAGAATAATGAATAGAAACACCAAGGTTATTGTCGAAACATGGCGCACGATATTTTAATCGTCGACGATGAAGAAGACATTCGGTCGCTCATTGCTGGCATTCTGGAAGACGAAGGTTACACCACCCGGGCTGCGGCATCGAGCCAGCAGGCCCTGTCCGAGGTTGCCGCACGGCGACCGACATTGGTGGTGCTTGATATCTGGATGGAAGGGAGCGAGCATGACGGGATCGATACCTTAAAGCTGATCCAGCGTGAACATCCCGAAGTTCCCGTTGTCATGATTTCCGGTCACGGCAATATTGAAACCGCGCTGGAAGCATCGCGCAACGGTGCTTACGATTTTATCGAAAAACCGTTTAATACGGATCGGTTATTGCTTGTTGTTGAACGGGCAATCGAGGATGCACGCCTGCGCCGTGAAAACCGCGAATTAACCCTGCGCGCGGGCGGTGATGTTGAAATTGTCGGTAAAACACCGTCCATCGTCAATTTGCGCCAGGCGATTGATCGCGTGGCCCGCACCGGCAGCCGCATTCTTATTTCCGGCCCCGCCGGCGTTGGTAAAGAGGTCGTCGCACGGCTGGTTCACAAACATTCCGCACGGGCAAACGGCCCCTTTGTTGTGTTGAATTGCGCAATTATATCGCCTGAAACAATGGAAGATTCGTTGTTTGGGGCAGTTGGCAATGCAACCCGTGAAGCGCGCACCGGGATGCTTGAAATCGCACATGGCGGCACCCTTCTGCTTGACGAAGTGGCGGATATGCCGCTTGAAACCCAGGGCAAAATTGTGCGGGTCCTGCAGGATCAAACCTTTGTCCGGGTGGGTGGTTCGGTCCCGGTCAGTGTTGATGTGCGTGTGATTGCCACCACATCACGTGATCTGGAAGAAAAAATCGAAGAGCAGAAATTTCGCCAGGATTTGTATTACCGGTTAAATGTTGTGCCGCTGGAGGTTCCACCTTTGGTCTCGCGGCGCGATGATATTCCTGAACTGGCGGATTATTTCCTGTCACGTTATGCCGATGCCACGGGGTTGCCGCGCCGTAAACTTTCGCCCGAAGCGATTGCCGCGCTGCATGCCTATGACTGGCCGGGAAATGTGCGCCAGCTTAAAAACGTGATCGAACGCTTGATGATCATGGCACCCGGCGATAGTAGCCAAATGATCAGCGGCAAGATGCTGCCAAGTGAATTGTTTTCCGACATGCCTGAATCGCTGGCCTTTGACAAAACCAGTGAAATCATGGCCCTGCCTTTACGTGAAGCCCGCGAATTGTTTGAAAAGGAATATCTGCAAACACAAGTGGACAGATTTGGCGGTAACATCTCGAAAACGGCCAATTTTATTGGAATGGAACGTTCCGCTTTGCATAGAAAGCTCAAAAGCCTGGGGATTTACGCCGAGCGTGTTGGCGATTGATGCCATCGGTTGTGACCCGCAGGGTTTTGATCAGGAGAAAATCTAAATGAAAGTCATCATTTGCGGCGCGGGGCAGGTGGGTTTCCACATTGCCAAATATCTTGCAGCCGAACAAAACGATGTAACGGTGATTGATCAGTCCGAAGAACTGATTCGCAAAATTTCCGATACCCTGGAAGTTAAGGGCATTATCGGCTTTGGCTCGCATCCCGATGTGTTGCAGCAGGCCGGCGCAGAAGAAGCCGATATGCTGATCGCGGTGACCTTTGCCGACGAAGTCAATATGACGGCCTGTCAGGTCGCGCATTCGCTGTTTAACGTTCCGACAAAAATTGCCCGTATTCGCAGCCAAACCTATCTGCAGCCGGAATGGGCCGGTTTGTTTGGCCGGGAAAAACTGCCAATTGATGTTGTCATTTCGCCGGAAATGGAAGTGGCCCGTGCGGTTGCGCGTCGCCTGCGCGCGCCCGGCGCATTTGATATGATCCCGTTTGCCGATGATATGGTCAAAATTCTGGGCTTGCGGTGTAGCGAAGATTGCCCGGTAATCAACACGCCGTTACGGCAGTTGCATCAATTGTTCCCGGATCTCAATATTTCCATTCTTGGCATGATCCGAAATGACAACCCGGTCTATCCCAAGGGCGAAGACCAGATGCTGGCAGGCGATCTGGTTTATTTGGCCGTTTCGAGTGACCAGGTTGAGCGGGCCATGTCGGCCTTTGGCCATGAAGACCCGGAAGCGCGCCGCATCGTGATTTTCGGTGGCGGCAATATTGCCCTCTTCCTGGCCGAAGAGATCAACAATAACTTCCCGGGCGTCACGACCCGTCTTATTGAATCCGACCCGGAACGGGCCCGCTTTGTTGCGCAAAAGCTGCCAAAGAAAAGCGTTGTTCTGTGCGGTGACGTGCTGGACCCCGAATTGCTTGAAGAAGCCAATGTCGCCAATGCCGAAGCCGTGGTTGCCCTGACTAATGATGACGAAACCAATATTTTGTCATCGCTTCTGGCCAAACGGTATGGCTGCGCGCGCGCCCTGACACTGGTGAATAAAAGCACCTATACCTCGCTGGTATCCGAACTGGGTGTGGATGTTGTGATCAGTCCGCGTATGACAACAGTTTCAACCATTTTGCAGCATGTCCGCCGGGGTCGTATCCGTGCGGTTCACAGCCTTTCCGAAGGCTTTGGCGAGGTGCTTGAGGCCGAGGCTCTGGAAACCGCTCCCATTGTTGGCAAGGCCGTGAAAGATATTGCAATGCCGCCAGGTGTGGTGTTTGGCGCGATCTTGCGACATGACAAGGTTGTCATGCCACGGGCCAATACCGTGATCGAAGCCAATGACCGTATCGTGGTTTTCGCCGGGTCCGAGCAGATCAAAAAGGTTGAAAAGATGTTTGCCGTCCGGCTGGAATATTTCTAATCTTTCGGCCTTCAGGATCTGACAATTCGCTTTTACAGTGCCCGTTAAAACATTGATTTATCCGGGAATTTTTAAATGTCGCGTATTGCCTATGTGAATGGACGTTATCTTCCGCATTCAGAAGCATCCGTTCATGTTGAAGACCGTGGTTTTCAGTTCGCAGACGGCGTTTATGAAGTGGTGGCCGTTTATAAAGGTCAGTTGATTGATGAGGCCGGGCATCTTGACCGGCTTGAACGGTCGCTGTCGGAATTGCAAATCGCCATGCCAATGGCCCGTGCGGCCTTGTCGCAGGTTTTGCGCCGGATGGTGCGGTTAAACCTTGTGCGTGACGGGCTGGTATATTTTCAGGTCACACGCGGCGTTGCACCGCGTGATTTTCCGTTTCCCTATGCGGCGATGCCCACCATTGTCGTCACAGCCCGCAGCAAGAGCTTTCCCGGGCGCGATGTGAAACCGGTCACGGTTATTACCACCCGTGATCAACGCTGGGCGCGCCGCGATATCAAAACGGTTGGCTTGTTGCCTGCAACCCTTGCCAAACAAAAGGCGCGCGAAGCAAAGGCCTTTGAGGCATGGCAGGTTGATGAAGACGGATACATCACCGAGGGCGCATCATCCAATGCCTGGATTGTGACAAAGGATAACGTCATCGTCACCCGCCAGGCCGACCATAATATCCTGCGCGGAATCACGCGTATGGCCCTGCTGGAATTTGCACGGGAAAACGGCTTTCGTTTTGAAGAACGCCCCTTCACGGTGGAAGAGGCACAAAACGCGCGTGAGGCCTTTGTTTCAAGTGCATCCACCTTTGTGATGCCGGTTTGGAAAATCGATGATGTTGCCATTAGCAATGGCGATATGGGGCCGGTCGCCAGAACCTTGCGCAATGCCTATTTCGATGCGATGGAAAAACTGGCCGATCAGGCAAAACGCGGTCTTTGATCCTGGCTTCAAAACAGGCCGGGCAGGGTGCGTTGCCTGTTTTTCACCTTTCCCTGTTCGATAAGGTTCTTGTCAAACAGGGCGTTAATTTACATTCCAACGAACTGAATTTTTAACAATGTCAAAACCTGAACTTACGCGTCCGGATGCAGTCCTGTTTGATTGGGATAATACCCTTGTCGATAGTTGGGGGCCGATTCTTGTCGCACTGAATTTGACATTTGACGATTACGGCCTTCAACGCTGGACAATGGAAGAAGCCCATATCCGTGTTGCACGTTCGATGCGCGATAGCTTCCCTATCTTGTTTGGCGATGACTGGGAAGAAGCCAAGGACCGGTTTTATAACCATTTCAAACGTATTCATCTTGAAAAAGTCGAACCCTTAAAGGGCGCGCATGCCTTGTTGCAGGCACTGCAAGAGGCCGGCATTTACACCGCAATCGTGAGCAACAAGCAGGGTACGTTTTTACGGGCCGAGGTTGCCCATCTTGATTGGGGTCACTTTTTTTGGCCAACAGGTTGGGGCAACCGATGCAGCGCAAGATAAACCGGCAAGTGACCCAGTTCACATGGCGCTGGGCGGTAATGCTGCACTGCAAGGCGGGACTCTGTGGTTTGTCGGCGATAGCGTTGTCGATATAGAGTGCGCGCGCAATGTCGGGGCCGTTGCCATCATTGTTGGTGACGAAGTAACCGGCGGTGCAGATGCCACTGAAACGGCGGCTTTTTGCCCAGATTGGCATTTCCGTGATTGTGAAGAGCTTGCAGGGGTTGTAAAACACTTCGGGAAAGTCTTATAGTTCCTCCAGGTCATATGAAGGTGGGACGCGAACCGTTCATTCCTGAGGGGGGTACGGTTCGGTATTTTCCATGACCGCCCAAAACCAAAAAAACGCTCATAAAAGAAGGCTAGGTCTAACCAATGGCGGAAAAATCACAAAATGTTCAGGACGTATTCCTGAATTATTGCCGTAAAAACAAAACGCCGGTTACCGTGTTTCTGGTCAACGGAGTCAAGCTTCAGGGGATTATTACCTGGTTTGACAATTTTTCTGTTTTGCTGCGGCGCGATGCCCACACACAACTTGTTTACAAACATGCGATTTCGACGGTAATGCCGACGACGCCCATTAAATTGTTTGATCCAAGCCAGACAGCGACGGACGAAGAAAATAGCTGACGAAACTTTGACATCGGGGGTGGACGACACAGACGCTCGCCCCCGCGTCTTGGTGATCCATCCGGATCCCAAACGTATGGACGCTGCTTCGGTTTGGCGTGACGCACAGTCACGTCTGGACGAAGCGGTAAATCTCACAGGTGCGCTTGACTTTGATGTATCCGGGGCGGAAATCGTCTCGGTGGCAAAGCCGCGCCCGGCCACGCTTTTCGGAACGGGGACCGTCGAGAAAATCGGCGACTGGATTCGTGACGAGGAAGCGGACCTTGTCATGGTCAATGGCCAGTTAACCCCCATTCAGCAGCGTAACCTGGAACGTGCCTGGAAGGCCAAGGTCATTGACCGGACCGGTCTGATCCTGGAGATTTTTGCCAATCGGGCACAAACGCGGGAAGGTAGCCTGCAGGTGCAGCTTGCACTGCTGAGTTATCAACGCTCGCGCTTGGTTCGAACCTGGACGCACCTTGAGCGTCAGCGTGGCGGGCGTGGCTTTTTGGCGGGTCCAGGCGAAAGACAGATCGAAATTGACCGTCGCCTGATTGGCGACAAACTGGCAAAGCTGCGCCGCGAACTTGAAGAGGTAAAGCGCACCCGCGATTTGCATCGCAAGGCGCGCCGCCGTGTGCCTTATCCGATTGTGGCGCTGGTTGGTTATACCAATGCCGGGAAATCGACGCTGTTTAACCGCTTAACGCAGTCCGAGGTTTTTGCCGAAGACATGCTGTTTGCGACACTGGACCCCACGATGCGCGGGTTGGAACTGCCCAGCGGTCGTAAGGTCATCCTGTCAGATACGGTGGGTTTTGTTTCCGATTTGCCGCATGACCTGGTGGCCGCCTTCCGGGCGACCCTGGAAGAAGTGCTGGAAGCCGACTTGATTGTTCACGTTCGTGATGCGTCTTCGCCGGAAACGGATGCGCAAAAACAGGACGTGCTGGACGTGCTGAAAGAACTTGGCTTGCAGCAGGTGATTGACGGCGCGGAATTGGTTGAAGCCTTAAACAAGGTTGACCTTCTTGATGAAGAAGACCGCCTTGCCGTGCTGGAACAAAGCAGCCGCCAGGATAACACCATCGTGGTTTCGGCCCTGACGGGTGAAAATTGCGACAGCCTGCTGCGTTTGATCGAAGACCGCCTGACCGCAGAAATGCCGGTGTTTCAGGTTCTGGTTCCTTATGCCAATGGCAAGGCGCTGGCCGGACTTTACCAGCAGGGCGAGGTTTTAAACCGTATCGAAGGCAATGACGGCATCAGTATAAAGCTCCGTCTTGACGAAACACGGTTAGGCCGATTCGAGGATTGGTGCCAGAAGAACGGTCTGGAACTTTATTCCGTTTAACCGTTTAACCCGAACAGGACGCAGGAATTTTAACGTGATGACACCGGATATAGACAAGGTAACATCGATTATCCGCGAGGTCGCCGCAGAAGAAATTGCGCCACGATTCGGGCAGCTTGACGCCGGTGATATCAATACCAAAACCCATGCCCAGGATTTGGTGACGATTGCCGATACGGAAGCCGAACGTGTTTTAACCCAGCGTTTAACGGCACTGCTTCCGGGCAGTGTCGCGCTGGGCGAGGAAGCGGCACATCATGATCCGGCCTTGCAAAAAGACGTTTTTACCAAAGATGCCCCGATCTGGATTATTGATCCGGTTGATGGAACAAAGAACTTTGCCCATCAACGCCAGCCGTTCCGCTCCATGCTGGCCCTGTATCGCGACGGAGAAACGGTCGCAGCCTGGATCGTTGATCCCTTAACCGGTGACGTTACAGTTGCGGAGCAGGGCAGTGGCACCTTTCATAATGGTTCGTCCGTTAAGGTTCGTTCTGAAATTACGACAGCGTCACAAGCCCGCGGCTTTCTAATTTCCTATATTCGGAACCGTCTGGCCAAGGCATATGGCAAGCGCCACTTTTTTGAAAAGCTGTCATATTATTCCTGCTGTGGTGCCGAATATGAAGATGTCGCACAGGGAAATTACGATTTTTGTGTTTATCGCACCCTAAAGCCCTGGGACCATGCACCAGGGACCTTACTGGTCCGTGAGGCTGGCGGGATTGCCCGATATTTCGCGACCGATGGCAAAAAAACCGACTATCACGCAAATAGTACCGGGCCAGCCCTGATTTGCGCGTCCTCGCCCGAATTGTGGGACGAGATAAACGAGATGCTATTGCCTGTCTTTGGTGACAAATAAGAAAATTTAAGGCCGTTAATTTTCGTTGGCGGCCTTTTTTCGTTCGGCAATTTTGGCGGCATTCCAAAGACCATCCATTTCGTCCAGGCTGGATTGATCCGGTGTTTTGCCCATATGGGCCAGTTCTTTTTCAATAAATTGAAACCGGCGCGTAAATTTATGATTAGCCCGGCGCAAGGCGACTTCGGGGTCAATTTTCATTTTGCGGGCCAAATTGGCCATCACAAACAACATATCGCCCAATTCATCTTCCAGGCGATCCTGAACCGGGTTTTCGGTCATTTCAGCGCGTAATTCGCCAATTTCCTCGGCCAGCTTGTCAAAGACCTGCTCAATATCGGGCCAGTCAAACCCCACACGCGCGGCACGCTTGGTCAATTTTTCAGCGCGCATCAGGGCGGGCAAGGCCGATGCGACACCATCTAGCGCACTTGGCGTGGTGCTTCCTTTCTGGTCGGCTTTGCGGGCCCGTTCGGCTGCTTTCAGCTTTTCCCACGTCTGGTTTACATTGTCAGGGGTTTTGGCATCGCCATCGCCAAAGACATGGGGGTGACGGGCAATCATTTTGTCGGTGATGCTTTGGGCAACATCATTAAAGGTAAAAAGGTGTAATTCTTCTGCCATTTGCGCATGAAAAACCACCTGCAACAACAAGTCTCCCAGCTCTTCACGCAGTTCCATCATGTCGTTGTCGGCAATGGCATCCGCCACTTCATAGGCTTCTTCGATGGTGTAGGGGGCAATCGTCGAGAAATCCTGTTCTATATCCCACGGACAGCCTGTTTTCGGGTCGCGCAATTGGGCCATGACCATCAACAGATCATTTATCGCTGTCTTGGAATTATCGGACATTCTAATTTCTCGATCTTAAAGGGGCGGCTGGTTGCGCCACGATATCTTGAGCGCAAGGAGATGTCTGTGCCGAACCGTTCTTTCGTTTTTTCAGCATATTGCCCATAACATGCCTGCATTGGCGGGCAGATGAAACCCCTAATGATCGACGTAAACGACCATCTTTGGTCAATTTGAAACCGATCTGGCGACGGGCCAACGCCCGGGCACTGTAATATGAAAATGCCGCGCCGAGCAAAACACCGGTATAAGCATCGGACGGATAATGTGCGCCCCATATAACGCGGCTGATGGCGACCCAGAACCCCGTCGCAACAATAAAGGCGCGCCATGACGGAAAGATCAACGATAGTGCAACCACCGTCGCCCCGACAGTGGTCGCATGACCAGAAGGAAAGCTGGAATATGCGGCCTTGAAAATCAGCGGGTCGAAATGAAAGGCCCCTACTTTATCGAACAATTTAGGGCGCGCACGGCCCAAAGGCCACTTGATCAGGATGACCAGCAGACCACTGGCCGCCACCGTGTAAAACAAAAATGCGCTGTAAATGAAGGTCGAATAAAGGGCCATCCGCAGCCGAAGACCATATTTGCCAGTGTCTTGCGAAAACAAAACAAGACATAACACGCCACTGCCAATCAAAAGCCAGGCAGAATTCCCCAATCCATTGAGCCAGTCAAATGTATTTAAAAAACCAACCGGCAGTGTTTCGCGCCAATAGTGGCATGGTTCATCAAGAAAGATCATGCACAGGCCCGCACCGATCAGGAAAAGGGCAGCCAGATTTTGCAGATAACATATCGGCAGAACAGCGGCCGTCGAGGTTTGAACCCGACTTTTACGATCTTTGAAAATGCGATATGAGCCCGCAACATTTGTGACAATGCGTTGGCAGCTGCGCCGCAATAGCTCTTGAAAACGCATGACATTACCCATCACTGATCCGTTATGTTTCGGGAATTCACATAAATTTCGATATCGAGATGATGACCACCATTAATATTCAAGCCTTGCACCGAAGCTATCGATGTGGCGGTAAGGCCCGTTTTCCTCGCTTCATTGAGAAAGGCCGTTTTTTGCCGGCTTTCAATCGCAACCACCCGGCAGGTTTTTGTTTGATCTTGGGAAGGGGCAAGGGCATCGGCCGGGATTGCTGTTTGGTTGGTTTGGGTTGATAGAAAATCCGCGACCTGCGCACCAGACATCACGCGCGTATTCGTACCTTCAAGGAAGATAAAACTGGGTTCGTTAAAGCCGGCTATCGCAACGACCGGATAAGGGCATGAGGCTGCCTTTGAAATCGCCGTTACCAGGCGCGAACTTATCCAGATCGGGCTTAGGGAAGGGGCGACAAATCCCCAAAAACCCGCACTCATGAGGACAGCCCCCGTTATGGCAAACGGAACAGCCCGATCGAGGCGATGCTTGATGATGTATATGGCGGCGAGGATTGCGAGAAAAGCAGCAAGAATGGATAAACCGACCCCGGTAATAGAGGCGGATATTTTCAGGTGCCACGGAAGCACGATTGTTGCAATTGCCAACAATATTGCCGGAAGGACCAAAATACCGGCACTGACCCCGTTGAGATATTTGTTGTTCTGGCGAAATCTATCGTTCCATAGGCTGGCTGCCACACATATGGCGAGAGCTGGCAAAAGCGGCATGGTGTAATGGGGTAATTTGGTGCCTGTCAGTTCAAAGACAATCCAGGACGGGAAAAACCAGCAGGCGCAAAACCGGACCAATTTTTGGGACCGGCTGCGCCACAGATGGGGCAGGGCCAAAACAAAAAAGCCGGTAAGCGGCCAGAAAACAAAAAACATGAAGACCAGGTGCATCCCGGGTGGTTTGCCGTGGCTTTCCTGGCCGCTCACAACTTTGCCCAGCAGGTCATGCCCGAGGGATTCCTGAAAAAACGCATAATCCGTCAGTTTGGCGATTGCAAAGAACCAGGGCAAAACCAGAAGACACAACCACAGAAAACCATATAGCGGCGCTGCAGATTTAAACCATTTGATGTCACGGTCGATCAAACAAAGACCCAGCAGCGTAAAACCAACCACCATCAGGATAATCGGCCCCTTGATCAGAAGGCCAAATGCAAGGGCCGTCCAGAAACAAAAAGCCAGTCTCCAACATCGTTTCTGCGTTTGCCCAAGCCACAAACGCGCCAGGGCCCCTTGTGCCCAAAGAATGGTCCATAATAGGGAGGCGTCGGTTTTTGCCAGGCGGGATTCAACACCTAAAATAATGGTCGATCCGACAAAAAGTGCGGCGATAAAGGAGGCTTTGGGGTCACAAAACGCACGTGCAACCCAATAAGTCAGCAAAATTGCCAGAATACCGCCCAAGAAGGAGGGCAGGCGGTAAACCCAAAGCGGGGCCTTTGCATTATGTCCGGTTAACAGAACTGCAGCAGATTGCAGCCAATATATGCCGATGGGTTTCTTGTAGCGCGGATGTTCCTGAAAGCGAATATCAACATATTGGTGGGTTTCAAGCATTTGCTTGGTGGCCTGGGTGAATCTGGGTTCATCACGATCCAGCGGCGGCACCTGCCACAATCCGGGTAAATAGGCAAATACACCAATAACAAGCAGCACCAAGGGCAGTATCAGGTCAATAGATAAAGCTGAGGGGCAAACATGCGACACAAGTCGTTCTTTTAACGCCATCTTTCGCCCCCGAAGCCCCATTTAGCATCACCGGTCATTTGTGTTTATTTACATGAAGTCACTGGCGTGCAACGCGATGAAAAGAAACCTGGCTGCTTCGTCAGATGCTTGAGAAGAAACTTTGTCCAATAATAAGGTGGGAGCAGGGAGGCTTGCTAGTGGGGGGGCGAAAAGTTCTTCTCTCTGTCATTTTCAGGCAATGAAACAGTCACCAAAAAAAACAGCCACGTCAAATCAATGACGTGGCTGTTTGAATATCGTGTCTTGGGAAGAAAATCAGGCGGCAGACAATTTTACCTGGTCTTCAGAAGCGCTATCCTGATTAGAGGATTTTGTTTCCTTCGACGTGTTTTTCTTACCTTCGACCAAACCGCGATGCAGCGAAACAATTGCTTTGTTAAAGTCGCTTTCGGTCACCACGAACTGCAGGTCAACCCTGCGGCTGGGCGAATGGCTGGCAACCAGCTCAACACCGGCATCATCAAGGATGCTTACCGCGCGGGCAAACAGGCCCGGCTGGTTGATATTGGCACCAATGACCGAAACAATCGCAACCTTGCGCGTCTTAACCGTCGCTTCAGGCTGGCGGGTTTCAATCTCTTCAACACAGCGGCGGATCTGCTTGAGCGGGGCTGAAACGTAATGCGTAATTGTATTGGCATTCAGGTTCTTTGTAACGGTCGGAACCTTGTAACGTTTCAGAACACTCAGCACTTCTTCTTCGGCACCCGGGACGCCAACCATATCCTGGTTGAAAACCTCGATCTCGAAAGCGGCACCGATACCGGTAACAATCTCAACCCGGCTGTCATCCGGCGCCCAGTCATCATCAATCACGGTACCCGGATGCTCGGGTTCAAAGGTATTGGCAATACGCAGCGGAATACCGTTCTGACGCAGGCCCTTGGCCGCACGCGGATGAATGGCTTCCATACCCATGTTTGAAAGCTGGTCAGCCACATCATAGCTGGTGCGCCCGATTGGACGAACCGCGTCTTCACCGACAATGCGCGGATCGGCACTGCTAAGGTGGAATTCCTTATGAATGATGGCCTCATGCGCGCCCGTCAGGCAGGCAATGCGCGAGAAGGTCACTTCGCTGTAACCCCGGCCATAGATGCTCATCAAACCTTCACTGCACTGGGCATAACCGGTCACGATCGGCAGTTGGCTGTTCACATCAATGTTGTTGAAAACACTATTGATGCGTTCATCCAGGGTAGATGCCTCGGGCTCGCGCCAGCCGGAAAGATCGGCAAATACTGCATTCACGCCCTGACTGCGCAACATCAACATGGTGTTATGTGCGCTGTGGGCTTCGCCAATGGCGCTTAACATTTCACGCACGGTCAGCAAATGCTTTTCCAACTTGAAATGACCAAAGCTGCACAGGCGATGCAAATCCATCAGGCAGCTGCGTGTGCCTTCAATGCGTTCCTGCACAAAGGAATTTGCCAGTTTCAGATCGTTCTGATCCTGAAAAATTTCCTCGTTCAAGGCGCACATTTTATCGGCGACCTTGGTTAAGGCATCCCCCCATGCCCAGTCCGTTTCCGAACCAGCATAAAGCTGATAAACGCCTGCTTCGCCGGTCTTTTTGTTTTCAAGCAGCAAGTCGGTAAAGCCGCCATAGGCTGAAACAACAAAAATTCTGTTATAAAGATCGCTTTCGTCGCGATCACCAACCAGAATGTTATCCATCACAGCCTGAACCTGCGTCATGGACGTTCCACCAATTTTGTGGACACTATGTCCGGCATCCGCTTGTTTACGGGCTGAAACCATGATGCCTCCTTTAGGGGCCGTTTCCTTGAAAGTTTTTCTCTTTACGGAGCGGGGCAGGGTATGCACGACCTGCCCCGTCTTCTGATTGTTAACTGGCAAGGGCGTCGCCATCGAGCGGATAAACACCGTTCTCGTCATGGGTTTCGCGGCCATTCAGCGGCGGATTAAACGCACAGGCAACAACCATGTCTTCTGTGCCCCCCCGCAGGTAATGGCGATCATGTTTGTTCAGGATATAAACAGTGCCCGGTACGATCTTGTATTTCTTGCCATCTTCAATGGTTTCAACTTCACCATTGCCCGAAATGCAGTAAACCGTTTCAAAATGGTTGGCATAGCAAATTTCGGTTTCGGTACCGGCATAGATGGTCGTGATGTGGAACGAAAAGCCCATGCCATCATCCGCGAGCGACAGACGGGTGCTTTCCCAGTTGTCTGCAACAACGCGACGGCCGGATTCTTCACATTCTTTCAGGGTACGAACAATCATCTCTAACTCTTTGATCTATCAAGTATAATAAGGTGAGGCGGGGGACGAAATTTTCCGTCACCCCAAAAGGCTTTGTTATTCGGCTGCAGCCTGGGCGGTCACAACATCCTTGCCCATGATCTTGGCGGTCGACATTTCAAGAATGTCCAAGCCATGTGCCAGATCTTCCATCGAAATAATCAGGGGCACCAGGCATTTGACGACTTCGTCTTCCGGACCACTGGTTTCGATGATCAGGTTATGGGTAAAGCATTCGGACGTTACCTTGTCGGCAATTTCGCCGTTTTCAAAGCAAATTCCCTGCATCAGGCCGCGGCCTTTGCGGTAAATGCTGCCATTGTCACCATAGCGCGAGGCGATTTCTTCCAGGCGCTTGCCAAGAAATTCGCCTTTTTCCTGAACACTTTTGGCAAAGGCATCGTCCGACCAGAAATGATTCAGTGCCGCAGCAGCCGTGACAAATGCGTGGTTGTTACCGCGGAATGTGCCGTTATGTTCGCCCGGATGCCACACATCATATTCCGGCTTGATCAGAACAACCGCAAAGGGCAGGCCATAAGCCGAAAGCGATTTTGACATCGTCACCATATCGGGCTTAATCCCGGCCGGTTCAAAGCTAAAGAACGTTCCGGTACGGCCACAACCTGCCTGAATGTCATCAACGATCAGCAGGATGTCGTGCTTGCGGCACAGGGCTTCGACCTGCTTGAGCCAGTCAAAATCGGCAGCATTGAGGCCACCTTCACCCTGAACGGTTTCAACGATAATCGCTGCCGGCAATTCAACGCCGCTGGAATTGTCGCTTAAGACGCGGTCAAGATAGTCGGTGGTGTCCACACCATCGCCCATATAACCGTCAAACGGTACCGATACGGCATTGTCCAGCGATACGCCAGCAGCCCCACGGTGATGTTCGTTACCGGTTACGGCCAGCGCCCCAAGGGTTACACCATGAAAGCCATTGGTGAATGAAATAACGTTTTCACGGCCTTTAACGCGGCGCGCCAGTTTCAGCGCAGCTTCGACGGCATTGGTGCCGGTCGGGCCGGTAAACTGGATTTTATATTCCATGTTGCGCGGCTTGAAGATTTTATCTTCCATCGCGGTGAGGAATTTTTCCTTCGCACAGCTGTGCATATCAAGGCCATGCGTAATGCCGTTCGACTTAATATAGTCAACCAGAGCTTCCTGAAGGACAGGGTTGTTATGCCCATAATTCAGGCTGCCGGCACCGGCGAGAAAGTCCAGATAACGATTTCCGTCCGTATCCGTCAGCCATGCACCTTCAGCTTTGTCAAAGGTGACAGGGAAGGAGCGTGCATAGCTCTGAACTTCCGACTCAAGGCGATCAAATACAGTCATAATTCTCTCTTTCTTTTGGGGAGAAATAAAATTCTTATGTCAAATTAAACGCCGAAGGTCCGGTTTTGTTCCCGGAAATTCGGCGTTTTTGAAATCATGGCATCAAAGCCTTAGGCAGCAACGCGCTCAACATCAACCCGTTCAAACGGGCCGATCTGCCAGAGAATTTCACTGGCGGCTGCGCCATCAAAATGCTTCTCACGATCAAAAAGCACCTTGCGGTTAACATCTGTTTCCAGCTCACGCGCCACAGACCGAAATACACCCTGAGACGGTGCATTGGAGGTGGTGATGGTGGTGTGCAGCTCTGTCACGTCAGAGCAGACAGCGCGATCCAGGATATCAAGGATCATGCGCTTACCAAGTTTCAGCCCACGTGCCTTGGGTGAGACAGCGACCTGCCATACAAACAGGCGCTCTGGCGTTTCGGGTACAAGGTAACCTGAAACAAATCCAACAACTTCACCGTTCAGCTCTGCAAGGGCGCAGGTCGGCGCAAAATGGGAGCATTGAAGCAGGTTGCAATAAACAGAGTTTTCATCAAGCGGCTTGCAATCTGCAATTAATTCGTTGACCGCCGCTCCATCTGTGGAATTCGGCTTACGAATAACCAGGTTCTTGGTCTTGCTTTTTGACTTGCCGTCGCTTGTGGCAACTTTCATCGTTCTATCTGCCTAATTGTTTCGCCAATCGATCTAGATGAATGAGCAGAAACATAGATTATCGATGGATTTTAATCAACATCAGCGTGATGCGTTTGCGGCGATTTCAGATTAAATATTTGATTTTATTGTAAAAATAAATTAATTACGGCAACGGGAACAAATTGATTTTTGAAATTTTTCGGTAACATAGAAATATAGTATTCGATGAAATTTCCCTTGAGAGTTCGATATATAGTGTCAAAAGCCGTTGTGTTTCAGGGTGTTGCGGCTTATAAGCATAAAAGGTAAAAGTCTTTCCCGGACCCGATATATGGACAAGTTGCACGACGCCCTGATTTCAATTCGCCGCATCCTGCGCGCCAGCGATATTCACGCCAAGCGCCTAGGGAAACTTGCCGGCCTGAAAACGTCGCAATTGCTGGTGTTGCAATCGCTTGATGAGTCCGGGGAAATGACGGTGGGTGAAATTGCCGGCAAGGTCAATTTGGCGCAGGCATCCACCACAGCGCTGGTAGACAAATTGCAATCAATGGGTTTGGTGCAGCGTGTGCGCGGCTATTCCGACAAGCGCAAAGTATATGTCCGCCTGACAGAAAACGCCCATGATGTTCTGGCCCGCGCGCCAATGGCCCTGCATGACCGGTTTTCCGACAAATTCAATGATCTCGAAGAATGGGAACAAAGCTTCCTTGTCGCAGCCCTCCAACGTGTTTCAACGATGATGGATGCCGGTGACATTGATGTGGCTCCATTGCTGGATCATGAAGTCATTGTCGAAAAATCCCAGGATACCGGGCGGAAGCCCTGAATTCAGGTTGATCGCGACATATTCTGTCACATAGATATAGCGACGCATCTTAAGAAAACCGCGTCAACGAACACCCCATTAAAAACATCGCCGTCAGGCCCGTAAATCTCGCTTGTCTTTCGCATCCAGCGGTTGAATCCCCATAAAGGTAAAACCACATATGGATCGGGGTGGCATTTTTAGGGGTTTCAATGATGGAATTGTTCCTGCGCGGTAAAATCTTGTGTGTTGTCGGTATATTGGGGGCAGGGCTGATAGCACAATCCCTATGGGATGCGGCCTCAAGCTGGTCTATTTATCGTGAAACAGGACGTGACGCCACGATCAACCAGGCCTCGGACGACTTTATACATGCGGCCGGTGCATGGGCTGTTGAACGCGGTATGACGGCAGGCATTATTGGCGCACAAGGCAATGCGTCGCCGGAAGCGATTAAAACCATCCAAAGCAAACGCAACCTTGGCAATCAAGCGGCACAATCAGCCATCGCTTTGCTGGCCGTAGAAAATCTCGACACACGCCGATTTGAAACGGCTTTGCGCAAGGTCGCAGTTCTGCGCGTAGAAGTTGACAAGATGTTTGCCACCCAAGAACTTCCCGCCAGAAGTGACTTGGCTTCGCAATGGTTCGGCTCAATTACCGAATTGATTGTTGCTTCGGCAACGTTGCGAGAAGACGCAGAACTAAAACTGCTGTCCAATCTTCCACGCGAGATTATCGAATTTACCCAACTCAGGGATCGTCTCTGGAAATGGGCCGAGTTTGCCGGTCGGGAACGGGGATATGTTGCCAACATTATTGGCGCCAGTGCGGCAATGAAGGGCCCGCAGATTGAAAATATGGGTAAATTTCAAGGTATTGTAAGCGATACACAAACCGAAATTTCACGTTTACTCAAAGACTTGCCGCCGGAAATTGCTGCGGTCGTTGAAAGTGCCATAAAAGGCTACAGCGAAGACTTCGCGCCTATACGTCAAAGGGTTATGGTTGCCGGCATGGCTGGTGCAGCATACCCCGTGTCGGCATCGGAATGGTTTGCAATCGCCAGTGCCAATATCGACCTGGCTTTAAAGGCGGAATCAGCAATCGCAACCTTGATCGACATGGAACTTAATGACTACCGAGCGATTGTTTTAAAAAAGTTCCTGGCATCGATCGGGATTACCCTTTTGACAGTTCTTGCTTTGCTGGTTGGTTGGTGGTTCACGACATTCCGCCTGGCAAAACCATTTGAAGAGATGGTGGACGGATTGGACAATATCGCAACTGGCAATGTTGATGTGCAGGTGACAACGCGGTCTGGCAATGACGAAATTGCCAGACTGTCGCGCTGCGTTACAAAGTTCTGCGAATATGCCGCTGAAAATGAACGCTATAAACGGGAACAGGAAGCCTTCAAGCGTGATGTAGAACGCCACCAACGGCAAATTCTGCTTGATGTTGCGGATCAATTTGAAACCGAAGTTGGGGTCTTAAGTGAAAACCTTAACCGCACCGCCGAAGACCTGGCAAAACAGGCGAAGGGCGTTATCGAAACGTCTCAAAATACAGCACAACAAGGTCTGACGGTCAGCAATGGAGTAGGGGCGACGGATGAGGATGTCCGAATTGCAGCGGACAATGCCAGCCGCCTTAACCATGCGATTGCCGATGTCTCGGAAAAAGTGAGCGCGGTCGCCACAACATCAACCTCGGCTGTGACCAGTGCCAATAATGCTGCCAGCAAGGTTGAAAGGCTCAATGCAACCTCTGCTGCCATTCGCGACGTTGTAAGGCTGATTTCAGACATTGCCGAACAAACAAATCTGCTTGCCTTAAATGCGACAATCGAAGCCGCCCGTGCGGGCGAAGCCGGGAAAGGTTTCGCTGTTGTGGCAAACGAGGTTAAGGTTCTAGCAAATCAAACACAAAAGGCTACCAATGATATAAGCGATCGTATTAATGCGATGCTTCAGGAAATATCTGAATCTACCGACGCCGTGCGCGCGATTGTCGGTGAGGTTGTGAGCGTACAGGAAACAGTCCAGTCAATCGCCGTTGCCACAGACGAGCAAAGTTCTGTCGCCAACGAGATCTCTTCGGCGATGAATGGCACATCACACCGGATGAAAGAACTCAAATCCGTTGTCGATCAACTGTCAGAGATGGCGACCCATACAGGAAAACTGGTCTCAAACCTGTCATTATCGGCCGATGGCGTCGCGGCGCAAGCCACAGGCGTCCAAACGGAAAGCGGTCGCTTTCTAAACGAGATCCGGCAGTAAGCTCATGTGCGAGAGTGAGCTTGTTGCGCTCAAGTGCTGTCGATCATACGACACGCCGCTCAGGGTTCCGATGGCTCAGAAATGGTGCCATCTCCATGAGCGGCGTGCAGTATTAACCTGTTCACTGGACCAGACAGACAAATGCAGGAATGCGCTGAGAGACAGCTATAATTGTCATATCGGCCTGATCGTCGGAAAAAGACGTTCATCTAAGGGGTAGATAACAGCCTGAAATCACTTAAAAATACGATGAGACGGTTGCGTATATCGAGCAAACAACATCATTATTTGTCATAATATATATTATAGAACCTGTTTTAGTGCGTTTGTTCTCCGTTTCCCCCATGATTTCAAACGCTTAGGTATTAACCATATGTTAACCATGCCTGTTAAACCCTACAAGACCCTGTTAAACTCGCATGACACAATGGACAGAAAACTTCTCGACCATCTTGATAAAGAAGCACTAATAAAACTGGCAGAAGTCTATGAAGATTTCGCCCGCAAGGCCCGCGCCAAGGCGGAGGAAATCGCTGAACGTGAAAGCAACTTGATCAACATCAGCGCCCGGTTGAACAGCCTTAAGGCGATTGGTTATGAAATGGCTGAAATGCTCAACCGATACGAGCAAAAGCAGGTTGAAAAAATTTTATCAAACCGACATGACTGCCCACCTGAAACCGTTGCCCACTATTACAAACTGTTCCTAAGAACGAACGACGCGGCAACGGTCCGCGCCCGCCATTTGATGGTTACTAGGCTGGCAGCACGCGGCTTTAATAATCGCGAAATTGCAAAAAGAACCGGATTACATGAGGTTAGCGTCTCTCGCATTTTGCGGCCGATTTTGCGACCTGGCCCCAAAAAACAAAAAAAGGAAGCGTGACAGCACGCCTCCTTTTCAAAGCTGGTTAAGATGTTCTCTTAACGTTTACCCTTTTCCCCCATGAAGATCGACAGCAGACCAAACAGGCCTGCACCGATGGCGGTTGCATAATCGCCCTGGGCGATGGCATGGCCCGCATTGCTGACCGTATCGGCAATGGCAGGCGCTTCGTTGATTTTGCCCAACACACCAACCGACGTGATCACACCGGCAAGCCCGGCATAGGTTGACGGTTCGCGCAGACGATCCTTGAACTTGTCCCACATTCTTAATGCTCCCCTGATAGCTGGATTTCGAGTTTCAACAAACGACGGTCAAACCGCCACATGATCAGCACAAGGGCGATACTTGCGACATTGCCGCCCCCCTGCAAAATTTCTGTGATTGGCAAATCCATGCGTCACCATGCTTTCATGTATTTGCCAGCCAGATAGATACCGCCACCAATCAGGGCAGCGTTACCGACCTTTTTCGCGGCGTCACTGGCAAGCCAGACCCCGCCTCCGCCGACGACAGCGCCAATTGCAACCCCGATCAGCAGCACCGGCATTACTTGCGCCCTTTGCGGCGTGTTCGGCGCTTGCCGATTTTGTTGCCCTTGGCAAACTGCCCGTTAGCCTTGCGGCCCTTGCGTTTCGCCATGTCATTTTCCCCCTTATTGATATGCTGTAACCGCAACCCCAAGCGCACGATTACCCCCTTTTAAAACTTGCCATGACCATCAAGGCCCCGGCCACAAACAGGCCGATTAACTTCCAATTGATCACGGTCTTTTCGATACCGACCACAAGCGGCGTGTCGCTACCATCGAACGGCCCCGGCGTTGCCGTTGGATCATTTTCATAGGCCGCGACTTCCTCGCCCATGTTGATGCAGGCGGTTTGATCCAGCGCGTTGCAGGCCAACCATTTACCGCTTGCATATTCAACCGCGTGTGTATCTGGATCGTAATAGACCGCCATTATTCCCCCTTAAGCCCGGTAAAAAGCGTGACGGCCAATATCGATAAGGTGGCTCATTGTTTGCGCCCAACTGGGTAAAACCACATCGGGATTAAAATAGTGATCCGCGCCCCCGGTAATGTCTGGCAACGTCCCCGCAACTGCACGGGCGGCAATCTGCAAGGCTTGTGCAAAGGCCGGGTTATTGGTGGTTACGGCATGGGCTGGCTCATAGTTCGGATCGCCTTTTTTCCAGGCGGTGAACTGTCCCTTTTTCGTACAGACCTCAACAACGGTTTTGCCGTACCATGTTTGTTTTGCCACGCGGTTCATCACGACGTTGGCAACCGCCTGCATACCGCGTGTGCCCTCGCCGCGTGCCTCGCCCCAGATCGTGCGGGCCAGAACGTCAACATCTTGCGCCGTGCGGGCTGGGTTTGACCCTACGTCATATTCAGATTGTTCTTTTGCGCCGGATCGTGCGGCCATGAAAGCGGCATAGGCAAGACCACCGGCACCGATTAAAAGCAATGCGTCTTTATTCATTGGGCAGGGCCTCCGGTTCGGGTTTTGGCAGGTCAATCATTTCGGTTTTGATGACCTTTTCAGTGCCATCGCCCAAGATTTCGGTTGTGACCTTGCGACCGTCCGGGAACTGTTCAACACGGCCCCCGACGATATCGGCGGGACCGGGGGCGGCTGTTTCAAAAACCGCCATGTCCTGTTTGACGCTGGCAACGATTTCGGCAAGCGGGCGGTCATCGCCCTGCCCGCGCAATTGATAGGCAAGCTGCATGATTTCGACGTTTGTCATTACAGGTAATCCCAATCCATCCAGAAATGGTTTGCGCTGGCGCTAGCAATCGCCCAAACTCCAACACCTGCAGGAAGATAGACAGGCTTCCAAAAATTGCCGGTGTACTGGTCGCCACCAATAATAAACAGCAATGGTGCGGCCTTATCTTCCCATTGGGTGGGGGCAACGTTGCCGTAATGCACAGCCATTACCGAACCGTTGGCGTATCGGTGTAAATGCCGGATAATGACACCGCTTTCGTTTGAAGCGGGATCAATGATTGTTACCGGCGATGTGGAAATAACACCGCCATAGGAGGACGCACCGACTTTGTGTTTCGGGGCGAGTAAAGAGCTTGTAAACCCGAGCCCCTCAAACTGCCTCGCATTGATTGCAGATAAGTAACCGTTAAGATTGCTCAAGTAAGCGACCAGATTGGAAAAACTCGCCCCGTTATCGGGATCAGCAACGCGCACGATACCGGATGCGGTCAGGCGGTTATCGTTGACGCGTCCCATCGCGGTCGCGACTTGGAATGTCACCGGCGTGTCGTTCGGGTTCAGCAACTGGATGCGCTTGAATTCGTAATCAAAATCCAGACTGACACCGGCGAAAAAAGCTGAACTTGACCCGTCATCAATGACGATTTCAAGGCCCGCGCTCGCTTCAAAGCAGGTTACGGAACGCCCTGCCCGCGTGATGGTGAATAGTTCGCCCGGCTGGATGGTGCCTGCATAAGTCTGATAACGGGTAATACTCATGTTTAAACCTATTTCTTAAAGATCGCGGGCAGGATGAAAGCCGCGCCAAGCACTGGCACGCCGATCTTGATCAGCATTTCAAGCGTGTTTGCGGTTTCCGAGGTATTGGCCTTGCGCACTGCTTCCATTGCAGCGCCTACCGTCTTGTTCGCGTCTGACAGCGCCCCGAACGTGCTCCCCACAACAACGCTGGTCAGGTCGATCACATCGGCGGCAACGTCCCCGGCAAAGTCGAAGGCTTCCGGGCTGGTTGCGTCAATCGTTACCGACGCGCTGCCACTGGCCGCAATAGACCCGTTATCCGCCCCGGCCCGCTGGTCATAGTTCTGGCTGGTCGTGCTGCTTTTGCTGCTTGAATGGCTGAAGCCCGCGCTCATGTCAGAACCTTTCTCAATACCGTTTTAACAACGGTGTAATCCTGCTTCTTCATCTTATGGACCAAGCCGGGGCGATGCGTTGGCACGTCGACAGCGCGACATCCCAATTTTCGCGCCCATGCTTCAAGAGCCGGCATACAGGTTTTGACCAAATCCACCCCGGCCAAATGGCTATTGGCACATTCAATGATGAAATATTTGCCATCCCCGCCCTGTTCGATGCGCACAAGCAGGGTGCCAATGCGTTCGCCCCTGGCCTCGACCGCGAGAATTGCGGCACGGCCCTGCATGACGTCATCTTTCAGGCCCTCAAGACCAGCCGGGCATTCAGGCAGGACAACGGGGCGGATATGGTCCGCCGCCGTTTGATCCCACTGTGACAGACCGATGTTTATTTTTTCAGGATCAGCCATGCCACTCCCCCCATAACAATCCAAGGCACGACGGACGCAATCAGATTGACCGGCGTTTGGGCAGCACCCCCGACTGAAAACGGTGCCGTATTGTAGGAATAAATGTGCCCGCTATCGGCTTTGCTGCCCGCTGTGGCATGGCTGGTCGTATCGATAAACGAACCACCACCCCCGCCAGCCATACCGCCGCCGAACATGCTCATAAGTCCCTGAAACATGTTCGCCCCCTATTTGCGGGTGATTAAAATCATACCCGCCAGCAGTGCCACGCCAACGCCGATGTAAAGCCCCATATTGGGGTTACTGGCTTGCACTGGCGCAGCCGGATTTGACCAACCATTGTTGTAGTTCTCACCCTCGGCGTAATTGCTGGAATTGCTGGCATCGTTTTCCCCGCCAAAGGTGTTTTGCCAATCGGAATAGGTCGAAAAGACCGCATCTTTGGCCTGTCCAAAATACTTAAACAGGTTGTCTAATGCGCCTTCCCAGCCCCCCGGACTGGTCTGATTGCCTTCTGTTGCCATGTGATCCCCCCAAGGCAAGCCGGAGTGCAACGCACCCCGGCCTATTCCAATTAGGCAGCGACAGCCCCGCGCACTTCCTCGGTGTACAGGTTGAAGTTACCCGTTGCGCCCATTTCCAGACGCACGCGGAAATCTTCCAGCAGCATCGGCAGCATGTCGGAAAGCCGATCACTTTCAACCATGTCAATGTGCGTGAAACCGGGTTGCCAGACCTTGCCGGTCTGGATGGCCGTTGCCTCGCCCACCACCCGGTCAAAATCGCGGACAATGCGCTGATTGGCTTCAAGCTGGACGCTGGAAATCTGATCCGTGCTAATATGCATGGCCAGCAGGTTGTAAGACGTGCGCGGCAAATCCTGCAATTCGCGGGTGCCAAGGTTGCCCACGTTGAACGGATATTTCTTGATCGCATAAAACTGGCCGAGCGGCGTGTTTGGACCCATGCGGCCATAGACAACCAGACCGGGAGACGTCACACCATCCTTGATGTCGATTTCCAGCGAGAGAGACTGAATATCCGCCGTGCCGATGGCCGGGGCATCCTCACCCGCCGCCGTGCGCTGTGACGGATTGGCAAACATCAAGGGCAAGGCACCGGCTTTAACCGTCTGCCCCTTGTAAGCCAAGATCACGGCCAGATCAGCCGCATCAACGCGGATACTTTCCTGACCATCGATATAAAGGCGAATTTCGCCGATCACGTCGCCCAAGCTCGCAACCGGCACGTCAACAATGCCGCTGCCAAGATCGGCACGGATGCGCAACATAAGCTGATAGTAGGTAATGCCAAGCGGCAGGTTGAAGGTTGCCGTCTGGCCTGCGCCAATCCCGGAACCGTTCGGCATTTTTTTGAAAATTCGTGTGGTCATCGCCTTGCGGCTCCCCCTGTTTTCTTTTCGTTATCTGGCCGGGCCAGATCACATATCGAAGCCGTCGGACGCCTGCTTAACAACAGAAATGCCGTAACCGACATTCATGATGTAACCGGCAACCAGAACCCCAAGGGCAACAAGGCCCACCGTCTTGATGTCTTTGGTCATTTTTCCCCCGAAAAGCCTTACACGTTGGCTTTAATGAATTTGTCGTAGATGACCATTGCGAGAACTGACGTCGCAACAGTCACAGCGATTGATTTAACGTTCACGAGAACCCCCAACTTTGCGCCGAAAACAAAAAAGCCCGGTCGCCTGTTGACAACCGGGTTACGCCCAAATTTTCGGGAACTCAAATCTAGGTAACGTTATGTTACGTTACATAGGAAAAATCATGATTTTTCAGTTTTTTCCCTTACGGATTTCACCATCCTTTTCCCAAAGGTAACAGTGAGGCGCAAGGCTTTGAATTTCATCCGGTTTTACGCCGCCCAACTCATCACATGCGGCTTTAATGTCACGCGGGCCTTTTTGCCGGAAAACGTATGTTTCAGTGCAATTGCCGCGAAACCGGGTGTTACATTCGGCAATTCGTTGCGACACACCAATCAGGTTAATCCCGTAATGCCGCCCGCGAGAACACAGATCACCAAATCCCCCAAATTTGCGCGGGATACCAGTTACAGGAAATGACGTGTTCATTTCCTCAACCAAAAACGTGATCTGGCGACTGTCCTTGCCTTCAAAAAATGGCGTTTGTGCCAGTTTCAGCAGCTTCGATAATCTGTCCAGGGCCTCCATTTCGGCACCGGCTGGCGGCACATAGGCAACCTTGAAAGACCGTTTCCAGTTTCGCGCCATATAGCGGCGCACCTCATCAATGGATCGGACTGTGAAAACTCCTTTCACTTCCTTGTATTCGTCTTGCGTGTCGAAAATGACCGCCCGCTTGCATTTCGCAATCAGCGCCTTTGCCCGGCGTGATTTGCCGGAACCGGACCGGCCCCAAATGCCGATCCGTCCCGCATCCGAAATCGCGACCATTACGCGGCGGGTGCCCAGCCAACAACATCGGGGTTTTCAGGCTGCTTTTCACCCGCTGGCGCGTTTTTGGCTGGCTCCGCATCATTTGCCCGAGCCTGTTCCTTTTCGGCCCACAACGCGGCATTTTGGGCGGCAATGCGCTTTTCGCGCAATTCCTTGGCAACACCCATCACTTTAGGCACGGCAAACATGCCGATAATCGAAATGCGTTTGTACCAAACCCCGCCCGGCTGGATGATGAAATGCAGCCCCGGTGTTTCGAGACAGATTTCATACATTTCATCCGATGCAGCGCGGGCTTGCTGCATTTCGTGATTTTCGATTTTCAGCGATGTCACATAAGGCGGAATCAGCGCGGTCAAATTAAAGGCGGTACAGAAGCCCACAAAAAACGCATCCGGGCCGATAAATTCGCCCTGTGGCGCGCCTTCGCCCATTTCACCGGCTTGCGTGTCGTTTTCGGTTGTAATGCCTTCCATGCCCCCGAAATCGTCCCCCTCGCCTTCGATAGCGTCAACCGTGAACGACGCCAAATGTTCGGCCCCGGCGGCAAAATCCAGTTCAGGATCGGAAATAGTCCCGGATGGCGTCAACCGCTCGTGGTTTATGGATGTGCTGGATTTCAGGTTGTTCTTTGTCGTCTTGCTGATCGTTGCCCCCGGCAACCATTCGTTCTGTTGTTCGGTCATCATCAAAGCCCTTGCGTTCATGCGCTCGCTTGGCATCCCAATAAGCGCGCAATTTCTGATTTGAAGCGACCCGTCCCCATTTTTCGTGATGTGAACACCCTTGACCGTTATTCATGTCATTGGGTGTGCAAAAATAATATGCGATCTGGTTTTTATTGGCCTTTATGTGGACCGGGTTCCCACACCCGGAACAAGTACCAATTTCGATCACTGTCCCCGGATCAACCGTTGCCATTTTCCAAGGCTTCGATCCGTGCGGCCATCGTTTCCAGCAATGCAACTGCATCCTGTAAGGCCAATTCTGCTTGTTGCGCCTTAGCAAATAGTGGGGCGCTGTGCGCCTCCAAAATTCGCCGTTTGAGACGCTGCAATTGTTCGTTCATAAATTTCCCCGTCGTCGTTATAGAACTCGTATTTGCGTTGAACTTTTCGCATTTTAGCCCTGAATTCCTTGGTTTTTCTGTCCCCCTGTATGTTGTTTGAAATCACATCGAAAACCATTTGCGGCAGGTCTGCCAACCTGTCAGGCGAGACTTGTGACAAAACCGCCAGATTGGCCGAAAGGCCCACCATCATGGCGCTAATAACCTGCTTTTGCTGGCTTGCCATGACCTGCTTAACAACGCCCGGTTCTGCTCCTGAAGACCATTCAAACAGATCGTTTTCGAGCCGTTCGCGAACGCCCAACCACAAATCGTTGTCGGGTATCCGGCTGGTATTTTCGTGATCCTCCCAGCGCCTGGCCTTGTAGCAAATGCGTTTCAGGGCCGTGCGAAACACGTCCCCCAGCTTTTCACGCAGATCACGCCATGATTTGATCCCGAACTGTTTACGCAAATGATCTTTACCGGCGCGGATTTCGACACGAAAAATCTGATCCCCGGACGCCGTGAATTCGTCCCGGTCGATCCCCCAAATCTTCCACCAATGAGCTTTGCGCTTTTCGACAATTTCCGCTTTCTTGTCGTAAATGCAGATTTGCCGCCCCGGCATCATCCCAATGGTCAGGCCAGTACAGCGGCGACGCCGCCAGCTTTCCCCACCAATTTCCTTATGCCCGCGCAGCTTTGAAGTGCCGTGCATGGCAAAGCAGTCAGGATCAAGCCGAAAGTCATCAGGCAGGCGAAAATCAACCGCGAAATCAACACGCCCTATGGCTTCCTCAAAGACGGTTGCGCCAATGGCATCGAGTTCGGCGTACATTCGCGCCACTGTTTCGTCAAAGCCATAGGTGGCAAGGGTGGCGCTACGGCAGGAAACCCGGATACCCCAATTATCCTTGCGTTGCGATTTGGAGAAAAACCATTTGAAGCCCAATTCCCCTGTATCAACGATAAAAGAATAGCCGCCGTCGCGCAGTCCGGCAGGGCCAACAAAACCATGAAAATCGCCGATGTCCACCGGCTGATTTTGTTTTAGCTCTATGGCCCCTTCTTTTCCGCGCTCCAATACATCAATGGCGGCTTTTGGCAGGTATCCTTTAAAAGTCACATCCAGCCCGTCAAAACCTGAATATATTAATTTCATCCCGTTCCCCGTCCCATGTAATCAGAGACCCCCGTGTTACAAAATCCGGGGGTCTAGGCCGTCAGATCAAAAACTGGCGCGACCTGCTTTTTTATCTTCCAAACTAAGGGCGACCTTGCGATTGCCTTTGATTGGACAGATGAAATCTTTTTCGCATTCGTGTTTGATAAACATCAGATTTTCCTTTGAG
>JBNKVZ010000012.1:0-49155 GCA_050299455.1 Thalassospira sp.
CGACAAGATAGCCAACGGCACCGTCATGGTCGCCAAAGGATAAAACAGCCGTGGGGCTGGCATGAATGCCAAGTTTATGTTCCAGCGAAACAACATGCACATCGTTGCGCGCGCCAATCGTGCCGTTTTCATCGCTTAAAAATTTGGGCACGATAAACAGCGAAATGCCTTTAACCCCTGCCGGGGCATCCGGGGTGCGCGCCAAAACCAGATGAACGATATTTTCGGTGAGATCGTGATCACCATAGGTAATGAATATTTTTTGCCCGCGAATACGCCAGTTGCCAGCCTCGTCTGGTTCCGCACGTGTGCGTATTTGGGCCAGGTCTGAACCGGCCTGGGGTTCGGTCAGGTTCATGGTGCCGGTCCATTCGCCGGAAATCATCCGGCTCAGATACAGCTCTTTTTGGGCAGGCGAACCATGTGTGGTCAGAAGTTCGATGGCACCGGCGGTCAGCATCGGGCACAGGGCAAAGGCCATATTGGCGGAATGCCAAAATTCCGCAACGGCCGCACCCACCATAAGGGGCAACCCCATCCCGCCATGATCAGGATCGGCTGAAATACCTTGCCAGCCCCCTTCTTGAAAAAGCTGATAGGCGTTTTGCCAGCCATCCGGCGTTTTGACGGTGCCGTCCTGTTGCAAATGGGCACCCTGCACATCACCCGTTTTGTTTAATGGCGCAAGATGGTTTGCCGCCAGTTTGCCGGCTTCATCAAGAATGGCGTCAATGGTTTCGGGTGTTGCATCGGCAAAGGCCGGAATTTCGGCAATATGATCCATGCCGATGACGTGACGGAGAATGAACCGGACATCATTAATGGGTGGCGAATAGTCAGTCATGAATTATGACGTCTCCCTAACAGTAGTGAGGCGCCCGCTCGGATGTGCCGCGATCTTTTGCCGGGCATCATTTATTCCGTACAGCATAATCAAGCTGGTGGCGGAATTCGAGTCCATATTGTGGGCCAGGGATTAATCCCGTCATTTTGTCGAAGGGTATTGGCCAACGCCGATTTATTTTTTGTCGTGGCCAGCCTATATATTGTCTTGCCGCAATTAGGATATATTTATTCGTAGGATGAAGTGCCTGAAATGTCAGCTTTCAGGTCGCGTTTGCGCGGTGAAGAAGATAACGTCTGACAACATTTAAATTTGATGACAAGGAGCCTGCGGTGCTGCGGAAGGGAATTTTACCAATTGTTTTCGGAATTATTATCGCCTTTGCCGGAACACGATTGGTCGCCTGTGCCGGCCCCATATGGGCCGATCAGGATGAACAACGGTTCCTTGATGCCTATCGTGCCTATGTCGATCCGAATGCAACGGATGATCAGCTTGATCAGGCAGACAGCCTGTATATTGAAGCATTGCAGGTTTTGCGCGAAACCTATGTTTTCAATGTCGATACCACCAAGTTTGTTAATGATTCCATTGCCGATTTGCCCAAGCTGGAATTAAAGGACAAATCGCCGGTAAATGTCGTTGGCGAGGTGCTGGATCATAGTTTGCACGACCTTGACCCGCATAGCGCCTATATGTCGAAAGATATGTTCAAGCGCCTGCAGGAAAGCACCGAAGGCAGCTTTGCCGGTGTTGGCATCGTCATTGCGCAGGATGAAGACAAACAAATCCGCATTGTTTCGCCGATTGATGACACGCCCGCCGCCCGTGCCGGTTTGCAACCTAACGACCGTATCACGTCGATTGATAATCACGATATGAAAGGCCAGCCCATTTCCGAGGCCGTGCGCCTGATGCGTGGACAGGTCGGGGAGCCGGTGCGCCTGGGCATCCTGCGCAAGGACAAGAATTTTGATGTCATCATTCGTCGCGCCAAGATTGAAGTGCCCTCTGTCACTGCCGCGATCATTGATCACGATATTCCCTATATCCGGGTGTCGCGGTTTGATGCCAATACGCTGGAACAAACCCAGGATTATTTGGAACAACTGACAAAAAAGGTCGCCAATCCCAAGGGCATTATCGTTGATTTGCGCCGGAACCCAGGCGGATTGCTTGATTCCGCAGCCGACATTGCCGACCAGTTTTTGTCAAAAGGCCTGATCGTTGCGACCGAAGGCCGGGGCGAGCGCAAGATGCGCAAATATGAAGCCGACCGTAGCAGCTTTTTCAAAGGGGTACCGATGGTGATCTTGCTTGATCGCGGGTCAGCTTCTGGCGCGGAATTGATGGCCGCGGCGCTGCGTGAAAATGGCCGTGGCATCATTATTGGCGAACGGTCGTTTGGTAAAGGTTCCATGCAGCGCATCATGCCCCTGTCGGGCGGTGGCGGTGTTAAAATCACCACCGGCTATTATACGACCCCGGAAGATCATATTGTTCAGGGCAATGGTGTTGTGCCCGATATTGCGGTGAAGCTGAAGGATGCAGAGAAATTTGATCGTGAAATCGATCTGGCCCATGCCCTGCCGCCGCGCCGTCGTGACCCGCGTAAAACAATCACGTCGGTCGATGCGGATAAATGTGCCGCCCCGATTGAAATTGACCGTCTTGGCAAGGATGGCGTCAAGGCCGAAGACCAGGCGCCCAATCCGCAAGCAGACGAAATTGAACCCAAAACCGGGGATAAGGGAGATGCAGCCGATCAGGCCAAGAATGGCGACACCCCGCATGACGAGGTTTTGGAATGCGCCGTGGGCTATTTCCATAACGGGATGCTGGCGCAATATCGCAGTCAGGTCGAACCGTTATTGCGCGCAGGCCTGTGATCACGTTGCTTGATGGCTGATTTTGGCCGTTCATAGTCATGTAATGGCAATAAAAATGGCGGCATCACACGGTGCCGCCATTTTTTGTATATGCGTTGTGAAATCAGTCGTTTGCCAGAAGGTGGATCAGGCTGGATGTATCCCAGCGATTGCCGCCACGGCCCTGAACCTGGGCATAAAACTGGTCAACAAGGGCTGTTACCGGCAGGCGTGCGCCATTGCGGCCCGCTTCATCCATGCAAATGCCAAGATCCTTGCGCATCCAGTCAACAGCAAAGCCGAAATCGAACTTGCCATCAACCATTGTCTGGCCGCGATTTTCCATTTGCCAGCTGCCAGCAGCCCCTTTGGAAATCACATCAATCACCTTGGTCATATCAAGGCCGGCCTTGTTGCCAAAATTCATGGCTTCCGACAGGCCCTGAACCAGCCCGGCAATGCAAATCTGATTGACCATTTTGGTCAATTGGCCGCTGCCGCTTTCGCCAAGTAACTGGCAGGAACGCGCAAAGGCATCAATGATCGGTTCCGCCTTGGCAAAAGCATCCTGATCGCCGCCACACATTACGGTCAGAACACCGTTTTCGGCGCCGGCTTGGCCGCCCGATACGGGGGCATCAATAAAGGAAACGCCCTGTTTGGCAGCTGTTTCATACAGCTCCCGGGCCACATTTGCCGATGCGGTGGTATTGTCGATCAGGATGCTGCCCGATGCCATGCGAGCCAATGCGCCGTCCGGGCCGGTGATGACACTGCGCAAATCGTCGTCATTGCCAACACAGCAAAATACAAATTCTGCGCCCTCGGCGGCTTTTGCCGGGGTTTGCGCATGGTTGCCGCCAAATTCTTCGGTCCATTTTTCGGCTTTGCTGGCGGTGCGGTTATAAACGGTGACGTCATGCCCGGCTTTTTGAAGATGCCCGGCCATCGGATATCCCATGACGCCAAGCCCGATAAATGCACATTTGGCCATGTCGCGGCCTCCCATATTGTGGTTTTTCCTGTGCCTTATAAAGGCTGTGGGAGGCGGGCTTGTCAATTGTTGGCGCAAAACTTAGCCCGATCCTGGGTAGGGTAAAGACCCGCCAACAGGATCGCGCAATGCGCCAGATGACGACACGGTAGTATGAGCGCCTAGTTTTTGAAGCTTTGTCAGCGGAGCAGGGGGCCGGCACGTTCCGCGCAAGAACGGAACGTGCCGAAAGGTATGCCGACTTATTCGTCGATTCCCAATTCCTCATCAACGCTGCGAATGATGCGGGGATCATATTGCAGGATGTCGGGCAGTTTGCCCTGATAATCAAATTGCGACAGGAAATAGCGAATGGCATTGATGCGGGCGCGTTTTTTGTCGTCGGATTTGACGATCACCCAAGGGCAGGCCTGGGTCGAGGTGGCATAGAACATTTCTTCTTTGGCCTCGGTATATTCGTCCCACAGATTTTGCGAGGCCAGATCAACCGGGCTGAGTTTCCATTGTTTTAAGGGGTCTTCCTGGCGTTGGGCAAAGCGGCGGGCCTGTTCGTCTTTGCTGACAGAAAAATAGAATTTGGTCATCGAGACATGTGAGCGCAGCAACATCCGTTCAAGTTCGGGAACGGATTGCAAAAATTCGCTCACTTCAAAACGGGTGCAAAAGCCCATCACCCGTTCCACCATTGCCCGGTTATACCAGGACCGGTCAAACAGCACAATCTCCCCCCCCGACGGCAGATGTTCCATATAGCGCTGGAAATACCATTGCGTCACTTCGCGATCATTGGGCTTGTCCAGGGCGACCACCCGTGCGCCGCGTGGATTGAGATGTTCGGTAAAACGTTTGATGGTGCCGCCTTTGCCGGCCGCATCGCGCCCTTCAAAAATGATCAGGGCCTTGACCTTTTCACTTTTAACCCAGTTCTGAAATTTCAGAAGCTCGATATGCAACGGGGCAATAAGTTCCAGATATTGTTTGGTCTTGATCTTTTTTAACGGTTCATCGGGCGTTTCGGGCAGGTCGGCGGGGATGCTGACCTCTTTGTGAATGATATGGGTTGCCCGCTTGGCGACAGCGGCGGCTTCCTTTTCGGTTTTCATCGTGTCTTTATGCGCCATCGCGACAGCGTTTTTACGCTTGGCGGCGGCATCGCTTGTGTCTTTATCCTTGTCATGTTGATGCGTTCCGTTGCCGTCATCAACGCGTTCCATCGTCAGGCTTTCGGAATCCAGCAACATATGGTCACGGGTTTCACTATCAAGGCCCTGCAGGTCGGGGTGCTGGTTGGCATGGCTGCGACTGTGCTGGGTTTTGGTGACAGCATCATCAAGAACCGGGCTGTTGTCGTCTTTCTTGTCGGTGGTGTTTTTTTTCGATGCCGGTTTATGCTTTTTGGCCATGTCTGATCCTTTCCGGGGCAAGCTGGCGGGACGTGGCCGCCGTCGAACACAATTATACAAAACAGGATACGTATTCTTTTCAACCGGTAGCAAGCAGACAGATCAATTTTTCAAATGAAAATTCCAGGATGATGGTTCTTTGAGGGCACGGTAAAATCGTTGCGTGAAAGCCCGACATCGGCCAATTGGCGATCATTCATGACGCGAACATCAAGGCGTTTTCTACGACGCTTTGTCAGGTAATGGGCCAAGGCATCGAAGAAACGGTTAATGGCATCGAGAAAACGGCTTGATCCTTGCGTCGTCATATGTGGCAAGTCAGAAACGATAATGTTGTCTGGTTCTGTGTTGTTTGGCGCGGGGTGGTTTGAGGGCAGTAACAGAGCGGTTGACGTCAAGTGCATTTTGGTAGTCTGGCTAATGAGCGGTGGCGCAGGCATCTTGCGGGTATCCGTTTATGGTCGCGGAATATGGTTGATATTCTGTGTGTTGGCAGGGTTTTCCGCCATAAATTGCCCGGTGACAAACCATATATTCTCGGCCTATATATTAGGTGTGCTAATGATTGAGCCGTTGGCTTTTCTTGTGGTAAGAAGGTCGTTTTGGGAAACGTGATTTTAGTCGGGGTGAGATGCGATTACCGCCATTGCAGGCTTTGCGCGCGTTTGATGCCGCAGCCAGACATTTGAATTTTACCCGCGCGGCCGAAGAACTGTTTGTGACCCAAGGGGCCGTGAGCCAGCAGATTCGCCAGCTAGAGGAATATCTGGGATTTCGGCTTTTTCTTCGCTTGCCGCGCCGCTTGCAATTGACCGATGAAGGCGAGCGGCTGTCTCGTGCCACGACCGAAGGGTTTACCCGCATTGCCAGCGAGATCGAAAGTCTGCTTGCCGTTGAGGAAGCCGGGGTGGTGACGGTCAGCGTGTTACAGTCTTTTGCGGTGAAATGGCTGATCCCGCGATTGGGGCATTTTAGAAACGAGCATCCCGATATTGATGTGCGTATCCATGCCGATGACCGTCTGGTGGATTTTCGCCGTGAAGGTATTGATTTGTCGGTTCGGTTTGGGCGCGGGCATTATTCCCATTTATATGTCGAGCGGCTGATGCGTGACGAGATTTTTCCGGTATGCAGCCCGGATTACTTGGCTTCCAGCCCGCCTTTGCGGGAACCACAGGATATTGCCGGGCATCGTTTGCTGCATGATGCGACGTCAGATGATGGCAAACTAAGCGCAGCGGATTGGAAATTCTGGCTCGATGGCGTGGGGGTTGACGGCATCGACCTTCGCCGGGGATTGCGCTTCAACAGCGGGGATATGGTGATTCAGGCGGCGTTGATGGGGCAGGGCATTGGCGTTGCCCGCACATCACTTGCCGCGCAGGATTTGAAGGCCGGGCTTCTGGTGCGGCCGTTTCCGCAAAAGGTCGCATCAAGCTATGCCTATTATGTGACGTGCCCGGAAGAAAACCTGAACCGCCCGCGGGTGATAGCCTTTATTCGCTGGCTGAAAAAGGAAGTGGCCGCCACCCTGAAAGATATCGAGGAAAATCAGCCCGCCCTTGTGAGCTGTGTGCGCGATATGCGCTGAATACGGCTTGTTTGCCCGGGTGTTGGGCTTAGATCAGGCCCAAATCGCGCAGTTCCATTGCCATATCTTCGGGGAGGGCATCGTCTGTGTCGCTGTTTTTGGCGTCAGGCGGGGTTTTGTCCTCGGCCAGATAACGCCAGCCCTGAAAGGCCCGAAACGGGTAGGCGGCGGTTTCGATCAGCTCCGGGTCCAACACGATGCGACAATGTTTGATACCGGCCTCGTCGGTAAATTCTTCGAGATCGATCACCCGTTGGCGGCAGCGAATAGCCCCTTTGATAACCCAATAAATCGAACCACCATCCAGAACCTCGTCACGGCGTTTCGGAGTCATCCGGGTGGTGTGATAGATGCGGCCATAGGTCTGGCGCATATATTCCTGCCACTGGCGCAGTGTTTCCGGGCTTTCGGTGCCGACACTCAATTTGATCAGGTTTTGGGACATGGAAGCTATCTGTTGATGAGGCTGTATGTGCACTAGCCGAGGGAAGGCGGAGCGTCAAGGTCACGTTTATTAACATTAAAATTTTGTTGTTTATAGTATTTAACAAAAAAACTTGACCAATATGGTGCAATAGGACAAATTCTACACAAGAAAAAGCCCGGTTCCGCGCGGGCACCCACGAGAGATTTACTGTCTGAGAGAATCCAATGTCCTTGCAAGTTGTTACGGCAAACCGGCTTGATGATGGCCTGGCGGTGTTCATGACCGCCGATGATGGCTGGAGCACCGACCTTCGGCAGGCTGTTTGCGCCGAGGATGCCGCGCAGGCCGATGCCCTGTTGGCACGGGCAAATACCGACAAACAGCAAATTACAGTTGTCGGGCCGTATCTGATTGAGGTTGCCAACGAGGATGGTGGGCTTGCGCCGACCAAATATCGTGAAGTATTGCGCACATTGGGGCCGAGTGTTCGGACCGATCTTGGTTATCAGGCGGGTTGAGGAGAGGGTACATCATGTATCGTTATGACGATTTTGACCGCCAGCTTGTTGCGGAACGCACCCAACAGTTTCGCGATCAGGTTGCCCGCCGTTTGTCTGGCGAGTTGACCGAAGACCAGTTCAAACCGCTGCGTTTGATGAATGGCGTATATTTGCAGCTTCATGCCTATATGCTGCGCATTGCCGTGCCTTATGGCACCATGAATGGCGATCAGATGCGCAAGCTGGGCTATATTGCGCGGACCTATGACAAGGGGTATGGGCATTTTACCACGCGCCAGAACATCCAGTTCAACTGGCCGAAATTAAATGAAATTCCCGATGCGCTTGAAGACCTGGCAACTGTTGAAATGCACGCCATTCAGACATCGGGCAACTGCATTCGGAACACCACGACCGACCAATATGCCGGGGCGGCGGCCGACGAGATCGAAGATCCGCGCCCTTATTGTGAATTGATCCGTCAATGGTCGACCTTTCATCCGGAATTTACCTATCTGCCGCGCAAATTTAAAATTGCCGTGACCGGTTCGCCCAATGATCGTGCTGCTGTGCGCGTGCATGATATTGGCCTGCGCATGCATAAAAATGACGCTGGCGAAACCGGGTTTGAGGTGATTGTCGGTGGTGGTTTGGGCCGGACGCCCTTTGTCGGCAAAAGCATTCGGGATTTTATCGGCAAGAACGATTTGTTTTCGTATCTGGAAGCCATTTTGCGCGTTTATAACCGCTTTGGCCGCCGCGATAACAAATACAAGGCCCGGATCAAAATTCTGGTCCATGAGGTTGGCATCGACGAAGTCCGACGCCAGGTGGAAGAGGAATGGGCAAAGATCCGGGATGGGTCGTTGCGTGTTGGGGATAACGAAATTGCGCATTATGTGGCGCAGTTTGCCCCGCCCGCCTTTGAGGTGCTTGAGGATAACGACCCCGAATTTGAGCGGCGCAAGCAGGCGCATCCGGATTTTGCCGCCTGGGTGCGCTCCAATGTGATTGCGCACAAACAGCCGGGCTACGCCATTGCCAATATTTCGCTGAAACCGATTGGCGGTATTCCCGGTGATGCCACGGCCGACCAGATGGAACTGGTTGGCGACCTTGCCGATCAATACAGCTTTGGCGATGTTCGTGTCACCCATGAGCAGAACCTTGTTCTGCCGCATGTGAAAAAAGCGGCCCTGTTTGCCCTGTGGGCGGAATTGAAAAATGCCGGGTTGGCGACGGCCAATCTGGGATTTGTCACCGATATTATTGCCTGCCCGGGGCTGGATTATTGTGCGCTGGCAACGGCACGCTCCATTCCGCTTTCGCAGCGTATATCAGAGCGTTTTGGCGACCTGGACCGGCAATATGATATTGGCGAGCTCAAGATCAAGATTTCGGGCTGTATCAATGCCTGTGGTCATCACCATGTCGGGCATATCGGTATTCTGGGCCTTGATAAACGTGGCAAGGAATTTTACCAGATCACCCTGGGCGGTGATGCCAGCCAGGATGCCTCGATTGGTAAAATTGCCGGGGCCGGTTTTTCGGAAGCCGAAGTGGTTGATGCGATTGAGGCGCTGATTACTCGTTATATCGATATTCGCAATGTTGGCGAACGTTTCATCGATACCTATCGCCGTGTTGGCATGGACCCGTTCAAGGAGGTGCTTTATGGCGATCGTTAAGAATGACACCGTGATTGACAATGAATGGGTGTCGCTGGATGACGCGGCCCCGATCCCCGAAGGGGGCGAGAATATTCTGGTGAGCCTAAGCCGGTTTCAGGCGGAGCGCGATGCCCTGGTGGCGCGCAATGGCAAGCTGGGCGTGTTGCTGGTGCCGGGCGATGCGCCCGAGGAACTGGCAGATCACATCAATCGTTTGTCGCTTATTGCGGTGGAATTTCCCGCCTATACGGATGGGCGCGGTTATTCTTATGCGCGTATTTTGCGCGAACGTTACGGGTATCAGGGCGAATTGCGCGCTGTTGGTGATGTGTTGCGAGATCAGATATTGAATATGCACCGTTGCGGTTTCGATGCATATGACATGGCCGATGCGCCGGAGGATGCACTTGAGAAGGTGCGTGCCGCCCTGCGGGATATGACGGTCTATTATCAGCCGACGGGCGATGGTCGGGTAACGGCGGGTTCCCTGCGGGACCGGCGCCGGGCTGTTCTTGAACCAGGTGATGCCTGACGTCGTTTTAATAATAATATCTTGGAAAACGGGTGCCCTGTCTTTTGGGCGCCCATTTTTTTTGCCTGATATTGTGGTTCGGCGGGGCAGTTTGGTCTCTATTAAATATTCTAGGGGCGACTCGTTGTCCATTTTAATTGAGGAATGGTCGTTTTTAATCCTCGAATTCATAGCGAGTGGTTCTTTTTTGTCTCATTTCTATCTCTCCAGAATAGTTAGGCGCCTATTCTTATGGGGTAAAACTAGACTTTATTTCGGGTCAAAGGCATCTGAAGGTTTGATGCGAGGGACGTAATAGGACAGAATTGACGGTGTCGGTATTGCACAGAACGTTGTGTGTTGGCTTAGGCGTATTTCAGGAGGTTATAATGTCGCCGCCAGCATCAGAAATTGCAGGTTTCTTGTGACTTCTTTGTGTTCTTTGCTGTGCTGGGCTTCTGTCATTTGGTAGCCAAGCGAGATAATCTGGGAAATTTGTTGGGTCGTCCAATCCGGATTATGTTGTTGGCGGAATTTTTCAAGTTCTTCAATAATCTTTCTTAATATGTCCGTGTCGAGTTTGATGGCGTGCTCTTCGGCCGTGCTCGGGGTCATATTGCCTTTCCCCGTTAGCAGCCATGTGCCGTCAATACCGTTCTCAACAAGCATGATCAGCGATGTGGCGCGTGGTTCATTTATGTCCAGCTCGTATCTTTCCCATGACTTGCGCGTCAATCCGGCCTGTTCGGCGGCTTGAGAAGTGGTCATTCCCAGATATTTCCGGGCAGTTCTGATGCGGACGCTCAGGCAGCTTTTCATATGGCTTAAGCTCGATCACTATTATATTTTGGTTTGTTTTTGAACCATATTTGATCGTTAAGTTTCTTTTTCTGCTTGAAAAAGGGTAGTTTATGTACCATTGTCGCTGGTGTCCGATATGAGGGTGTTTATCCGGTTGTTGGGGGACAAAATGGCCGGGCCTGTTATTGACAGAAATATTAGAGGTTGGGACTTTCTGTTAAGGGATCTGATTTGGAATACATCTTTGCTTTCTTTGGCGCTCAAGGTCTGCTTAAGCAATATGACTTATGCCAAGAGTGAGTGCTCAACTTAATATTTCAAGTGGTGCATTATGCTGTGCTGCTAGTGTATTGACTCAGTCAAGGATGATCATTCCACACTTGATGATACCTCGTGATTGAATATGAGTCACGTTTCAGAGTGTTTTCGAAGGTTCGGGTTTTGCTCCCTAACACTTTGTAGCGACATAGATTCATCTTTGTTTCCCTCTTTTTTCTGTTGTCTGTTGGTGAGCAATGATTGCGCGACTTCCCGGTTTTTCCGTTGTGAGGCCGTTGCATGATCAAGGGGGACTCAAAAGATGGATTTTCTAAAAAAGATTACGGTACCGCAAAAAGTATTTGGTGGTTTTGCCATTGTGCTTTTGCTGTTGTTGGCGGTGGCGGCAATTGGTGTCTTTTCGTTGAATTCTGCCGATCACAATTTTTCGCGTTATCGTCAAACGGCTTTGCAATCGCTGCAGGCCGGGCGTGTGCAAGCTAACTTGCTTGAGGCCCGTATTGACACCTATCAGTTTGTGGAAAATGGAACGTCTGATGCCATTGCGCGCGGAAAAGAGCGTTTGGACAGTACGGACAAATACAACGAACAGCTATTAGGCCTTTTGACCCGACCAGATCGCATTGCGGCTGGTAATCGTAATGATGCTCTCATCGAGCAATATAAAGAAGCTTTCAAGGATTTGGTTGCGGCCCAATCCCCGACCGAGCGAAACCAGATTTTTACACAGAAGCTTGAGCCGCTTGGCCCCGAGCTTGCTGACCGTCTTGAAGAGCTGAAGCTTGATATCAAAGCAGAGCAGGACAAGCTTGGACCACAAGCTGAAGCAGAAATTGGCGAAGCTGTCATATCGATGATCATCGTTGCTGTTGTGGCTCTGTTGGTGGGCGCGCTTGCGGCATGGTTCATTGGTGTGGGCATTTCAAAACCGATCAGTCAGATTACCGATGCAATGCGTGATCTTGCTGGCGGGAACAAGAGCATACGCATTCCGGGACAGGAACGTGGGGACGAGATTGGAGAAATGTCCAAGGCCGTCCTGGTATTCCAGGAAAATATGATAAAAGCAGACGAAATGGCAGAATACGAGAAAGAACAGGTTCGCTTGCGCCAGGCGCGTGCCGATTTGATCGAGCGTTTGACCAAAGAGTTTGACCAGGATGTTGCCGATGTTCTTGGCGGTTTTGCCTCGGCTGCAACTGAAATGCAGGTGACGGCACAATCCATGACGGCAACGGCCGAACAGACCAGCCGGCAATCGACGGCGGTTGCGGCGGCGGCTGACGAGGCCTCGACCAACGTGCAAACGGTTGCCAGCGCCACCGAGCAACTGAGTTCGTCGATTGATGAAATCAGCGGACGGGTGAGTCATTCGGCGCAAATTGCCTCGAAAGCGTCTGAAGATGCAACCCAGACCAATGCCCAGGTCGAGGGCCTTGCCCAGGCGGCCTTGCGTATTGGCGAGGTGGTTAATCTGATTAATGATATTGCCAATCAAACCAATTTGTTGGCGCTAAATGCGACCATCGAGGCCGCACGCGCCGGTGAAGCCGGCAAGGGGTTTGCGGTGGTGGCCGCCGAAGTGAAAAATCTGGCTTCGGCAACGGCGCGGGCGACGGATGAAATTACCAACCAGATCAGCGCGATCCAGAGCGAAACCCGAAGTGCGGTTTCGGCCATTCAGGGGATCGGGGCGACCATCGCCGAGATTAACGAGATTGCTGCCAGCATTGCCAGTGCTGTCGAGCAGCAAGGGGCGGCTACAGGCGAAATCACGCGCAATATTTTGCAGGCTTCTGAGGGGACCAATGACGTTTCGCATAATATTTATGGTGTAACAGAGGCAGCATCCACCACGGGGGCGGCTGCTCAGCAGGTTCTTTCTGCCTCGGGTGAGCTTTCCCAGCAATCGGAAGTTTTGCGCGGTCGGGTGGATCAGTTCCTTGAGGCGGTTAGAACGGCCTGATCATTTGTCTACAGCACAATATTATAATTAACGTAGATTTACCCCGTTGCAAGTGTAGTAACGGGGTATTTTCATTTCGCAAATTCGCCGATCATGATCACATCATATGGGCGGCAATTGCCAATTGGGCCTTGGATGCCGAGGGGCGGCCCACGCGGCTGCAAATCCAGTGGCCGGTTTCAACCAGTTTTTCCAGGTTAACACCGCTTTCTATGCCCAGGCCATTCAACATATAGACCACATCTTCGGTGGCGACATTACCGCTGGCCCCCTGGGCATAGGGGCAGCCGCCCAGTCCGGCAACTGAACTGTCAATCGTGGCGATGCCCATTTGTAAAACCGCCAACAGGTTTGCCAGCGCCTGACCATAGGTATCGTGGAAATGGGCAGCCAGTTTATCAATCGGGACATATTCGCAGACTGCGGAAATCATGTTTTGCGCCTTTATTGGCGTTCCGGTGCCAATGGTATCGCCCAGGCTGACTTCGTAACAGCCCATGTCATAAAGGGCGCTGGCAACTTTGGCGACTTTGGCAGGCGCGATATCACCTTCATAGGGGCAGCCCAGCACGCAGGAAACATAACCGCGCACGGCAATGTTTTTTTTGCGGGCCGCTGTCATCACAGGGCGAAAGCGCTTCAGGCTTTCTTCGATCGAACAATTGATGTTCTTTTGCGAGAAACTTTCCGAGGCAGAGCCAAAAATGGCCACTTCCGTTGCACCTGCGGCAATGGCGGCTTCAAGGCCTTTGACATTCGGCGTGAGCACCGGATAGGTGATGCTATCCCGGCGGTTTATACCGGTCATTACCTCGGTGGCATCGCCCATTTGTGGGACCCATTTGGGGCTGACAAAGGCGGTGGCCTCGATCACGGAAAGTCCGGCATCGCCAAGACGATGGATCAATTCGATTTTGGTGGCGGTGGACACCATCGCCTTTTCATTTTGCAGGCCATCACGCGGACCGACTTCAACAATCTTTACCTGTTTGGGCAGGGTTCCCAGCGTGCGGCGCGGCATGGTCAGGCCTCCTCGATTGCGATCAATTCATCGCCGTCGCCAACCTGGTCGCCAACGGCAAAATAGACGTCGCGGACGGTTCCTGAAACCGGGGCGGAAATGGTATGTTCCATTTTCATCGCCTCCATGATCACCAGTTTGTCGCCCGCCTGCACAGCATCGCCGCTTTTTGCCATGACGGCAATGATCTTGCCGGGCATGGGTGCATTTAGGTTGCCGCCCCCGGCGGCATTCGCCGTTGCATTTTCGGCGGGATCAACAATTTCAAGGCGATCCATCCGGCCCGGTTGAAAAACCGACAGGCTTTTGCCGGTGCTGCGGACCTGGGCGCGTTTGCGAATGCCGTTCAGGATGGCGGCAATATCGCCGTCATCATGTGTGATGTTTTCAATACGGACCGACATGCCATCGGGCAGGTCGCAGATATGGCCAAAATCGCGGTAATGCAGTTTTAAGGCGATGTCTTCGCTGCCGTGACGCAGGATGATGTCATGGTGATTATCATCATTCATGCGCCAGCCATTTGTGCTGTTCCAAGGCGACCAGGGGTCGTTGCTGGTGCTGGCATATTTGCGGGCTTCGCAATCGCGCTGATGTAAAATTTCCAGGGCGAAAAAGCATAATGCGGTGTTATCGGGCAGGGAAGGGGCCGGGATAAGGTCATTTTGATAGGTCGGGATAAAACCCGTTTCAACGTCACCGCGTTCAAAGGCCGGATGCCGGGCAATATTGGCCAGAAAACCGGCATTGGTGGTGACACCAACAATTTGCACATCATCAAGTGCGCGCGACAGGCGGCGCAGGGCCGATGTCCGGTCCTGGTCCCAAACAATCAGCTTGGCGATCATGGGGTCATAATGGATGGATACAACACCACCCTGATAAACCCCGGTATCAATGCGCACATGCTGGTTTGTGGCAGGCATGTGCATATGGGTTAAGGTGCCAGTGGCAGGCAGAAAGTCGTTTTGCGGGTCTTCGGCATACAGGCGAACCTCAAAGGCATGGCCGGTGATGGAAAGCTGGTCCTGCGTTTTGGGCAGGGCCTCGCCATTGGCGACCCGTAATTGCCATTCGACTAAATCTTCGCCGGTGATCATTTCCGTTACCGGGTGTTCGACCTGCAGGCGGGTATTCATTTCCATGAAATAAAACGCGCCCGAGGCATCAAGCAGAAATTCCACCGTGCCGGCCCCCTGATAGCCAATGGCGCGGGCGGCATTAACGGCGGCTTCGCCCATTTGGGCGCGCAATTCTTTGCGCATGCCAGGGGCGGGGGCTTCTTCAATGACTTTTTGATGGCGACGTTGCAGCGAACAGTCACGTTCAAACAGGTAAACTGCATTGCCGTGGCTGTCGGCAAAAACCTGAATTTCCACATGCCGGGGATGGGAGATCAGCTTTTCGATCAGGCAGTGATCATCGCCAAAGCTGGACTTTGCCTCGCGTTTACAACTGGTTAGGGCATCGGCGAAATCTGCGGGTTTTTCTACCGCGCGCATGCCCTTGCCGCCCCCGCCAGCGGATGCCTTGATCAGCACCGGATAACCGATTTTATCGGCCTCTGCGGCCAAAAGGGCCGGGTCCTGGTCCGTGCCGTGATAGCCGGGCACCAAAGGCACACCCGCATCCGCCATGATCTTTTTAGCTTCGGATTTGGAGCCCATTGCCCGGATCGCACTGGCCGGCGGGCCAACAAAAACAGCCCCGCTTTTGGCGACTTCATCGGCAAATTCGGCATTTTCAGACAAAAAGCCATAACCGGGATGAACCGCATCCGCCCCGGATTTCGCGATGACGTCGAGTAACCGGTCTGATCGAAGGTAGCTTTCGGCCGGGGCCGCACCGCCAATATGCCAGGCTTCGTCGGCCTGCTGCACATGCAGGGCGGATTGATCAGCATCGGAATAAACCGCAACGGTGGTAATGCCCATGCGCTTTGCGCTGGCAATGATGCGGCAGGCAATTTCACCGCGATTGGCGATCAGAAGTTTGCGCAGCATATGTTTATTCCTTAATCCAGAAGGCGGATCGTTTTTCCAGGAAGGCACTGACCCCTTCGCGCCCTTCAGCACTGGCGCGCTGGTCAGCGATGCGGGTGGCGGTATCCTCGATGATGGTCTCGCTGATCAGCTGGTTGGCGACGGCGTATATCAGGTCCTTGGCCGCTTTCATTGCTGCCGGGCTGTTTTGCAAAAGACTGCGCGCCATTTCATCACCACGGGCCTGCAATTCTTCCGGGCTGACAATTTCATGCACAAGGCCGATATTTTGCGCTGTTTGCGCATCAAACCGTTCGGCGCTTATAAAATAACGCCGGGCTTGTGCCACACCGATGGCCTCGATCACATAGGGCGAGATTACCGCCGGGATCAGCCCCAGGCGGGTTTCGGACAGGCAGAATTTGGCATTTTCCGATGCAATGACGATGTCGCAGCACGCCGCCATCCCCACACCGCCGCCAAAGGCCGCGCCATTAACCAGCGCGATGGTGGGTTTACCCATAAAATTAAGGGTTTTCATTAAGGCGGCAAGGTTACGCGAATCTGCCAGGTTCTCGGCATGGCTATAGGTTGCCATGCGCTTCATCCAGTTAAGGTCGGCCCCGGCGGAAAAGCTTTTGCCTGCCCCGGTAAGCTGTACAACACGCACATTTTCATCGTCATTCAGGCGTTTTAGCGTGTCGGTCAAATCAGTGATCAATTGATCATCAAAGGCATTATGGATTGCCGGGCGGTTCAGCGTGATCCGGGCTATGCCGTTATCCGTGACCGTGCAGATCAAGGGGGTGTTATCGTTGTTAACTTCCATCATTTTTCTCCCCGTCTTACATGCGGAAAACGCCAAACCGGGTTTCTTCTGCCGGTTTGTTCAGCGCGGCCGACAGGCCCAGACCCAGTACCATGCGGGTATCGGCCGGGTCGATCACGCCGTCGTCCCACAACCGGGCAGAGGCATAATAAGGATGGCCCTGTTCTTCATACTGGTCGCGGATGGGGGCCTTAAAGGCATCCTGTTCGTCCTGGGGCCAGGTTTCACCGCGTTTTTCCAGGGCATCGGCCTTAATTTGCGTCAGTACATTTGCCGCCTGTTCCCCGCCCATCACGGAAATGCGGGCATTGGGCCACATCCACAGGAAACGCGGGCTATAGGCGCGCCCGCACATGCCATAATTGCCTGCGCCAAATGACCCGCCAATCAACACGGTGAATTTGGGAACCTTGGCCGTGGCAACCGCTGTCACCAGCTTGGCGCCATCCTTGGCAATGCCGCCGCTTTCATATTTTTGGCCAATCATGAAGCCTGTAATATTTTGCAAAAACACCAGCGGAATGCCGCGTTGGCTGCAAAGTTCGATGAAATGGGCGCCCTTAAGCGCGCTTTCCGAAAACAGGATGCCGTTATTGGCAATGATGCCAACCGGATAACCAAAAATACGGGCAAAGCCGGTAACAAGCGTGGTGCCATATAGGGCCTTGAATTCATCAAATTCGGAACCATCAACAATGCGGGCAATGATTTCGCGTATATCGAACGGCTTTTTGGAATCGGTCGGAATGATCCCGTAAATTTCGCGCGGGTCATAGGCCGGGGCGACCGGCTCGCGCAAAGTAATACCGGGGTTTTTGGTCCAGTTCAGGTTTTTAACAATCGTGCGGGCGATGGATAGGGCATGGGCATCGTCCTGGGCGTAATGGTCGGTCACACCGGATGTTTTGCAATGGACATCCGCGCCGCCCAAATCTTCGGCCGAAACAACTTCGCCGGTTGCCGCCTTGACCAGCGGCGGACCACCTAAAAAGATCGTGCCCTGATTGCGCACAATCACGCTTTCGTCCGACATGGCCGGAACATAAGCCCCGCCTGCCGTGCAGGACCCCATGACAATGGCAATTTGCGGAATACCCTTGGCTGACAGATTGGCCTGATTAAAGAAGATGCGACCAAAATGGTCCCGGTCCGGGAAAACATCGTCCTGGCGGGGCAGGTTGGCACCGCCACTATCCACCAGGTAAAGGCAGGGCAGGTGGTTTTCCAGGGCGATTTCTTGGGCGCGCAGATGCTTTTTCACTGTCATCGGGTAATAGGAACCCCCTTTGACCGTGGCATCATTGGCAACAATCACGCATTCCACGCCCGAAACCCGGCCAATACCGGTAATGATGCCGGCGGCAGGTACATCCTCGTCGCCATACATGCCATAAGCGGCCAGTTGCGACAGTTCCAAGAACGGTGAACCCACATCAAGCAATTGGCGAATGCGTTCGCGCGGCAGTAACTTGCCCCGGCCGGTATGGCGGTCGCGGGCGCGTTCCCCGCCGCCCTGCTTGATTTTGCCGATCTGGTCGCGCAAATCCTCAACCAGTTTTGCCATATGCTCGGCATTGCTGCGGAAATCTTCGGCGCGGATATTGATGGCGGATTTTATCTGCATGTCCCGTCCTGCTGGCTTGAAACCAAACCGTTTGGGCCAGCCGGCTGGCAGGTAGGGCGGCCCGGAATGTGTATTTTGGCGCAAAGGCCATGCGCCTTTTATGGCGGAAGTTTACGTAAACGGCAAGTATAAATTGGTATTTCAGTACCGAATATACGTATATGCCGTCAAACCGCGACGAAGGGGGATTGGAAATAGTATCGATATTTCCATATCAAACTGGTTTTAAAAGAGAATATGAGGCGGCGCGGGTGTTTGATGCGGCAGGATGGTCGCTTTTTCTGCGGTTTGGGCAGAATGATCAGGCGCGGCTTTTGATCCACTGTTCAAGGTGGTCCATGCGGTCATTGCCGAAAAAAGGTTCGTCTTGATAGAAAAAGAAAGGCGAGCCAAAAGCGCCGCGTTCGATTGCGCCGGTTATGATATTGCGCAGATGCTGTTTCCATTTTGGGTCATTCATCGCACTGCGTATGTCGTCGGCATTGATATCGTGGCGGGTGGCCGAGGCAATGACCGTTTCGGGGTTGGTCATATCCAGGCCATCGGCGAAATAGCCGCGATAAACATCCTGGGCAAATCGCTTTGCGATGGCCGGGTCAAAGCTGTTGATCCAGTAAAAGGCGCGGCTGGGGGCGGTGGCGGCATAGGGAAATTTGGCCGGCAGCTGAAACGGTGTGCCCTGAAGTTGGGCGCAACGCTTCATATCGCGACGGAAATAGTCCCCACGAATCGGTTGACCGATCAGGGGTGTTTGGCCTGTTTGTTTAAAAACGGCGCCCAGCAGATAGGGCTTCCAATTGACCTTAACGCCGCAACGCTCGGCCAGTCCGTCAATGCGTTCCGCGGCGAGATAACCGTAAGGCGATGAGAAATCAAAATAAAAATCCACGTCAGACATGGTCGCTTCCCCGATCATTTGGTTTGATTTCTGTGATCGTTACGGATTGGCGTTGTTTGTGCTACTTTAAAATGACGCGCAGGCCGAAATAAACCGGCCCTGCAGGATTGTCGTGATGGTGAATGCCCGGATTTGATGCGTATCAGATAACGGTAATGCCCGGCCGGACCTTGACCTCTTCCATGACGACATAGGTGTGGGTCTGGCTGACACCTTCGACAGATGAAAGACGTTCAAGAAATTCGCGATAGGCATACATGTCGGATACCCGCGATTTCATCAGATAATCAAAGCCACCCGCAACCATGTGACATTCTTCGACTTCGGGCAGTTTGCGAACGGCAGAGGAAAATTTGTCAAAAACATCGGGGGTGGTGCGGTCCAGCGTGATTTCGACAAAAACAACCAGGGACTGGTCAAGTTTGCGCGGATCAAGGCGGGCCATATAACCGATAATAAATCCCTGCTGTTCGAGGCGGCGTACCCGTTCAAGGCAGGGGGTTGGGCTTAGATTAACGCGTCGGGACAGCTCAACATTTGACATTCTGCCGTCATGTTGCAGTTCCCGAAGGATCTGTTTGTCGATTTTGTCGAGGCTTTTGATATTCTTCTGCATTTGATGTGATTTACCAGTGTTTAAAACTGCAATATCAGCTGAATAGTGGATGATATATCGCAAAAATCCGAAAAATGGCAGCATATTTTTCTGATTTGTTACTATTCTGGCAAACAGTGTTGTCGCCCTTGGTTTTTAGGGCTGTCGGGAAAATGCGGATCATAACCGTCCTGGCAGTTTGATAGGGCCATAAACAGGGTTTCTCGTTGTGAACAGGGAGTTTTTTGCGTGATGTTTCGTTCCCCCTTGCCTCAATCCGATAAATTTCGCGATCAGATTCGCGCCACCTATCGCTGTGATGAAGAAGCAGTCGTTAATAACCTGATCGAAAAGGCAACATTATCGACTGAAGACAAGGCAAGGGTGCAGGAAAAGGCCTATCAGCTTGTTGCCAATGTGCGCGCATCCGATTCCGGTAAAAGCGGGATTGATGCGCTGCTGCATGAATATGAGCTGACCAGCAAGGAAGGCGTGATCCTGATGTGCCTGGCCGAGGCATTGCTGCGTGTGCCCGATGCCGTCACCGCCGATAAACTTATTCAGGACAAACTGTTTGATGCCGACTGGGACAGCCATTTGGGCAATAGCGGCAGCTTTTTTGTCAATGCCTCGACCTGGGGGCTGATGCTGACGGGGCGGGTGATCCGTTTTGGTCGCGAAGAACGGGATAATCCTGGTGCCTTGGTTAAACGCATGATCGCCCGGTCGGGCGAGCCAGTTATTCGTCGTGCCTTTAACCAGGCGATGCGGGTGATGGGGCGCCAGTTTGTGATGGGCCGCACCATTGCCGAGGCCGCCGAACGTGCCCGCGCCAACGAGGAAAAAGGCTATCGTTATTCCTATGACATGCTGGGCGAGGCTGCCCGCACGATGGAAGATGCCGATCGTTATTTTAAATCCTATGAAAATGCCATTGCTGAAATTGGCAAGGTTGCCAAAGGGCGCGGCCCCATTGATAGCCCCGGTATCTCGGTAAAATTGTCGGCCATTCATCCGCGTTACGATTTTGCCAATCGTGACCGGGTGATGGATGAACTTGTCCCGCGTCTGAAGGCGTTGGTGATGATGGCGAAAAAACACGATATCGGCTTTACCGTCGATGCCGAGGAAGCCAACCGCCTGGACCTGTCGCTTGATGTGATTGAAGCGGTCTTTGCCGATCCTGACCTTGATGGCTGGGAAGGGTTTGGTCTGGCGGTACAGGCCTATCAGAAACGGGCGTATCATGTGCTGGAATGGCTGGCCGACCTGGCAAGCCGTGTGGGCCGCAAAATGATGGTGCGTCTGGTCAAAGGGGCCTATTGGGATACCGAAGTTAAAAACAGCCAGGAAAACGGCTTTGAAGGATACCCGGTTTTCACCCGCAAGGCGGCGACCGATGTGTCCTATATTGCCTGTGCGCGCTTGATGCTGTCGCGGCGGGACGCGTTTTATTGCCAGTTTGCCAGCCACAATGCCCATACGGTTGCCGCCATTTTGACAATGGCGGGCAATGACCGCACCTTTGAATTCCAGCGCCTGCATGGCATGGGCGAAGCCCTGTATGAACAAATTGTTGGCAAGGACGGCGAAAATATTCCCTGCCGCGTTTATGCCCCGGTTGGCACGCATGAAGACCTTTTGGCTTATCTGGTGCGGCGTTTGTTGGAAAATGGGGCCAATACCAGCTTTGTGAACCGCATTCAGGACGAACAGCTGCCGATTGAAGAAATGATCGGCGACCCGGTGGAAAAAATGGCGGCTTTGCCCCGCAAGGCGCATCCGAAAATTCCGGCTCCGGTGGATCTTTATGGGGCAGGGCGCATTAATTCGCGCGGGATGGATTTGACCGATCAGCTCAAGCTGAATGCGCTTGAAACCCAAATGGAAAGCCTTGCCAAAAATGACTGGCGTGCCGCGCCATTGATTAATGGTGAATGGTGTGACGGGGCAGCACAGGATGAGATGAGCCCGGTTGATGGCAGCGAAAAGGTTGGCGAGGTTGTCCTGGCCGATGAAGATACTGCCAAGGCCGCCCTTGAAGCCGCAAGTGCGGGATATCCGGCCTGGAACGCAACACCTGCCGCAGAGCGTGCTGCCTGCTTGCGCAAGTTGGGCGATTTGCTGGAAGATAACCTGGACGAGTTTATTTTGCTGTGCCAGCGCGAAGCGGGAAAACTGTATTCCGATGGGGTGGCCGAAGTGCGCGAAGCGGTGGATTTTTGCCGTTATTACGCCAATCGCTGTGAAGAGCTGTATCGTGAAGGCAGCGACATGGAAGGGCGCGGTGTGTTTGTGTGCATCAGCCCGTGGAACTTCCCGTTAGCGATTTTTCTGGGGCAGGTTACGGCGGCGCTCGCGGCCGGGAATGCGGTGATTGCCAAACCGGCAGAGCAAACCTCGTTGATTGCCGCGAAGGCGGCCGAGCTGATTTTGGCCGCCGGTGTGCCGGGCAGTGCATTTCAGTTACTGCCCGGGTCGGGGCGCAAGCTGGGGGATGTTTTGATCAATGATCGCCGGGTGGCAGGGGTGGCCTTTACCGGGTCCACCGAAACGGCCCAGGTGATCAATCGAAACCTTGCCAAACGCCCCGGCGCGCCGATTCCGTTAATTGCCGAAACCGGGGGTCAGAACGCGATGATCGTCGATTCCACGGCCCTGCCGGAACAGGTGGTGCAGGATGTGGTGATTTCGGGCTTCCAGTCCGCCGGGCAGCGTTGTTCGGCCCTGCGTGTGCTGTTTGTGCAGGAAGATATCGCCGATAAACTGTGCCACATGCTGGTTGGCGCGATGAAGGAATTGCAGGTGGGGGACCCGGCTTATCTGGATATCGATGTCGGGCCGGTGATTGATGGCAAGGCGCAGGATATGCTGAACAAGCATATTGACCGGATGAAGCGTGAAGCCAAAATCCTGCATGCTTGCGATATGCTACCAGAAGCCGACAAGGGCACCTTCTTTGCCCCGCATTGTGTGGAAATTCCCAGCCTGGATGTGCTGGAACGCGAAGTGTTTGGCCCGATTGTGCATGTGGTGCGCTTTAAGGCCCGCAACCTGGAAAAGGTTCTGGATCAGATCAATGATGCCGGTTATGGCCTGACGCTGGGCGTGCATTCACGCATTGACGGAACAGCCCGGCATATTGCCCGCAAATTGCGGGTGGGGAACTGCTATATCAATCGTAACATGATTGGTGCGGTTGTTGGTGTGCAGCCCTTTGGCGGGCAGGGTAAATCCGGTACCGGGCCCAAGGCGGGCGGGCCGCATTATGTGGCCCGTTTTGCCAAACCGGTTGTCGATCAGGGCAAAGTTGCGGTTGGCGATGCCTCGTCGGCGGATGATCGCGAAACGATTTTTGTAAATACACCGGTACCGGCAAGCGAAATTACGGCGCTTAGCAAAGGGCAGGTCGAATGGCAGAATATGCCCGGTGAGAAGCGCATGAAGCAGCTTGAAAATCTTGCCGCGAAACTTGCCAGCGAAGGCAGCGAGGAACTGGCACAGGGGGCGCAACATTTTGCTGATTTTGCGGCAATTTCGCAAAACGGTTTTGTCGCACCGGTGCGTTTGCCAGGGCCAACGGGTGAAACCAATGACTTGGAGCTTCTGGGGCGCGGTGTTTATTTGGTTCAGGCGGACCTGGGGGCAGAACCCGGCCGGGTTTTGCGCCATGTTGCCGCGGCCCTTGCGGCGGGCAATAGCGTGCTGCTGGCGGGCAACGACAAATGGCTGGCCCGGGTGGAAAAACTGGTTGCAAGCCTTGATTTGCCCAAGGCGATGGTCAAGGCGGTGAATGATGAAGCCGGGCTGGCGACCATGAATGGCGGTGCCGTTGCCGGTGTTTCCTGTGTCGCCCCGTTGCAGCGGGTAACCGTGTTTAAACAGGTCCTGGCCCGCCGCGATGGTGCCATCCTGTCGCTGATTTCCGATAGCGGGATCGAGGATGACGGTGCCTTGCCCGGTGAATTGTTCATGCACCGTTTTGCGACCGAAAAAACCGTGACCATCAATACCACGGCAGCGGGCGGCAATGCCTCGCTGATGTCGATGGAAGAGGCGTAAACGCCGTCAGCTTAAACGCCTAACGAAAAAACGGCCAGCCCCCACCCGGACTGGCCGTTTTTTGTGTCTTGTGATCAGTTTTCGCTATCGTCGCTGGCTGTGTATTCCAGAAGGTCACCAGGCTGGCATTCCAGTGCCTTGCAAATGGCGGCAAGGGTTTCAAACCTTACGCCCCGGACCTTGCCCGATTTTAACAGCGACAGATTTTGCTCGCTAATGCCAATCCGGGTTGCAAGCTCCTTGGACTTCATTTTGCGTTTGGCCAGCATCACATCAAGGCGAACGGTAATCGGCATCAGACGAAGCTCCGGTTTTCGTCATGCAGACTGACGGCTTCACCCAGTACCCACGAAATAATCAGGAACAGCCCGCCGAGGAAAAGGCTGGTGGCTTCGATATTGCTTAACCCTATCGATATGACGCGTTCGCCTTCCGGGCGGGTGATGGTGACAAACAAGGACGTTAACGTACCCGCCAGCGGCGAAAGCAGCGTTTGTGACAACAGGGCGATGCTGAAGATTTTGAGATGACGGATTGTGCCATGTTCAAAAATGGCGTTGCGGGCAAAGCATAAAAACATTTTGCGCAAATGCCACAGGCCAAACACAAGCACCAGAGAGGGCACCATCAGCGTGATGAACACCACGGCAAGCTGCACACCGGCAAGGGATTGAAGATCGTTAAGCGGGATGGGAACCAGACTGTCGGAATAGGAAACGGCATCGCGGGCGAAATCAGGGGTGAGCCAGATCAGCGGGACAAAACAGAGCTCACAGATGATCGCGATCAGGCACAACCAGCTTAGGATTTGGCTGACAATGCGTATTCTGGTGGCAGTCGGACTCATTTCCATATTCCTGTTGTTTTAGGGTGATTCATTATCGTAAAACATGAATAAATTAATGAAATGAGTCAATCTCAATTTCATGAGATGGATGTTTTGCAAGAAAATTCCATGCGACGGGAGCCTTGCGGGGCCGCAATGCGTTCATTTGGTGGGTGTTTTGAATGATTTTTTATCTTTGCCATAATTGTGGTGCCGATTTTGTCACAATCCGCCTGTAGGAATTTGAGGTAAATATGCTGTTGTTTCCGGGGAGTGTGCGCCTTTTCGTGCCACAGGCCTTTGGGTCGAAATAACGAAATCGATTTTAGGAGTAGCCGAATGATACGTATGTCTCGCGGTTTGAAACGAACATTGCAGGTTGTGGCGCTGGGAATCGTTTTCAGTGCGCCGCTGGCGGCTTGTGGCCCGTTGCAGATGCCGGTTGAAAATCGCTCTGGCGATGATCAGTGGCTTGATACCAAGATCAAATCCGAAATTCTGGGCAAATTTGCCGAGGTCGATCACAGTTATCTGATCGATGTGAATGTCGATATTTGGAAGCAACAGGTTATGGTGACCGGCATGGTTGATTCCAAAGGCAAATATTACGACGTGATGTCGATCATTCGCCAGGATAAGCGCATCAAGAAAATTTATGATCACTTGCAGATCGCCGATGCCAAAACCATCGCCGAATATCGCAAGGCCGAACAGAAATATGGCGAGGATAATGCCGTCCCGGCGGATTCGGCCAAACAGTCGGTTTCCGATGTCTGGATTGACAGCAAGATCAAGGCCCTGTTGCTGGCCGAAAAGGGTGTTCGTTCCGTGAATTACCGTTGGGAGTCGGTCGGCAGTGTTGTCTATATCATGGGCGAATCGGCCAATAAAACCGAATATGACAAGGTCTTGAATATCGTGCGTCGCATCAATGGTGTGACCAAGGTGGTCAGCCATATCTCGGTTGTCGGATGACCTTGTTACGAAACGATATTTTTAAATCAAAGTCCGCAGCCGGAACCTGGCTGCGGACTTTTTTGTACTGTAAAACGGAAATTTGTTCGAAATCGTTTGAAACGCATTCGCATTTGCAGTAGTTAGGTGGGGTGTAACTAATAACCGATTGCATTTGCATTTATGTTTGTATGTGTTTGTAATGCCCTTAACCAGGGCGATGTAAAACGTGCTGCGACGGATGGCAATGCGACGCGTCCGGCAGAGGTTTTCCGTTTTCACGGCTGCAAACCACAATGTGGTAAATGTGCCTGTCATATGCGGGCAGAACTGAACCAGCATTGTTGTTCGGATGGCGGGCGCGATCAGGTGGTTGCCAATATTGCCGCCGATCAGGCGATTGCCGCAGAATAACCTTTCGTATTGCCGGGCTATCAGCTTGGCGATATTGGCATATGCAAATGCAAAAAGGCGAAGCCATCGGGGCCTCGCCTTTATTTTTGTCCAGGGTGGGAAACTTATGCCTTTTTGCCAAAACGTTCTTCGGCGAGGCGATCAGCGATAAAGCTGGTCGGTTTATTTTCCCGGTCTGCCCGTTCAAAGATTTCACGCACGGTTGCGCCAATACTTTCAATATGGCGGTTTGTTTCGCTTACCGGGCGTCCTTCGCGGCTGTAATGCACCTCTACCACGCCGCCAGCGTTAATGACGTAATCCGGGGCATATAAAACCCCCATATCGCGTAAAATGTCGCCGTGGCGGTCTGCTTCAAGCTGGTTATTTGCGGCCCCGGCAATAATCCCGGCCTTCAGACTGGCAATGGAGGCATCATTGATAATGCCGCCCAGTGCACAGGGGGCCAAAATATCGGCATCGACCGACAAGATTTCATCAATTGAAACTGCGGTCGCGCCAAATTGGGTCACCGCGTGCTGGGTGGCACTGCCATTGATATCGGCGACAATCAGCTGCGCCCCGGCATCATGCAACAGGTTGCACAGATGAAATCCGACATGGCCCAGGCCCTGAACGGCGACGTGCATGCCTTTAAGGTCGCTTTGGCCATGTTTGTGTTTGACGGCTTCTTTCAGGCCGATAAACACACCATAGGCGGTAAAAGGTGACGGATCACCGGTGCGGGCCGGGTCATTGCCATCATTAATGCCACCGACATGGCGGGTCTGGCGGGCGATTTCGGCCATATCGGCCGGGCTGGTGCCGACATCCTCTGCCACGATATAGCGGCCCTTCAAACGTTCGACCGCGCGGCCCACAGCCTGAAACAGGGCCGGTGTTTTTTGGCGGTGCGGATCGCCAATAATGACGGATTTACCACCGCCCAGCGGCAAATTAACAAGGGCGGATTTATAGGTCATCCCGCGCGAGAGGCGCAAAACATCGTGGATGGCTTCCTGTTCGCTGGCAAAGGGCCACATGCGGCACCCGCCGAGTGAAGGGCCAAGATTGGTGTTATGAACCGCGATAATGGCCTTCAGGCCGGTTGCAGGGTCGCTTGCGAAAACGACCTGTTCATGATCGTCAAAGGCGGGATCGGAAAAAATGGACATCTTGGTGCAGCCTCCCGGGCTGGTTTTGTTTTGATTTTGGGAAAGTAAAAAGTCCTGCTTACCCTTTTATGTTTGCTGATAGAGCCCGTTCGGCAATTGGAAAATCACCAAAAAATCAAAAAAGACCGTTTTGAAGAAAAGCCTGGGGTTGTGTGGAATTTAATGTCCGGGACCGCGCTGCTTTGTAATTTTATTTCGTGCAAATATTGCAAATCGATTATGCAAAACTGGCGCGCTCGGGTTTCTTATGTTTCAATTAAATTACGATTCAAGCCGGATGATTTACGGCTCGTTAAACTACTGGTCGCAAACTTGTGGTTGATATCTTGTTTTTCACAGAGATATCATCAGGACACATCAAGCGTCGGGTCGGACGCTGACAGCAAGAGGAGTTTCGGGGGATGTCAGCTTTTACAGACCACCGGAAGCGGGTTTATCAAGTTGGGTTGCACAATAAATTCGTGCGTGAGTGCGTTAAGGAAAACCGTTCTCATGTGCTGTATGATGACCGATGGGCCGATATACAGACCCATGAAGTTGCCGCACAGAACAAAACAAAGGCACTTGCCATGATCGAAAAGAATTATCCGTCCTGCGACGGGTTTGTTGTCGATCACGTCAAACGCCACGATTGATTTTACCGGGTTTTCAGGACCCGTTTTCGGGCGCTGAAGGCGGCTCTATCTGTTGACAGGCTTGTTTACTAAAACAGGGCGGCATCCATGGCCGCCCTGTTTTTATTTGTGGCATATCGTTGTTTTGCAAGCCGGGTGATGGTTGGCAAAGAGAGGGGGATCGCTTAGTCGGTTTCCAAAAGCGCGCGGTCGACAAATTCCAGCCTGTCCTGGCCCCAGAACATTTCATCACCAACAAAATAGGTGGGGGCACCAAAGATGTTTACGGTTTTGGCGTCTTCGGTATAGCTTTTGAAGGTATCGATCACGGCCTGATCCTGCGCCTGATCAAGATATTTACCGTCAAGACCGACACGGGCCAGGGCGTTGGCAAGGGTTTTTGGGTCGGCAACATTTTGCTCGTTTATCCAGATATCTTCCATGATGGCCAGGATCAGATTGGAAATATCGTGTCCGTCAAGTTTGGCGGCAATCATGGTGCCCGCCGCCAAAGAGCCATCTACCGGAAAGAATTTCGGGCTTTCGTTGATGGGAATATCCAAAAATTTGCGCCAGCGTCTCAGTTCGACCATCCGGTATTGCTGACGCGAGACCGGACGCTTGTGCAACGGAACACCGCCACCATGTTTGAAAATCTCGGCAGGGTCCACTGGGCGATGATCCAGTGTGGCATTATGACGTTTGGCAATATCCATTGCCCGACGAAGGCCCAAAAAAGCCCAGGGGGATGGGACAAAGAAATAGTGGGTAATAACCTTGGACACGATTTTCTCCTGTGAACCTGTTACGGCATTGTGGTGTGGGATGCCCGATTGTATCCCGGTTGTACCCCGTTCTACCTCGTTGTACCCGGCTTTTTACTGGTTTGCCCACCATCGATAATCGTCAACACCGTCTATGACGATACCGTCAAAACCAAGCTGCATCAGACCGGAAACATAGCTGTTGGCATTGCCAAAAATAATGTTCTGCCATTGTGGTTCCCAGTAATAAACATGGTTTTCCTGGCCCCATCGGCCTTGATTGCTGGCACTGCTGATGAAACTGGGGGACCCGGCGCGCCAGTCCGTTCGCCAGTAATAACGGTAGGTTTGTGCTGTGCCGATATCAACATAGGCGAGCAGCAAACGCGGGGTGCCGAGTTTTTTGTAGCGCAATTTGCGCATGTCATCATAGGTCAGCGGAATTGTCCCGCGATGAAAGGCATCGAGAATGAGGATGTCGTAATTGGTATTGGCTAGCGCATCGACATAGGCCTCTTTGTTGCCAAAGGGGGCGCTGTCGATCACCATTGCGTAATTACGGGCCTTGTGAACCGAGTCGATAACAAAGGGGTTTTCGTTAAACGGTGTTGCCGGAACCTGTGCCAGGGTGGATAATTGCATGTCCGGTGGCGGGGCCGCGTAATAAAGCGGGTTCAGGTTTTTCAAGTTTTTCCGCGCCTTGAGGATGTTTTCCATCTTGTTTGTATAATCAAGCATGAAAAACCGCATGCCGGTATTTGACAGGCGCTCCAGATATTGCTGGTCGTATTTGACTTCGCCTTCCGGGGTTTCCTTGTTGTAACCATCGCGGCCATAACGCGGGGCTTCGACCAGGAAACCATCAAGGGCGCGAATAAAATTACGCGCCGGTTTGGCATCTGATTTGGTGACAAACAGCCCGGGTTCAATAAAGGTCGTGAGATCAAGGCCGTTCATGGCAATGATCGAAAAATCGCTGCGCTGGTTTTTGGCCCAACGGCTTAGCGAGACGACCATTTTGCGCATTTCTTCGGCAAAATCGCGCTTTGGTTTGGAAGCTTCATCGTCTTTATTATCCCCCACGTCCGGGCTGTTAGACAGGCTGTTGGCTGGCGGGACAAACGGTTCGAGCTGCTGGGCCTTTGCCTGAACGGGCAGAATGCTGATCATCATCGCCGTCATCAGGCTGGCAATCAGGGCACCACGCCGGATGCCTTGCCGGACGCCTTGCCAGACGGTTGCCGTGTCAGTTTGATGAGGGCGGGCACCCCCGGCGGGACGGAGCTCAAGGGCGGAAACCATGATCAGGATGCAGCCTTCTTTACCGGTAAAGCGTTAAGTTTAGCACAGACATAATCCCCCATTGCCATCGATGCCGTCAGCCCTGGTGATTCAATGCCGTAAAGCGTGATCAATCCGTTCACAGCATGATCTTCCGGGCCGGAAATCATGAAATCGCGCGCGGCTTCGCCCCTAGACTGAATTTTGGGACGGATACCGGCATAGCCTGGCTGTAGGGCGTTTTCGTCCAGCTCAGGATAATACCGGCGAATGGCATCTGCAAATAGCTGTCGTCGCGATTGATCAACGCTGTAGTCCGGCTGGTCAATCCATTCAACATCCGGGCCAAAGCGCGCCTGACCGCCAAGGTCAAGGGTCAGGTGAATGCCAAGCCCGGCCTGTTCCGGGGCGGGATAGATCAGGGTTGAAAACGGGCTTTTGCCGCTTAGGGTAAAATAGATGCCACGCGCATAATGTTGTGGCGGAACCGTTTGTGGACCAAGCCCGGCATAGTTATTGGCCAGTGTTTGGCTGTGCAATCCGCCGGCAATCACCAGTTCCTTGCAGGAAATTTCCATTTCTTCGCCTGCCGTGTCCCGTGTTTCCAGGATATGCACCCCATTCTCATATCGGCCGGCAATAACATCGGTATTCAGGGCAAGGGTGGCTCCGGCAATTTCGGCGTCGCCCAGCAGCGAAACCATTAAACCATGCGAATCAATAATGCCGGTCGATGGGCTTTCAAGGGCGGCAACACATTTAACCGCAGGTTCGCGGTCATGAATTTCTTCTGCTGTGCGCCACACAAGGTCAGTCACGCCATTGCCAGTTGCGTGTTTTTCGATTTGGCGTAGGGCATCAAGCTGCGCATCGTGGGTCGCGACAATCAGTTTGCCGGTATTGCGATGATTAATGCCGCGTTCTGCACAATAGCGATACAGCGCCTGTTTGCCGCTGACGCAGAGTGCGGCCTTCAGGCTGTCCTTTGCATAGTAGATTCCGGCATGGATGACCTCGCTGTTGCGCGAACTTGTCTCGGTGCCAATGGCATCATGACGTTCAATAATCATAACGTCGCGCCCGGTTTGCGCCAGGGCGCGTGCGCAGGCAAGGCCGACAACACCGGCCCCAACAACGATGGTTTCGATATCAAAAGACATGAATGTTATTGTCCTGTCTGATGAAAAAAGACGGGTTGGCTGTTGCTGTCCTGGCCTTCGCCCTTAACCTGGCTTGGGTCCGGGCTGTTATAGGTGCCGCGCGCCGAAACGCCATTCGAACAAAAAATCGTCCAACTGCCATAGGGCAGGGTTGCGCTTTGATACCGTCCGCCTTGATGCTGCCAGTATCCTTCGCAGTGGCGATCACCGCTATCGACAATCATGGTGCCTTCACCTGCCGGTTTGTCAAATTTCAGCACGCCATAACCTTCCTGGTTGTTCCAGGTTGTTGTAATGCCAATGCCCTGGTCCGGTGCAATGGCGGGTGCCTGTTGCGCGGCCTTTGGGGATGTCGGAAGGGTGTTTTGCGCCGTATTTGGCAGGGTTTCGGTCGCTGGCATATTGGCTGGCATGTTGCCATCGGTGGGCGAGGGCGCGTTTGCCACCGGCGCTGTTAGCTGTGGGGCTGGCGCGACGGGAACGGTGGCACCGGTGTTATCGGGTAGTTTGATCTCAAATCGTAAAAAGAAATCAGCGGCGAAATCGCGGGCGGCGTTTGACGTCATTTGTTGTGCCGGGGCCTGATGCTGCGGTGCATTTTGCACCGCGATCGGCTCACAGAAATAGCCTAAAAGCTGGCTGCCGCGCTGATCCGTGCGCAAAGGGTCCCAACGCCCGGCATAACTGATGCATTGGGCATTGCCCTTGGCAAAAGGAAGGACCTGAATAAGACCTGCCGGGGTTTGATAGGAAAAGCTGTTGCCATTGGCGCGGCTTTTTCCCTTTAATTCGTCAAACATGCCCAGCAGGCTGGCCGGTGGTGTGTCGGTGCGAAAGGCAAAACCCGGGCTGGTTTCGGAAAAGACCGATTCGATAAAAATCTGGTTTGCATTGTGGTTATCGTCGCTTTGATCCAGCCAGCGGGCAACATAAACCGTGCTGTTTTCACGGATCTGTCGCAAATATACCGCGGCTGCATTAAAGGGCGGATGATAATGAACCGGGCTTTGCGCCGCGTCGATCTTAAGGAAACCGCCCGTATTCTGGGCGTTGGCCTGCTGTGAGAACCCGATCACGGCAAGTGCCAGTAATGCCGGTATATATTTTTGCGAAAAGGTCACAAACTTCTCCCCCCGTTGAGCTTGCTGTCTTTGCGATGCCGATTACTCTATGTTTAGCGCCAAGACAGTAAATTGGCTAGGGTAGAGCCGGTTTGCGCTGTGACGAATGCGTCTTTATACTTGATTTTTACGCTTAAAGGCGTTCATTCACGGGCATTGGGGACTTTTGGTTTTCAGATCACACTATGACGGAGCAGCGCGTAATGACGGGGGACGCAACCGCCACCATGACCGAAATCAAGGGACAGGGCGACGGACAATCCACAGGCCGAGGCGCAAAACGCGCGCATGTCATTGTTATTGGCAATGAAAAGGGCGGGTCGGGCAAATCCACCACGGCGATGCACCTGATTGTTGCCTTGCTGAAAATGGATTTTTCTGTCGGTTCGCTCGATATCGATGCCCGGCAGGGGACATTGACCCGTTATGTCGAAAACCGTCGGGCTTTTAACCAGGCACGCGGATTGTCGCTGAAAATGCCGGTTCATTATCCGATTTATCGCAGCGAGGATAATGATACAACCGCAGCCAAGCATGACGAACGTGAAAGGTTCACCCGCGCCCTGGGTGAGTTGGTGCTGAATCATGATTTTGTCGTGATGGATTGCCCCGGAAGTGACAATTATTTGTCGCGTCTGGCCCATGCCTGTGCCGATACCCTAATCACGCCGATTAATGACAGTTATATCGATATGGACATGTTGGCCCGGATTGACCCGGAAACCCTGGATGTTAAGGGGCCCAGCCTGTATGCGGAAATGGTGTGGGATGCCCGCAAGCGTCGCGCTGCCGTTGATGGCGGGTCTATCGACTGGATCGTGATGCGGAACCGTTTGTCGCATCTTGATGCCCGTAACAAGCGTGACATCGCTGAAATCATCGACAAGCTGGCAAGCCGGATTCATTTCCGGGTTGCGCCGGGTTTTGGTGAACGTGTGATTTACCGTGAATTGTTCCTCAACGGGCTGACACTTCTTGATTTGCGTGAAAAGGGCATCGGTATTACGCTCAGCATGTCGCATATGGCGGCCCGTCAGGAAGTGCGGCAATTGTTGGAAGTGATTGGTTTTACACCCGCAGACGGGGAAGAATTACCGATCTGACGATGCGTTTTCCCCGGACGTTGCACTGGTTTGACCATCGCTGCGTCGCGGAGTCTTTAGGGACAACAAACAGTCGGGAACGCAATGGCTGATGATGACAGGGCTGTTTCATCTGCATCAAGCAAGCAGGATGTAACGGATTTTTTAAACCGTGCCCGCTCGGTTGAGACAACGGCACCGCGCTCCGGCCCGGCGGCAGGGCGTATTGTCTTTGCCCTGGATGCCACGGCCAGTCGCCAGCCCAACTGGGATATGGCAGCCCATATCCAGGCCGAGATGTTTGATGCTGTGAACAAGATTGGCACCCTTGATATTCAATTGGTATTTTTTCGCGGATTTGGTGAATGCAAAGCCAGCAAGTGGTGCCGCAATGCCAGCGACTTGCGTGATAAAATGACGGCCGTGCAATGCCGTGCCGGGCATACGCAAATCGGGCGTGTCTTGCAGCATGTGATCAATCAGTCTCGCAAAACACCGGACCAGCCGGTGGATGCCCTGATTTATGTTGGTGATTGCGTCGAGGAGGATGCCGATGAACTGGGGCATCTGGCGGGCACGTTGGGGATGACAGGAACGCGCGTTTTTATTTTTCAGGATGGTCATGACGGCGGGGCAGAAACCGTATTTCGCGACATGTGCCGGTTGGGGAATGGCGCCTTTGCCCGCCTTGACGGCAATGCAGCATCGGTTTTGGCTGATTTGCTGGGCGCGATTGCATCGCTGGTTGTTGGCGGGATGGATGCGCTAACGCATTATGAAAAAACCAGAAAGACCAATACGATCAGGCTTCTGACAGATCAGTTAAAGCGGTAGTGCCGATGCAATGGGTGATTTTGGGCTTTGGTCTTTTTGTGGCGACCGGCTTTCTTTTACGCTGGCTTGCCAATGCCCGGCCGTCTGATATTCGCTATATCGGTTTTGGTTTGATTGCGCTGGTCCTGGTGCTGGTCGGGCTTTGGTTGCTGCTGACAGGCAAGCTTGCTGCCATGTTTGCCGCCCTTGTTGCCGCCATACCATTTCTTTTTCGTGTCCTCAAATTTGGCTTAATATGGCCATTTTTCAAAAGGATGTTCGGTTCTGCCCGATATCAGGGCAGGGGAACACACCAAAACGGCACTGGTCGTGGCGGTGCCCGAAAGGGACGTTTCTCTGAAATCAGGACTCAGTTTCTGGTGATGCAGCTTGAGCATGAAACAGGCCGTCTTTCAGGATCGGTGATTGCCGGTTCGCTGGCAGGGCAGGATCTGGATGGGCTTGGACTTGACGGATTGCAAGATTTGTATGTTGAATGTTGCAGTGCACAAGATCAAAGCCGTACAGTGCTTGAGACGTATCTTGATCGTCGCAGCGATTGCCAGGACTGGCGGAACTGGGACTGTGTCGGGCGGGCTGACGGAAGTTCGTCGAGGCAGGAGCAACAAGGAGGCAATAGCGGATTTCGTTCTGAGGGAATGGATGCCACCGAAGCCCGGAAAATTCTGGGTCTGGGAGAAAATCCCAGCCGTGCCGAGATCAATCGCGCCTATCAAACGTTAATCAAGGCGGTACACCCTGATCATGGCGGTTCGGACTATTTGGCATCGCGGGTTAATGCTGCGCGGCAGATTTTGCTAAAAAACTGTGGCGATTGACAGGATCCCCTTAAGGGGCAGCTTGATCAACGATCTCGATATATGGCAAAAGTGATGTATTCTGCTGCAAACAGAGCGATTTAGCGCATTCGTTGCCGCCAAAAACAAAGGAAATAAAATATGACCAAACGCATTAAAAAGGCGGTTTTCCCGGTTGCGGGCATGGGGACCCGGTTCTTGCCTGCAACCAAGGCAATGCCAAAGGAAATGCTGCCGGTGGTGGATAAGCCGCTTATTCAGTATGCCGTTGAAGAAGCCATTGCAGCAGGGATTGAAGAATTCATTTTCGTAACGGGCCGTGGCAAGACCGCGATCGAGGACCATTTTGACCGTTCCGCCGAGCTTGAAGCGATCCTGATGGAACGCGGCAAGCACGAGGCGCTTGAAACCGCGCTGGCGATGATCCCGGAAAATGGCCGTGTGACCTATACCCGCCAGGGCAACCCGCATGGTTTGGGCCATGCTGTTCTGTGCGCCAAATCGCTGGTTGGTGATGAGCCGTTTGTCGTTCTGCTGGCCGATGACCTTATCCAGTCGCAAACGCCCTGCATGAAACAGATGGTGGAAAGCTATGGCCGTACCGGCGGCAACATGGTTGCCGTGATGGATGTCCCGCGCGAAGAAACCAAACGGTACGGTGTGCTTGAAGTGGAAGGCACCAATGGTCGCCTGGTTAGCGCCTGCGGGATGGTTGAGAAACCAGAACCCAAGGATGCCCCGTCGACCCTGTCGGCCATTGGCCGCTATATCCTGGATCCGGGTATTTTCGATGTTCTGGAATCCATTCCGCGTGGGGCTGGCAACGAAATTCAGTTGACCGATGCGCTGGCGGCCATGATCGGCAAAGTGCCATTTTATGGCTATCGTTTTGAAGGGCAGCGCTTTGATTGCGGGAATAAGGTTGGCTTCCTGAAAGCGACCCTTGCCTTTGCGCTGGATCGCCCGGATTTACGTGATGATATGAAGGCGCTTATTCAGGAATTCGCCCAAAGCGACGCTGCGAAATAAGAGATTTGTCAAATTTCCGGGGGCATGGCCCCCGGAAGTGTTTTATGGGGAAGAACATCCATGCATGTTGCAATGATTGGCACCGGCTATGTCGGTTTGGTATCCGGAGCCTGTTTCTCGGAGTTCGGGACAGACGTTATTTGTGTCGATAAAGACGCATCCAAGATCGAACGCCTGGAACAGGGCATTATGCCAATTTACGAGCCGGGGCTTGATCTCCTGGTGGAGAATAACGTCAAGGCGGGACGCCTGCATTTTACCACCGACCTTAAGGCGGGTGTTAAGGATGCAGATGTTGTCTTCATCGCGGTGGGAACGCCAACACGCCGTGGCGACGGGCATGCTGATCTGAGCTATGTTTATGCAGCGGCAGAAGAAATTGCCGAGGCCATGGATGGTTTTACCGTTATCGTCACCAAGTCGACCGTGCCGGTGGGCACCGGGCGCGAGGTTGAGCGCATCATTCGGGCAAAACGCCCGGATGCGGAATTTGCCGTGGTATCCAACCCGGAATTCCTGCGTGAAGGTTCCGCCATCGGTGATTTCATGCGCCCGGATCGGGTTGTTATCGGCACCAGCAATGAACGCGCCCGTGCTGTAATGTCGGACCTTTACCGTCCGCTTTATCTGATCGAAACGCCGATTGTTTTCACCACCCGTGAAACGTCGGAAATGATCAAATATGCCGCCAATACCTTTTTGGCCGCCAAGATCACCTTCATCAACGAAATCGCCGATCTGTGCGAAAAAGTCGGTGCCGATGTTCACGATGTCGCACGCGGTATCGGCCTTGATGGCCGTATTGGTAAGAAGTTCCTGCATGCCGGTCCGGGCTATGGCGGGTCGTGCTTCCCAAAGGATACTCTGGCCCTTGTGCGCACCGCACAGGAACATAATTCGCCGCTGCGCATTATTGAAACAGTGGTTGCTGTCAATGACAGCCGCAAAAAGGCAATGGCGGATCGTATTATCGCAGCCTGCGGCGGCTCTGTTGAGGGCAAAACCATTGGTATTCTTGGTTTGGCATTTAAACCCAACACTGACGATATGCGCGATTCACCCAGCCTTGATGTCGTTCCGGCCCTGATTGCTGCGGGTGCCACTGTTCGGGCCTATGATCCCGAAGCAATGGAAGAAGCTGCAAAACTGCTAGAGGGGCTGACTTTTTGCGAAGGCGCCTTTGAGACGATTGAAGGTGCGGATGCAATGGTCATTATGACCGAATGGAACGAGTTCCGTGGGCTGAACCTGAAACGCGTCAAAGCTGCTTTGAAATCACCTGTGGTGGTGGATTTGCGTAATGTGTATGAGCCGCGCGAAATGACAGAAAACGGCTTTGAATATAGCTGTATTGGTCGCGGCGCAATCGGAGGCAATTAACATATGACCGCTTCGGATGGCCATAAATTCGACCCGTCGATGCTGCGCGAATATGACGTGCGCGGTGTTGTTGGCAAAACCCTGCATGCTGAAGATGCCCATGCCTTAGGGCGGGCCTTTGGCACGATGGTCCGGCGTAGTGGCGGGCAGCGCGTGGCTGTTGGCCGCGATGGCCGCCTTAGCTCGCCAGAGCTGGCCGATGCCCTGGTCAAGGGCATTCGCGCAACCGGTTGTGATGTGCTGCGGATCGGGCGTGGTCCGACGCCGATGCTGTATTTTACGGTTTATAACCAGAAAACCGATGCCGGCATCATGGTGACGGGGTCCCATAATCCGCCGGATTATAATGGCTTTAAAATGCTGAATGCCGGTAAGTCGGTATTTGGTGAAGCCATTCAGGAATTGGGCCGAATTGCCGAAAACGGTGATTTTGAAGTCGGTGCTGGTGGCCTGGATGATATTGACATCGAAGAACGTTATATCGATCGTCTGGTCGAGGAACTCGATGTTGATGTTGCCAAACCGATGACCATTGTCTGGGATTGCGGGAATGGTGCGGCGGGGGATGTGGTCCGCCGGTTAACGGAAAAACTGCCCGGCACGCATCACCTGCTGTTTGATGAAATTGATGGGAGCTTCCCCAATCATCATCCCGATCCGACGGTTGAGGCCAATCTGGTGGATTTGAAGGCGGCTGTTGCCAAATACAATGCTGACTGGGGCGTTGCCTTTGATGGTGACGGCGACCGTATCGGTGTTGTTGACGGGCAGGGACGGGTTCTGTGGGGCGATCAGCTGTTGCAGATTTATGCCGCTGACGTGCTGGAACGTGTGCCTGGCGGGGCGATCATTGCCGATGTGAAGGCCAGCCAGACTTTGTTTGATGAAGTCACACGCCTGGGCGGTAATGCCATTATGTGGAAAACCGGTCATTCCCTGATCAAAACCAAAATGATCGAGGAAAAGGCACCGATTGCCGGCGAAATGAGCGGGCATATCTTCTTTGCCGAACGGTATTATGGCTATGACGATGCCACTTATGCCGCTGTTCGCCTTTATCGCATTCTGGTGCAAAGCGGCAAAAGCCTGGATACATGGCGTGATGCCATGCCGGTTGCCGTCAATACCCCGGAAACCCGGATTGAATGCCCCGATGATCGCAAGTTTGCCCTGATCGAGGAAGTCCGCGACCGTTTGGCGGGCACAGATGCCGAAGTCAATGGCATCGATGGCGTGCGAGTTAAAAGTGATGATGGCTGGTGGCTGTTGCGGGCATCCAATACCCAGCCTGCAATTGTCGCACGGTGTGAAGCCGCCGATGAGGCCGGGCTGGCGCGTTTAAAAGCGCAGGTTACAGCACAGCTTCAGAAAAGCGGCCTGCAAAGCGATGATTTCTTTGCCCCCGGTGGTGGGCATTAAAGAACCTTTCTTCCTGTATTACAGGTGGATCGAAGGCCGGTGGCAGTGATGCCCCGGCCTTTTTATTTATCGGTCTTGTTTCATTGAAACCCGATGCCAAAACGTAAACGTAGCGGACCGTCTGGGATGATCGCTTCAACTTGGTTGAGTTTAGGTTGGGCACGTCCGGGGGAGCCGTGGCAGTTTTGCCTTGAGCGCAAATAACAAGGGCCACCCGATGGGCAGCCCTTGAAGATTTATCATTAATGGTTTTGACGTCGCGAGGCGGTCAGCCGGCCCCGCCAGGTGTTACCACCGGGATGCAGGCCATGTTTTGGCGTTGTAGGGCAGCACAGGCGCTACGGGCATCTTTTTCTGCGCCAAAACCGATCAGGCGGGCGCGATAGACAACACCGCTATCGGATTCCTGCTGTTCAACAGCCGCGCGGGTCAGGCGCAGAATTTCCGGTGCGGTACGTGCGGCGGTTAAAACCGCCTCCTGGGCGCGGCGCTGGTCGCTAAACGCGCCAACCTGGATACCCCAGCCACCGCCGGTTGGTTTGATCCGTGCGACAATGGTCTCGGTGTCAATATGACCGGGGATCTGGCCTTCATTCGCGCTGTTGGCCTTGGCGATCAAAAGCTGCGTATCGGCCGGCAGAATTTTTTCTTCCGGGCTGATGCGCGGACGGGGCGGAATAATGTCACCGTCTTTCTTAAGTTCCATATAGGCTTTATCGAGCAGCTTTTTCATCTGGGCGTCGCGCGAGCGTGCCGTGCGTCCGCCAAAAACTGCACCGATCAGGCGTTTGCCATCGCGTTTGACCGAGGCGACAAGATTAAAGCCCGACGCATTAATGAAGCCGGTTTTAATGCCGTCTGTTCCGTAATACGACGCCAGAAGATTGTTATGGTTGCCATAGGTCCGGTTGCCATAGGTGAATTTCTGCGTCGAAAAATAATGATAATAATCGCCAAAATCGTGCCGCAGGCGCATGGCCAGGCGAACCATGTCACGCGCCGTTGTCATCTGTCCGCGATTGGGCAGGCCTGATGCATTGCGAAATGTCGTATTTCTCATGCCGATATGGCGTGCCGTGGCGGTCATCATCTGGGCAAATTTGGTTTCGGTCCCGCCCAGATATTCGCCAATCACGACGGCAACATCATTGGCTGACTTTGTGACCAGTGCCAAAATTGCGTCATGCACTGTAATGGTATCGCCCGGCTGAACACCAAGCTTTGACGGGGCCTGACCCCAGGCACGACGCGATACCGGCATTTTCGTTGCAAGCGAAACCTTGCCGCTGTCAAGCGCATGGAACAGCATATACAGCGTCATGATCTTGGTCAGTGACGCAGGATATACCTTTCGATCCGCGCGATATTCATGCAGCACCTGCCCGGTATCGGCATCGACAATCAAGGCCGTATAGGTGCGTGCAAACGCAGTGTTGCTTGTGGCTGAAAATGCAATCAGCGACAGTAACATCATGCTCAAGACGCAAAACAGCCTTCGTGCCGTCATGCGTGATGGCAAAAAGTCATTGGTATCTGGTTGTCTGGTCGGTCTGGCAAAGCCGACGCGGAACATGGAAATCATATACAATGTCCGGTTAACGAGTATCCCCAAGACGGTTAGGGCCAGCATGTCAGTTCCGACTAAAAAAAAGCTTAACGAAATGAAAATTGCTGACAGGCTGCAATGCCTTGCCGATGCCCCAATTAGGCGAGAGTGTATGCGCTGTGACCGAGTCTGTCAAAATAGAGGTATGAATGCCCATTAAATTACATAGACCGTACAAGGATCTAGCGCCGAAGCGGCTTGGAATCATTAAGTTTGCGACAGCATTGACCACAATGGCGTTGCTGGGAGGCTGTGCCTTTACGCAGAACAGCGACATTGCGAATCCGGTTGTGCGCAAGGCCAGCTGGTTCTCGTATCTGAATGCAAACGACATTCGCACGGCCTGTTCTGCCGGTCAGGCGGAAGGGCAAATCAGAATCGTTTATAACGCGGACTATTATAAGGAGGTTCGCTCCTTTGATGTGTTGCCGCAACCTGGCAATGACGGGTTTGTCATCGAGTCTCATGTTTTTGGTCCGATCGATGTCAGTGACCTGAATGTTTCGCTGCGTTCTCCGCTGGGTGCCTTTAGCGGCAATCCGGTCCGGCATTCCATCACGCGCCAGCAATATCTTACCCTGACAGATGCTCTTCAGCAGGATGGCTTTGGAACGCAGGACCGCGATGGCCTGCGGCTTAACTCCGAAAATTATTATTGGGTCGCGCTTGGATGTTCGGGGCAGCATATGACGCTGGCCGCCTGGACATCGGCCAAGGATAATTTGGGCGATCTTCATTTTCCAAATGTGCTGGAAAAAATATCAGGTCAGTCATCGCCGCTTCCAGCTGCCCCTGGCCCGGATGCGGTGAACAATCCTGACCCGATCTATAGCAGTCGCAAGGAGCAGCAGGACCGTAATTTTTACAGAACGGTACGCGGAAACAGTTTGGAATAATCTGGTTTTGAACGGGCTGGCAGTGTCAGCCCGTTTTTTTTGGGCGAAGAGTAAGGTCTGGCAGGATATATCAAGAGAATGTCATCAAAGGAGCCTTGACGGATACCCTGTTTCCATCTAGAGTTTTGCTGCATTGCAACATCTCTTTGGCGATCCTGAAACTTGTAAATGGAGGACGGCACGATGGTGACGACCCCGAAAAAGGTGCCTGAAACATCCCGGAACGCATCAGCATCCACGGCTAAAACGACTGTTTCGTCGGGGGCCTCCGCTTCTTCTGCGAAATCAGCGAAAGCCGGTGCTGCATCTGCGAATAAGACTGCTTCTGCTTCGCGTGCATCCAAGCCCAAAACGCCTTCTGGTTCAAAAAGTTCTGCCGGGTCGGCTGCTTCTGCATCGACGACGGCCAAGGCTGCTGCGCCGAAACGGGCTGCAGCGGCAGGTGCTAGCAAACCGGCCGAAAAATCGGCAGGGGCGTCGGCAGCTCCAAAGGCTTCGACCACAGCAAGCAAAACGGCTGAGGCAGTGAAGGCCGCAACCGAAACCCAGGTTGAAGCAACCAAGGAAACCGCGCGCAAAGTGACCGAGGCAACATCGGATGCCGTTGCCAGTGCCGCGAAACAGGCGCCGAAGGCACCAAAGATTGAGGTGCCTGTGACCGCCGAAGTGAAAACACCGGTCGTTACCGCCACCGTGAGCGTTGATGACAGCGCAAAAACCGGTGGTGTTGCGGTATCACAAAAGGTTGAAGCCGATCTTCCGATGCCGACCGTGCCGGTTTCACAAATGTTTGAATTTTGGAATTCGGACCAAATGGTCGATATGGTTTCATCTGCCCAGGAAGCGGCGACTGAAGCAATGTCTGGTCTGCTGGATGCAGTGTCTGGCCATACCGACATGGTTTCTGATGCCGGGGCGCATCTTGCCAGCCAGTATGAAGACCTGATTCAGTCGCATCTGTTGAACTGGGACGGGATGATGCAGGCGTCTTCTAAAATGGCCGACCAGGGCGGGCGTTTTGGTTCCGAATGGATGACCTGGATGCAGCGTGAAATGGATGCGCTTCAGGGCGACATCGAGGCTCTTTCCAAGGTGGAATCGGTTGGTGATATCCAGGAAATCAATGCCCGCATGGTAAAGCGGTTTGTTGATGACGGCATGGCCGAGCATTCCCGCTTCCAGGAAATCTGGTTCGGCATGTGGAATGACAGTATGTCCCTGATGGAAAAGAGCTGGTCTGCAAAGGCGGGCCGTTAAGGATACGTGCTGGCAAGGCCCAATCTGGCTTTGTTTGATGCCGGGTTTTGCCGGAATGGTATTTGAATTGCTAAAACGGGCGTGATTTGGGTCACGTCCGTTTTTTTATTATTTTGTGTGATGTGACGGAATGCGCGGTTTTTGCTGTGCTGCAAAGCCTCGTTTTTGTGCGGCATCTTGCGTGCCTGCAAACAGACCTTACATGACATGTAACTAGGCAATCATTTCGTGGATTGATTTACGGGGCTTTGAAACGCAGTCATGTTGACCTATCATGTTTTCAAGGCACAACTAACAAGGATTCCGGTTAGCAGGTTATGAGTGATCAGGGCAATCAGGGTGACGGCCTCCCTAACACAGGCGTTGTAACCAAAACGCGGCCGAAAACCAAAAAACCGGCAATGTACAAGGTGTTGTTGCTCAATGATGACTACACACCAATGGAATTTGTCGTGCTCGTCCTTGAGCAGTTTTTTGCCAAGGGGCGGGAAGAGGCGACGGCGATCATGCTGCAAGTGCACCGCAAAGGTGTCGGTGTTTGTGGCGTCTTTACATACGAGATCGCCGAGACAAAGGTAAACCAGGTCATGGATCTGGCGCGTCAAAACCAGCACCCGTTGCAGTGCACGATAGAGAAGGAGTAGTCTCACATGCTCTCGCGTAATCTGGAAGAAAGCCTGCACCGTGCGCTTGCATACGCATCCGAACGGCGTCACGAATACGCAACACTGGAACATTTGTTGTTATCTCTGACCGAGGATCAGGATGCAGTTGCGGTCTTGAAGGCCTGTCGCATCGATGTGGATCGGTTGCGCAACGAGCTGCTTGAGTTTACCGATAGTGAACTGTCCGGTCTGGTGAGTGCGCGCCTGATTGATCCCAAACCCACGGCAGGGTTTCAGCGTGTTATTCAGCGTGCCGCTATTCATGTTCAATCTTCGGGGCGTGAAGAAGTTACCGGCGCCAATGTGTTGGTCGCCCTGTTTTCCGAACGGGAATCGCACGCGGTTTATTATCTGCAATTGCAGGATATGACGCGCCTTGATGCCGTGAATTATATTTCACATGGCATTGCCAAAGCCCCCGAATTAAACGAACGCCGGGTGCCGCGTGGCGCGGATGACGAATTGAATGCGTCTGGCGCAAGCGAGGCTGATGAAGCCGCTGCTGCCAAAGAGGGCGAGGCCCTTACAGCCTATTGCGTGAACCTGAATGCCAAGGCGCAAAAGGGCAAGATTGACCCGCTGATTGGTCGCCAAAGCGAAATTGACCGCACCATTCAGGTTCTGTGCCGTCGCACCAAAAATAACCCGCTTTATGTGGGCGACCCGGGGGTTGGTAAAACGGCCATTGCCGAAGGCCTTGCCAAGCGAATTGTTGATGGCGATGTGCCTGAAGTCTTGCAGGGGGCAACAATTTTTGCCCTGGATATGGGCTCGCTTCTGGCGGGAACGCGTTATCGCGGGGATTTTGAAGAACGGTTGAAGGCCGTGGTCAAAGAATTGGACGAGCATGAAAATGCCGTGTTGTTCATTGATGAAATCCATACCGTGATTGGTGCCGGTGCGACGTCGGGTGGGGCGATGGATGCCTCGAACCTTTTGAAGCCAGCACTTGCCAGCGGTGCGCTGCGGTGCATCGGGTCTACGACCTACAAGGAATTTCGCGGGCATTTTGAAAAAGACCGTGCCCTTGTGCGTCGTTTCCAGAAAATCGATGTCGATGAACCGTCGTTGGAAGATACCATCAAGATTCTCAAGGGCCTGAAGCCCTATTACGAAGAACATCATCACGTTAAATACACCAATGAAGCTATTCGGTCGGCGGTTGAGCTGGCGTCACGCTACATTAATGATCGTAAGCGCCCGGATAGCGCGATTGATGTGATTGACGAGGTTGGTGCATCCCGGATGCTGATTGCGCCAAGCAAGCGTAAACGCACAATCAGCAAGCGCGATGTGGAAGAAATCGTTGCCAAAATTGCCCGTATCCCGGCCAAGTCGGTATCGAGCGATGATCGCAAAGCCTTGCAGAATATCGAACGTGACCTCAAAACGGTGGTGTTTGGTCAGGACAAGGCGATTGAGGCCCTGTCGAGTGCCATTAAGCTGGCGCGTGCTGGTCTTCGTGAACCGGAAAAACCAATTGGTTCTTATTTGTTCTCGGGGCCGACCGGGGTTGGTAAAACCGAGGTCACCAAGCAGCTTGCAAATGTCATGGGCATTGAATTTGTCCGATTTGATATGTCCGAATATATGGAACGTCACAGCGTTTCACGCCTGATTGGCGCGCCCCCGGGCTATGTCGGCTTTGATCAGGGCGGTTTGCTGACCGATGCGGTTGACCAGCATCCGCATGCTGTGGTATTGCTGGACGAAATTGAAAAGGCTCATCCCGATCTGTTCAACATCTTGTTGCAGGTGATGGATCACGGCAAGCTGACGGATAATAATGGCAAGACCGTTGATTTTCGCAATATCGTGCTGGTGATGACAACCAATGCCGGCGCATCGGACATGGCAAAACCTGCCATCGGCTTTATGCGGGATCAGCGCATTGGCGAGGATGAAGAGGCGATCAAACGCACCTTCAGCCCGGAATTCCGGAACCGTCTTGATGCTGTTATTCCGTTTACCCATCTTCAGGCCGATGTGGTCAAGATGGTGGTAGATAAATTCATCCTGCAGCTTGAAGTGCAGCTTGCGGATCGCAATGTGTCTATTGAGCTGACAGAGGCTGCCCGTACATGGCTTGCCGATCGCGGATATGATCCGGCATTCGGTGCGCGTCCCTTGGGGCGTGTGATCCAGGAACATGTTAAAAAGCCGCTTGCGGAAGAGTTGCTGTTTGGCAAGCTGGAGAAGGGTGGTTCGGTCCTGGTTGATATCGAGAATAACGGGGTTGTTTTCCGTTTTCCCGATCAGCAGGATGACAAGAGCGAAAGCCGCGACCCTGAAATGGTTGAATAAATCAGGAACGACTGGTTTACCCTTTATTATCGTTCTGCTTGCTATCGTTTCAGGCCATAGTATTCTGAGATGTATCCAGCCTCGTTCGGGCTGGATACATTTCTAATTTAGGTTGTTTCGACTTTTTATGAATTCATCAGGCCAAAGACAAAAAATAAAAGAAGTCGAGCACTTCCTGTCCCAGTTGGAAAAGCGGGGACGTATTCTGGTCGCGATTGCCGCAGAGCTTGAAGCCCTGGCCGATACGACAGACGTCACCCGTTATCGTCCTTTTCGGGAACAGGTTGATAATTTCAAGGCGCTCTCCCTGATCCTTTCGGAGAGGCTGGCGGCATTGGACAACCATCCGCGCAAGGATGAGCTGGAGCAGCAGTTTCATAAGCTTCAGGTGCTGATGTTGCGGCTTGTGATTAAAACCAGTCTGAAGTTCTTTTTTGTCATGAGTGCCAAGCCCTTTTTGCCTTTGGGCTCCCGGGAGCTGTTTCAAAGCGAGTTGCGAACGCTTTATGAAGCAGAAAAAATGCTGTCTGATCCAAAATATAAAAGTGATCTGGACGATGGTGCGCAGGATGATTTGGATATGGCGCGGGATATCCTTGAAGAAATTATCCAGCACGCGCCAGCCTTGCTGAATTTCAACAATAAGCCAACGGCCAATAAGCGGAAGAGATTCCGCTAGGTTATTGGAGTTTTGAATAATTCCAATCCATTTGGGTGATACCTATCCACTCATATTATCACAATTTATGTGCGTTAACGTCTTTCGGTGTGTGCTGTTTCGCCAAAATGCAAAGTTTTGGCAGGAGCCGTCATTCCCTGGATTGCCGCTCTTTTTGCGTGTTTTAAAGAAGTGGTATCTGGTGAATTTTATGCTATTTGCAATATGAAATGCGTAAATTTGCAAAATGCAAAGATCGTCTTCGCATTTTGCAAAAATTATGTATATACCTCTTTGGTATTGCTACTTTATACCGCACAAACCTGCCATATTTTTAATTTTAAAAAACTGGCACGCTATCTGCATAGTTGTGAGCGGACAGTTGTTCTGTGCAGGGGCGCACTACGGTGTGCCTGGAACAACGTAATCTTCTGCAGTTTGCTCGTGTCCCAACCAAAACTTACAGCGGCGATTTTTATCGCCGCTTTTTTCTTGCCTGGAATCAGGCCGTCCGTCTTTCTCCCACCCGATACGCTATCTCAATCCCGCGTCTTTTTGTGATCATTCCACAAACAGCGCCATTTGGCATGCCGTGATTATGGTGTGTCCGGCATGGGCAACATGCCCGTCTGATCAAAGACAAAGGGCAAAGGCAGCCGGCCTTTTATGACCCGTCCGAGAACAAATAAAAAGTGCGGAAAACTATACTCCTCAAATTAGGATGGTGTGGAAATGATCCTTTGGTATAGGTTGCAACCATACCAAACGGGAAGGTTTTGCAGCTTTCATGCTGAAAACTCGATGTACGCGCCCGCTTTATTGTCTTGGGGCTTTTGGGAATTAAGAAGGATGTATCATGAAACAGTCTCGTCCACGCCTTGCGGTGTCTGTGGTCGGTTTGGCGGCTCTGCTGTTTGCCAGCGGTGCATGGGCCAAGCAGCCGCTTCCGGCCAGCCCGAAAGAGCTGATCGATGCCGAGGTGATTTCGGACGCCCGTACCTGGCTTGTTAACCCTGTCGTTGAGATATCGGTAAAAGGGCAGAATGCGCGCAATGCCACTTTGTCACAGGCGCAAATTGATGCCGCCGACAAAGAATGGCGTACCGAGCGTGAGTCTGATGACCAGCCGATCATTGCGGCGGTGCTCAATAACCCGCTTTCAGGCTATCTGACGCAAATACAGGCCCGCTCTGGTGGGCTTTATAGCGAAATATTTGTCATGGATGCCAAGGGTCTGAATGTCGGTCAGAGCTCGATTACCTCCGACTTCTGGCAGGGCGATGAAGCCAAATTTCAGAAAACCTATCCCCAGGGGGTGTCGGCGGTTTTCATCGACGAGGCCGAATATAACGAACAGGCCGATAATTGGCGCGCACAATTGAACATGACGGTTTCTGACAGCACCGGAAAGCCGATTGGGGCTGTGACGGTTGAAATCAACCTGACCGAACTTGCCCGCCGCAAGGGTCTTTAAGGAAGCAAGAACGATGATGTTTTTTAAAAATATGCTCATTCCTGTCAAGCTGGCGGCAAGTTTTGCGATCATGATCGTGATCATCTTGCTGGTGGGCGGGTCTGCTTTTTATGCCATGAACCAGGTTGAGGTTGCGGATGCCCGAAGCGAGCGCCTGATCGGGATTGAGGAAAGCTTTAACGATATCGATAATGCCTATCGCTCCGCCCGCCAGGAAATGACCTATTTCCTGACCACGGGTGATCGCAGTGGGCTTGAGGCCTATCAGGCCGCTGTTGCGCGCACGGATCAAACAATAAGCCATCTTAAGGAAACGGCAGTTGATGATCCCGAAATTATGGCTTTGGCACAGGAAATGGAGACCGCAATTGATGCCTGGCAGGCCATTGCCAACCAGCAGGCACAATTGATGCGGCAATATTTGACGGTTAACCATGCGCGCGCCATTGAAGCCTCGGGTGAGCCGCGCGCGCTTGCTGTTAAGGTGAATGAAGCCGCACGGAAACTGCAAAGTTATATTGGTACCTCGCGCGAGGTTCTTTCGGGCGAGCAACATGCGGCGACGTCCTTTTTCAAGGTCACATTGGCTATTGGGGTTGCCGGACTGATTATTTTTGCCGTGCTGTTTGCGACGATCCTGACACGCATGATCGCCTTCCCCATTCGGGATATGACAAGTGCCATGAGCAAGCTGGCCAATGGCGATGTGAATGTGCATTTCAAGGAAATGAAGCGGACCGACGAAGTCGGGGCAATGTCACGGGCCTTGCGGGTATTTCGGGAAAATGCCGAAGACCGGATGCGCATGGCCGAGCAGGAAAAAGCCGAAGCCGAACGTCAATTGGAACGCGGACGTCAGATGCACCAATTGTCGTCCCGTTTTGATCAGCAAATTAATGACGTGCTGGCGACGGTTTCGGTTGCACTTGGCGAGGTGCGCGGCGCTTCCGAGCAATTGTCAGATCATTCTGCCCGTGCCAATGATTATGCCCAGCGGGTAGCGAGCCAGGCTGACGAATCTTCGGTGAATATTGAAACGGTCGCAACGGCGACGTCAGAGCTTTCGTCTTCGATCAATGAAATTTCGCACCAGATTTCGCAGGTGGCCGATATTGCCAAAAAGGCCGCACAAGATACCGAAAAAACCAATGCCCGTGTGTTGCAACTAAACGAGGCCGCCGAAAGTGTTGGTGAGGTTGTTAATCTGATTAGCGATATCGCCGATCAGACCAACCTTCTGGCCCTGAATGCGACCATTGAATCTGCCCGGGCAGGTGAGGCTGGCAAAGGGTTTGCCGTGGTTGCCGGCGAGGTCAAAAACCTGGCATCGCAAACGGCCCGCGCGACCGAGCAGATTACGAGCAAAATTACCGAAATGCAGTCCGAAACCGGTGCGGCGGCCGCTGCCGTGCGCGCGTTTGCCGACACCATCTTGCGCATTGAAGAACTGATGGGCGTTGTTGCCAGCGCCATCGAAGAGGTCGCCCGCTTGTCCGGCCGATAGCCGCTCAAGCACTGCGCTCAGGTCTTGTGTTTCTGTGCCTGCCTCTACCACCAAGAAACCGTCATGTTTCTCGACCAAGAAGTCCTCGCTCCTCAGT
>JBNKVZ010000013.1:0-48614 GCA_050299455.1 Thalassospira sp.
AGCCCACACGTCTCAAGTGCCCGATAAATCTGTTCCATTTCCAGCGGCATTTCGCCAAACCACACCACATGGGGCCGCAATCCGCCGGTTTTGCCGCAGGCCGGGCAGGCATCATGTGCGCTTAAATCATCCTGCCAGGGCGAAATGGCCTCGCAATGATTGCAGCGTATTTTCAATAATTCACCGTGCATGTGGATCAGGTTTTTGCTGCCCGCCCGACCATGCAGGTCATCGATATTTTGTGTTACCAGCAACACATCCCCCGGCCATTCCTGCTCCAGCCGGGCAAGGGCAAGATGGGCCTCGTTGGGCACAACACTGGCATCATGCAAAATTTTGCGCCGGTCATTGTAAAACGATTGCACCAGTTCGGGATTAACCTCGAAGGCTTCGGGGGTGGCAACCTCGGAAATATCGTATTTCGCCCAGATGCCATCCGGGTCACGAAAGGTATGCAGCCCGCTTTCGCGTGAAATGCCCGCGCCGGTCAGAATGACAATCGATGCGGCCTCGTTGCGCAAGATATCGATCATGGTGCTGGAAATACTCATATGCGTGATCGCCCCGAAAAATCAGCCGTGATGACAAAAGTTTATACCAGTCCTCTATGCGTTTTACTCATAAAGGACTGGTTAGGCGCGACGGCGCCGCGCGGCTTATGCCGCGGAAGGCAAGGGCTTCAGCGAAGCCCGCCCGCCGATTGAGGGCAGCATTGATCGATTTCGATCAGTGCAGGTTGGTATTACAGGATTGATCAGCCCTACGAAATATATCATCCGATCAAAAAAATGGCCCCGGACATGATGCGCGGGGCCATTTGGTCTTTTTGCGTTAATCAGGCTTATGCTGAGGTATCGACATTGCTGCCCGGTTCGTCATTGTTGTCAGGCGCAGCATTTCCGCCCTTGGCAACGCCGACCATTGCCGGGCGCAATAAGCGCCCCTTAAGCACATAACCGGCCTGCATCACCTGGGCGACATGGCCGTCGGGATGGTCGGCACTGGGCATTTCAAAAACAGCCTGGTGCTTGTTCGGGTCCAGTTTTTCGCCCAGCGGTTCAAGCTTTTCGATGCCGTTCTGCTCGAAGGATTTGAGCAGGGTACGCTCGGTCATTTCAACGCCTTCGATCAGCGTTTTCATCGCTTCATTTTGCTGCGAGCCATCGCCAGCCGCTTCCAGGGCGCGGCGCAGATTGTCGCTCACATCCAGAAGGTCGCGGGCGAATTTGGTAATGGCGTAATTGGCCGAATCCTCGACATCCTTTTTGGCGCGACGGCGAATGTTTTCTGCCTCGGCTGCGGTGCGCAGCAGACGGTCCTTCAGTTCGTTATTTTCGGCCTGCAGGGCGGCAATAAGATCATCCGGGGTATTGGCAGCGTCGGCCTGGTCCTGTGCCACGTCTTCCTGTGCGGCTTCCTCGGCGGCAACCTGTTCGGCCGGGGATGCGTCCTGCATTTCTTCTTCGGTGGTGTTTTTTGCGGTTTCCGTCATTGTTGGACTACCTTCATTTGTGGTGTGGCCTGACACGCAGCGCCACATAAAATTAACCAATCAGTCGCCCGACCAGTTTGGCGGTATAGTCGACCAGCGGAATTATGCGGGCATAATTGATCCGCGTCGGTCCGACAACCCCGATTGCGCCGACAATACTTCCTTCGGCGTTCTGATAGGGCGATATCACCATCGACAAACCCGATCCACCAAACAGCTTGTTTTCGGTTCCGATAAAAATCTGAACCCCTTCCGCGTCCGATGTCACATCCAGAAGTTCGATCATTTGATCGCGGGCTTCCAAAACGTTAAACAGCCGCCGAACGGTTTCAAGCTGCTCGATCGTGGCAATATTCTCCAGTAGCTGCGATTGACCCTTGATGATCAGTGACGAATCTTTTACCCCGCCTGCCCAGGTTGCAATCCCTGCATCAATCAGGCTGGCCGAAAGGACGTCCAGCTCGTTTTGGATGCGTTCGCGTTCGCGTGCGACCAGAAGGCGTGCATCATCAAGAGTTTTTCCAGCTAGCTGCGTATTTAGATAATTCGCCGCCTCTGTCAATGCCGAGGTCGGCATATTGGTCGGCACGTCAACAATGCGATTTTCCACACTGCCATTTTGCGCCACCAACACAGCCAGCACCTTGCCCGGCGAAAGTGGCACGAATTCGATTTGTTTAAGGCGCAACCCGTCGGTTTTTGGGGCCACAACCAGCCCGGCACAGCGCGACAGGCCCGAAAGCATGCTGGTGGCCTCGCCCAGCATTTCATCAAGCGAATATCCCGCCCGTTCACAGTTTTTCGTCAATTGGTCGCGTTCGGCATTGGGCAGGTCGCCCACCTCCATCAGCGCGTTGACAAAAAGCCGCAATCCCTTTTCGCTGGGCAGGCGACCGGCCGAAATATGCGGCGCGACCAAAAGCCCCTGATCTTCAAGGTCGGACATGACATTGCGCACGGTCGCTGCCGAAAGCTTTTCAGACAGACGCCGGGCAATGGTGCGTGACCCGATGGGTTCACCGGTTTCGACATAGGCATCAACGATCTGACGAAACACCTCGCGGGATCGTTCGTTCAGATCGCCCAGCATTGTGTTATCCAAAAGTGTCATCTTAGATCTAAAACCTTGTCATATACGGTTTTGCGCGATCCTGAGAATTTAGACAGCCCCTTGCGTCCCGTCAATTGCAGGCTGGGGGGTATCGGCATCGCGTATCAGTGCATTGTCATTATTTATGCCGGGGCAGGGGCGTATCAGATGGATCAAACCGGCAAGAAACCGGGGAAAAGGCTGGACCTTTGCAGGTCAGGACATTAGCTTGAGGCCATTCAGAAATGGGCCAGGCCTGATGCCAGCCTTTTTATTCATTTTCTTACGAGGTTTCCTTTATGCGTCCTTCCGGTCGTTCCCTTGATCAGCTTCGCGATGTCACCATTGAAACCGGTGTCAGCAAATATGCCGAAGGCTCCTGCCTGATTAAATTTGGCGATACCCATGTTTTGTGTACCGCCACGGTCGAAGACAAGGTTCCTGGCTGGATGCGCAATTCGGGCAAGGGCTGGATCACGGCGGAATATGGCATGCTGCCGCGTGCTACCGATTCGCGTATGCAGCGTGAAGCCACCCGGGGCAGCCAGTCTGGCCGGACCCAGGAAATCCAGCGTCTGATCGGGCGGTCCATTCGTGCCGTTGCCGACCTTAAGGCGATGGGCGAAATGCAAATGCGCCTGGATTGTGATGTGATTCAGGCCGATGGCGGCACGCGGACGGCCTCCATTACCGGGGCGTATGTTGCAGCCCATCTTGCTTTTCAGGGCGTGCGTCGCCTGGGCCTGATCAAGGAAATTCCGTTAACCCAGGCGGTGGCGGCCATTTCGTGTGGTCTTTACAAGGATACCCCGGTTCTCGATCTGGATTACGCCGAAGACAGCAATGCCGGTGCCGATGCCAACTTTGTTCTGGCCGGTAATGGTGGCCTTGTTGAAATTCAGGCCACTGCCGAAGATGTGCCGTTTGAACGCACGGCCTTTGATCAGATGCTGGAACTTGCGCGCAAGGGCTGTGACGAATTGTTTGCCAAGCAGCGCGAAGCTCTCGGTTTGTAAAACCGGTTTTGGGCCGGTTATCGAAGCTGATTGTTTCTGACAAAGCCACAGGCGAAAAAATGGTACGTCGTTTTAGCGAAAAGAAACTGGTAATCGCCAGTCATAACAAAGGCAAAATCGTCGAGATTGCCGAACTTTTAGCCCCCTTCGGGATCGAGGTGGTTTCAGCCGGCGATCTTGGCCTGCCCGAACCCGAGGAAACCGAAAATTCCTTTATCGGCAATGCGCAGCTAAAGGCCTTGGCAGCGGCGCGGGCGGCAAATCTTCCCGCACTGGCCGATGATTCGGGCATGACGGTTTCGGCACTTGATGGCGCACCGGGCATTTATTCCGCCCGTTGGGCCGGGCCGGATCGTGATTTTGATATGGCAATGGAAAAGGTCAATAAGGCGGTGGGGGATAACCCCGACCGCCAGGCCCATTTTGTTTGCGCCCTGTCGCTGGCCTGGCCTGATGACCATGTCGAGAATTTTGAAGGCCGGATTGAAGGCGATCTGGTATGGCCCAAACGGGGCAAATACGGGTTTGGTTATGATCCGATGTTTCAGCCGCACGGTTATGATCAGACCTTTGGCGAAATGACCTCGGCCAAAAAACATGAAATCAGCCATCGTGCCCGGGCTTTTGACCAGCTGGTCAAAGCCTGCTTCGCATAAGGTTCGGGGCTTTATCCTGAACATGCCGGTTTTGGGCACCGTCGGTTCATATCGTCGGTGCCTGAACTTTTTGGCCCGGATCGGCAGACCGGGCTTTTCGTGCAAATTTGAAAGAACATTCCCGTAAATGACGCCCGAAACCGTCCCCTTTGGCATTTATATTCACTGGCCGTTTTGCCTGTCGAAATGCCCCTATTGCGATTTCAACAGCCACGTTGCCAGCCATGTGGATCATCAACGCTGGCGGGCGGCCTTGCGGGCGGAATTGGCAGCGGGTGCTGCACGCCATCCGGACCGGGTGGTGGGATCGGTCTTTTTTGGCGGCGGTACCCCGTCCTTGATGAACCCGGAAACGGCAGGGGCCCTGATTGCCGATATTGGCACTTATTGGCGCATGGCCGATGATGTGGAAATCACGCTGGAGGCCAATCCCGGCACGGTTGAAATTGAGCGTTTTTCCGCCTTTGCCGCTAATGGCATCAATCGGGTGTCGCTCGGCATTCAGGCGTTAAATGATCGTGATCTGGAATTTTTGGGCCGTGTCCATAATGCCAGCGAGGCCCGGCGGGCCCTGGATGTTGCCACCAGCGTGTTTGACCGGTTTTCCTTTGATCTGATTTATGCCCGCCCGGAACATGACCCGCAGGCCTGGCGCCGCGAATTGCGCGAGGGTTTGGACATCGCCAATGGGCATATCTCGCTTTATCAGCTGACCATCGAACCGGGAACGCGGTTTTATACCCTGCATCAACGCGGCGAGCTAAAAGTACCGGGCGAAGATTTGGCCGCAGAACTTTATGATATCACCCAGGAAGAAACCGAACGGGCCGGGTATCGGTGTTACGAGGTTTCCAACCATGCCAAACCGGGGCAGGAAAGCCGCCATAACCTGGTCTATTGGCGCTATGGCGATTATCTGGGCATCGGCCCGGGCGCGCATGGTCGCGAGGCTGTCGTGGGTGATGACGGCCATATAACGCCAATGGCGGTGCGCCGTCATCGTGCGCCGGATATCTGGCTGGACCGGGTTGAAAAGCTTGGTCACGGCACACAGGAAGAAGTGGCGCTGGAAAGTGACGAACGCCTGATTGAAATGGTGATGATGGGCCTGCGATTAAACGAGCCGATTCCCATCGCCCGCTTTGACCGTATCGGCGGGGCGGGACCGCGTGATCTGCTTGATCAGGAACGGCTTGAAACCCTGATTACTTCGGGCGATCTGGTTTGTGATCAACGCGGTTTGCAGGCAACTCACCAGGGCCGTAATCGTTTGAATGCTGTTCTGGGCTACCTTTTTGAGCCTGTGGTTTAACGACGGGTTCGTGCGAAATGGCGGATTTGCGTCATTTTTTCAGTCCTGTCAAAAAACTGCCAAAAGAAGCGCAAAAACTTTGAAAAAGTTTGTTGACACTTGTTTGTCAGCGCGTATATTCCGCCCCGTTCCGAACGACAAATTCGGAGCAACCAACTAGCCCCTAAGCCCAGGTGGCGGAATTGGTAGACGCGCTGGCTTCAGGTGCCAGTGGCCGCAAGGTCGTGGAAGTTCGAGTCTTCTCCTGGGCACCATACCCCAGTACATCTTTTGATGTGCTGGGGTATTGTCTTTTCTGGTCCGTTTTTCTCCAATATCGGGCTTCTTTGCGGCCTGTTTTATCTTTGCAGTGAGTTGGGGATCCCGGTAGAACTGCATAGCGCGATTTTGGCAAATGGGGGCACGGGTGCCAGATATCAGTTATGTTCTGCCGGTTTATAACAAGGCGGCGGTTTTGCCGTTTTTCGTTCGCTCCCTGCGCGAACAGACGGGCGATTTTTCTGCCGAATATATTTTTGTCGATGATGCCTCTTCTGATGCCTCGCTATCGGTTCTTCGGGCCGAGACAGCGGGGCTTGCCAATGTGCACATCCTTGAAAATGCGGATAATAAAGGCCCGGCCATTCGCCTGAACCAGGGGGCAAAAATCGCCCGGGGCGATTTTCTGGTGTTGTTTGATTGCGATGAAGTGATTGCCCCGAATGCGGTTTCTACCCTGTTGGCACTCGCCCGCTGCCATCATGCCGATATGGTGCATGGTAAATGGCAGAAAATAGCCGATGCCATTGCCGATATTCGCGCCCAGGAAATTCCAGCCGATATTTCGGCACATCTTCATCAGGATCCGTTTAAACGTGCCTTGGGCAAGGGGCTGGTGCGCATGACCTGGCTGGTGGCGCGGGATCTTTTTGAAAAAGCGGGCGGATGTGATGAGGCGGTCTTCATTCAGGATGAATCGTTACCTTTGCGTTTGGCCGCCCAGGCAAAGTGTCTGGTTGATACAGCAGCGGTAGTGACATGGGTGCCAGATGAAGGCAGCCATTTGTCGGCCAATAAAATTCAGCAACATCACGACCGCTTCATGACTTTTTATCACTTCTTGCGCCAGCATCCGCATCTTGAAGCCGATCAGCGCCAAAAGCTGGGGCAGAAATGTATCTCGGCGGCGCGCAAGGCGCAGCGAGACGGGTATGCCATGCCCGCCTTGAAGGTGCAGTTTGCCTATTTTGCCGCCAAACTTGGCCTGATCCGGGTGGATGGCACATTGCTTGATACACTCTATAAGGCTTTTGATTCGATTCCCGCGGTACGGAGGCCCGATTAACAGTGACGAAATTATTTGCTGCATTGCCCTATGGCGAAAAAATTGAAAATCGCCTGCGGGGCAGTGCCCTGGTGTTTTTATGCCTGATTCCGCTGTTTTTGCTGTTTGCCCGTGGTGCGGCCGATGTTTCGTTGTCGCTGGTGGGCATTTTGTTTTTGGTGCGCAGTGCGTTGCGTCGTGATTGGGCCTGGGCGCGCGAGGCGGATATTTTGGCCTTGCTGGTTGCCCTGTTCATGCTGGTGCTGGTTGTCGCCCCGCTGGCTGAATTTCCAAGCAAAAGTTTCACCCGGGGGCTGATCTGGGTGCGGTTTGTGGTGTTTTATGCCGCAGCCACGCGTTGGCTGATCACGGATCGAAAAGTCGTGCATATCCTGTGCTGGGTTATTGCGGGCACATTGCTGGTGGCGTCCCTGGATGCGCTGTTTCAGTTTGTGACGGGATATTCGTTGTTGGGCGGGCAGACAATGGCGAATTTCGGGGGGCGTTTGACCGGCCCGCTGGATCGTCCCAATATTGGCAGCTATGTCTCCAAACTGGCCTTTCCCTTGATGGCGCTGGCCTTTGTTGCCCGCCAGATGTTTGAGGACAAAAAGGCTTTTGCCTTTAGTGCTTTGGTGATGCTGCCGGTTCTGGCCGTGATCTTTTTAAGTGGGGAGCGCACGGCAAGCGTTTTGACCCTTGCCGGTCTTGTCGCGGTTGTGATCGGGCTGTTTATGGTGGGCGGGCGCGCCAGATTGCTGTCAATCGGGCTGGGTCTTGTCGGGGTCGCCGGGATCGGTGTGTTGCTGACATTCAGCAGCCGGATTGCGGGACGTTTGGCGGCGTTGGAACATGTCATATCAGATTATGCGGCGTCGATTTATGGGCAATTGGCGTTGATGGGATGGCGCTTTTTTACCGAACATCCGTTAACCGGTATTGGCATGGGGGCCTTTGAAAAAGTCTGTAAGGCACAAATGCCACCGGAATCGCTGGAATTTGGCTGTTATCCGCATCCGCATAATATTTATATGGAATGGCTTTCAAGCAGTGGCTTGGCCGGGACCGTGCCGTGGCTGGTATTTGTCGCCCTGGTCGTTTGGGCCGGGCTGCGGATGATACGGTTTGGCCAGCAGCAGACTGTGTTGGTGGCCCTTTATCTGGGCACGTTGCTGGTGAATTTGTTCCCCTTTGCCGCCACCCAGAGCGCGTTTTCCAACTGGCCGGCAATCCTGACCTGGATGTCGATTTCCTGTGCCATGGCCGCCTTGCGGGTTTTTAAGGATTCTGACCAGTTTGCCAAGTGACGGAACCCGTCGCACGGTATTTTTCAAGGATCGCCAAATTTCGCCGGGCAAGGCGGAATAACCGCTGCTTTTGGCTGTCTTTTGCATCGCGGAGGCGGGCATGCTGTGCTAAGACAGGGCCAAACTTTCAGACCGGAGACGCGCGATGACAAATTACCTCCATCATGGTGATCTGCCCGATGGGCTTGATCTTGGCAAAATTGTTGCAATTGACAGCGAAACGATGGGCCTGAACCCGCATCGGGATCGTTTGTGTGTCGTGCAATTGTCCGCCGGTGATGGGGATGCTCATCTGGTTAAATTTGATGGCTCGGATTATAGCGCGCCGAACCTGAAAAAGATGCTGGCCGACCCGGACGTCTTGAAGCTGTTTCATTTTGGCCGTTTTGATATTGCCGTGATGGATGCGTATCTTGGTGTGCGCTGTGCGCCGGTTTATTGCACCAAAATTGCCTCCAAACTGGTGCGGACCTATACCGACCGCCACGGTTTGAAAGATCTGGTGCGTGAACTGGTGGGTGTGGAAATTTCCAAACAGCAGCAAAGCTCAGACTGGGGGGCCGCCGATTTGTCGCCCGAACAGATTGCTTATGCTGCCAGTGATGTTCTGTATTTGCACAAGATGAAAGAAGAGCTTGATCGCCGTCTTGAGCGCGAAGGCCGGACGGAAATTGCCAAGGCCTGTTTTGATTTCTTGCCGACCCGCGCCAGCCTGGACCTTGCGGGATGGGCAGAATCAGACATCTTTGCTCATTAGGAACCGTAAATGCGTCGCTGCGCGATGAGAGCGGTTGTTGATATGTTTTTGCGCCAGTGACGTTGCATGTAAGCACATAATAACCGGATAACGCCGCGACGCGCACCGGACGGAAGACGATAAAGAAAGCCATGACAGCTACCCAAGCCGAACAGAAAGACATTGCCGTTGCCCGCAACGTGCTGGCCATCGAGGCTGCCGCTCTTGAAGAGCTGGCGCAGTCGCTTAATGGTGATTTTTGTCGTGCCATCACCCTGATCGAGGGGTTGAAAGGCCGGCTTGTGGTAACGGGCATGGGCAAAAGCGGCCATGTTGCTAAAAAGGTCGCCGCGACCTTTGCCTCTACCGGCACACCGTCGTTTTTTGTGCATCCGGCCGAAGCCAGCCACGGCGATTTGGGCATGATTGGCCAGGAGGATGCTGTTCTGGCCCTGTCCAATTCCGGTGAAACCCCGGAACTTTCCGACATTATCGCCTATACCCGGCGCTTTCACATTCCGCTGATTGGCATGACCCGCCGGGCTGAAAGCTCGCTCGGGGCGCAATGTGATTATCCGCTGGTGCTGCCCAACAGTGCCGAAGCCTGCCCCAACCGTCAGGCACCGACCACCTCGACCACGGCCATGCTGGCCTTGGGGGATGCGCTGGCGATTGCCCTGATGGAACGGCGTGGCTTTAGTGCTGATGATTTCCGTACTTTCCACCCCGGTGGTAAACTGGGTCAGCGGTTGTTGCGGGTGCGCGAAGTTATGCATGGGGCAGACCAGTTGCCGCTTATTCCTGCCACTGCACGCATGTCTGATGCGCTGATGGAAATGACGGGCAAGTCCTTTGGCTGTGTGGGTGTGATCGATGATGATGCCAAGCTGACAGGCATTGTGACCGATGGCGACTTGCGCCGTCATATGGGCGATGATCTGGTCTCACGTCCGGTTGCCAATGTCATGACCTGCAATCCCAAGACCATCACCCAGGATCTTTTGGCGGTTGAGGCACTGGCGATCATGAATGATCGCAGCATTACCTCGCTGTTTGTTGTTGATGACCAGGGGCAGCCCTGTGGCCTTGTGCATATCCATGACCTGTTGCGTCTGGGGGTTGCCTGAGCATGAGCGCCGATAAATCAGATATTCCGCCCGCCAAAGCGCCCAAGCCGCGCTCGCGGGACCGGTTGTCCGAAACGCGGCGTGATGTGAAGATTAATCCATTTCGGCGTAGCATCGTTTTGATGCTAAAACTGATGCTGCCGATGATTGCAGCGGGGTTGCTGGCACTGGTGGTTTTGTGGCCGGAGATCGAGCAGATGCAGGAAAACGGGTTTCACCTGGGCTTTTCCAGTTCACCTGACGATCTGATGGAAAATGTCGCCATGAGCAATCCGCGCTTTTTTGGGGTCGATAGCAAGCGCCAGCCTTTCACGGTGACAGCGACCGAAGCCATCGAGCAACGCAAGGACGGTGAAGGCGCGATGGAACATGTGAGGCTGGAGCAACCGCAGGCCGATATGACCATGACCGATGGCAGCTGGGTTGCGCTGACGGCGAACAAGGGGTTTTATACAGAAAGCAAAAGCCGGCTTGATCTGAGTGGGGCTGTGAATATGTATCACGATAAGGGGTTCGAGATTCATACCAACAGTGCCGAGATCAAATTGAAAGACGGCAATGCCAGTGGGACCGACCCGGTTGACGGGCAGGGGCCATTTGGCACGATTAAATCGGATTCAGGGTTTGAGCTGGAAAATAAGGGGGCTGTTATTCATTTTCTGGGCAAATCCAAACTCAAAGTATTTGAAAAGGCATTGAAAGGTAAATCATGATCAGAACGCCGCGCGGGGGTGGGTTTTTAGTTGCGGCGACGCTTGTGATGGGGCTTGCCTGCTTTCCGATGATGCATGAAGCATCGGCAGCAGGGCTGGGCCTGACCCAGCAGGGCGCAGGCGGGCTTGATGTTGAATCAGATAACGGGATTGAATGGCGCCGCAACGACAATGTGTTGATTGCGCGCGGCAATGCCTTTGCCCGGCGTGGGCAGTCCGAGATACATGCCGATGAATTGCGCGCCTTTTACCGCGACACCAATGGTCAGACCGAAATTTACCGGATCGAGGCGCATGGTCATGTGAAATTGTCGACCAATACTGATACCGCCACCGGGGATTTGGCAATTTATGATATTGACCAGGCGGTTGTGGTCTTGACCGGCAAGAATTTGAAATACAGCACGCCAACCGAAACCCTGACCGCCAAGGACAGCCTGGAATATTGGGAAGCCAAGCGCATGGCGGTGGCACGCGGTGATGCGGTGGCGATTTCGCAGGGGCGCAAGCTGAAGGCGGATGTTTTGACAGCACGCTTCATTTCCTCGCCAACGGGGGAAAACCAGCTTGAACGCATTGATGGCTATGGTCATGTCACCATCGAAACGCCGACAGATTATGTTGTTGGCAATCAAGGTGTTTATGACGCGAAAACGGGTATCGCCACGCTGACCGGATCGGTTAAGATCACGCGTGGTCAAAACCAGCTGAATGGTGATCGCGCGGTGGTTGACTTGAAAACCGGTATCAGCCGCCTGATGTCCGATGATAAAGGCAATGGCAAATCGCGGGTGCGCGGCCTGCTGGTGCCTGACAATAAAAAGAAATCCTCAACCGGTGGCAATGCTGCTGGTAAAACAAACTGACGAAGGGTCGGATCGTGTTCTGGTCTCGGAAAAGCACAACAAATAACGGTGCGGATGCGCCACTTGTCATGACGGACACCGATATCGCCGGTGGTCCGCGACTGGTAAGTGCGAATAAGGGGCTGGTGGCACATAATCTGGGCAAAAGCTTTAAAAAGCGCCCGGTTCTGAAGGATGTTTCAATTTCGGTCCAGCGGGGCGAGGCTGTTGGTCTGCTGGGGCCGAACGGGGCGGGTAAGACCACCAGTTTTTACATCATCACCGGGCTGATTTCGCCGGACCGCGGCACCATTTCGCTGGATGGCAACGACATCACCATGATGCCGATGTATCAGCGGGCCCGCATGGGCATTGGTTATTTACCACAGGAAGCCTCGATTTTTCGCGGCATGACGGTGGAACAGAACATTATGGCTGTGCTGGAAGTCGTTGAAGGCGACCGGATCAAGCGTGAACAAAATCTGGAAGACCTGCTGGCCGAATTTGCCATCGAGCATTTGCGCCGTACCCCGGCCCTGGCCCTGTCGGGCGGGGAACGTCGGCGCTGTGAAATTGCCCGTGCCCTTGCGGCCCATCCCAATTTTGTTTTGCTCGATGAACCTTTGGCGGGGATTGACCCGATCGCGGTGGGGGATATCCGTGATCTGGTTCGTCACCTCAAGGATCGCGGTATCGGGGTTCTGATTACCGACCATAATGTGCGTGAGACCCTTGATATTATTGACCGGGCTTACATTTTGCACGATGGTCGGGTATTGATGGAAGGTGGGCCGGACGAGATTGTGCGTAACGTCGATGTCCGCCGCGTCTATCTGGGTGACAGATTCAGCCTTTAGGATAAACCGTTTAATATTTGGCTGTTCCTGTGTTTTTCAGACTGATAACAATTAATTGAACGGTTGCCCGTGTGTCTGAAAAACGGCGTTTCACGGTGGGGTTGTGTTGTCATAGGGCTTTGCGTATCAGATATCGCATCGGAATAGAAATGCGGATCGACGGGAAAGCGAAAAGAGGCACTTAAATGGGGGAAAGCGGATTGATACGGGGTAGGTTCTGATATGGCCCTGAAGGCAAGGCTTGATCTTCGTCAGTCTCAGTCTCTTGTCATGACGCCGCAATTGCAGCAGGCGATTAAGCTGTTGCAATTCAACAATATCGAGCTTTCCAATTTCATTGATAGTGAATTGCTGGAAAATCCGCTGCTTGAACGGGCGGAGCCAGGGCAAACCTATGCCGAAACCGGCGATGATGCGGTGGGGAATGGTGAGCAGGGTATGGATGCGCGCGCGACGGATGATTTCCGTGACCGCGAGGATCTTCGTGGTACCGACCGCCTGGCCAGCAGCGACAGCATGGGAACCGAAGGCAGCAGTCCGCTCGATTGCGCCAGTGATGCCCTTTATGATGGCGAAGGCGAAATTACCCCCGATGGTGCGCCGGTTGGCGCGGGTCATGATTATTCGCTGCCTCATAGCGGCGGGGGCATGAGCGGGGCCGACGGCGAAGAATTGCCCGGCCTGGAACAGACCCTGGCCGATACCGTTACCCTGCGCCAAAGCCTTGATGATCAGTTGAATCTGGCGTTTTCATCGCCGGTCATGCGGATGATCGGCAGCTATCTGATCGATATGCTCGATGATAATGGCTATGTTACCGGCGATCTTGGCGAAGTTTCGGATGCCCTTGGCTGTGATCCCGCCGATGTCGAGGCGGTTTTGCACCAGATGCAGGGATTCGAACCGGTCGGGATTTTTGCTCGCAATCTGGCCGAATGTCTGGAACTGCAATTACGGGACCGCAACCGGTATGATCCGGCAATGGCGGCCTTGCTGGCCAATCTTGAATTGCTGGCCCGGCGCGAATTTGACCGTCTGCGCCGGATTTGCGGCGTTGAAGGCGATGATCTGGCCGATATGATTGACGAGATTCGCACGCTTGACCCGCGTCCGGGGCGCACCAGCGATGGCGAAGCGGCAACACCTGTTATTCCCGATGTGCTGGTTCGTGCCGGGTCGTCGGGCAGCTGGATGATCGAGCTGAACAGCGATGCCTTGCCGCGTGTTCTGGTCAATGAGGAATATGTCGCCGAGATCAGCAGCGGGATTCGCGACCGCGAGGAAAAGACCTTTATCAATGAGCGTTTGCAAACCGCCAATTGGCTGGTCAAGGCGCTGCATCAGCGGGCAACCACGATTCTCAAGGTCGCAACCGAGATCATTCGTCAGCAGGACGGATTCTTTACCTATGGGGTCTCGCACCTGCGCCCCCTTATTTTGCGCGACATTGCCGAAGCCATCAGCATGCATGAAAGTACGGTTTCGCGTGTGACCAATGGTAAATTCATGGCGACCCCGCGCGGCATATTCGAGCTGAAATACTTCTTTACCACCGCTATTTCATCGTCCGATGGCGGGGATTCCTATTCGTCGGAATCGGTGCGTCATCGCATTAAGTCATTGATTGATGCGGAAAATCCGAAAAAGATTCTCTCGGATGATAAACTTGTCGAGCTTCTGCAAAAGGAAGGGATCGACATTGCCCGTAGAACAGTGGCAAAATACCGTGAGGCAATGCGGATTCCGTCGTCCGTCCAAAGGCGGCGCGAGAAAAAAGCACAGGCCAGATAGGCTATGATGCTGGAAAACAATGCCTAAGGTATTGAAACATATTGGTTAACACCCAAATGTTGACTTGGCATTGGCGACGGAATATGGTGCCGCCACCTTATTGAGGGGCACCATTGTTCGCAGATGTACTGGAAGTCACTCAACTGGGGATAGGCGATCCATGCAGATTACAGTTATTGGCAAGCAACTTGACGTTGGCGACGCTTTGCGTGAACACGTCGTCGAGACCTTGGACCTTGCGGTAGAGAAATATTTCGATCATGCGATCGAAGCCACGGTAACAATTACCAAACAGGCACATCTTTATCACACACAGATATCGGTCCATGTTGGCAAAGGCATGATGGTTCAGGCAAAAGCATCTGCGGATGAGGTTTATCCGGCTTTTGATTCTGCTTGCGATAAGGTGGCGAAACGGTTGCGTCGGTATAAACGGCGCTTGCGTGATCACCACATCAACCGTGATCAGTATGAAAATGCTTTGCTGGATGCACGTCATTACGTGATCCAGCAGGAAGATGAAGACCATTCTGACGACGAACAGGACAAGGGATTTGACCCGCTGATCGTGGCAGAAACACCTGATCGCATTGATACGCTCTCGGTAGGCGAGGCGGTCATGCGTCTCGATTTGGGGGATATTCCGGCCCTTATGTTCCGGAATGGCAAACATGGCGGATTGAACGTCGTGTATCGTCGGGCCGATGGTAATATCGGCTGGCTTGATCCGGCTGACGAAAAAGCCGGGGCAGCCTGACGGGCATGACCTCTGGTCCAAACAACGCAACGCGAAAGATGGACATTTCAACAATTCTCTCCCCGACAGGGGTTATTCCGGCATTGCGTTCCGGCGCCAAGAAGGCTGTTCTCGAGGAACTCGCAGAAAGAGCCGCCGAGGTTACGGGACGTAACGCAGGGCAGATATTCTCTGTTTTGCTGGATCGCGAAAAGCTGGGCAGCACCGGTGTCGGTGGTGGTGTGGCTATTCCACATGGCAAATTGGGCGATCTGGACCGGCTTTATATGGTGTTTGCCCGGGCACAGAACCCGATCGAATTTGATGCTGTCGACGAACAGCCTGTCGATCTGTTCTGTATGCTTGTCGCACCAGAAGAAGCCGGTGCCGACCATTTGAAAGCTTTGGCACGTATCTCGCGGTTGCTGCGCAATCAGGGCATGTGTGAAAAGCTGCGCGGGGCTGCATCGGCTGATGCAATCTATGCGTTGTTGACTCAGGATGAAGCCGAACAGGCAGCCTGAAAGATATGACATACCGGCCACATGCCGGATGACAAAACCCCGCCAGGGCAACCGGGCGGGGTTTTCTATGGCTCTTTGCCTTTAATCAGCATCATTCTGTTATGGCTGCATCACGCCGCAGGTGATTAGCCGGTTTTGGCCCGGGCCGGTTTTGCCCGGGGATGTTCAACATCGGTCAGGCGGCCGGCCAGAACAACCAGCAGCAAAACCGGCAGGCCCATAATGGCCGTGCCAATGAAAAATGTCTGATAGCCAACCGCATCGACAACTGTGCCCGAGAACCCGGCAATGACCTTGGGAAACAGGGTCATGATCGAGCTGAAAATGGCATATTGCATGGCGGTAAATGAAATATTGGTCAGACCCGACAGATAGGCAATAAAGGCCGCGGTCGCGAGCCCGCCGGAAAGGTTATCGGCCATGATGACGGCGGCAAACATCACGGTATTGGCCGGAATTTGCGCCATAATGGCAAACAGGATATTGGTAATGGCCGATAGCAGTGCGCCCAAAAACAGCACCCGGATTACGCCATAACGCACCGAAAGCACCCCGCCCAGGAAACTGCCGGCAATGGTCATGAACAGGCCGAAGGTTTTGGAAACGGCGGCGATTTCTTCCTTGCTAAAGCCGATATCGGTGTAAAACACATTTGCCATAACGCCCATGACAATATCGGCAATGCGATAAAAGCCGATCAGGGCCAGCACAATGATGGCGACCTTGCCATATCGGTCGATAAAGTCCTTTACCGGCGCAATATAGGTTTCGCGCACCATTTCACGCGGGGTAATGCCCATCAGGGTGGTCAGCCAGGCGACACACACCGCGAACAGCACGGCAATGGCAAGCTGCACGCTGCCGGTAATAAAGCCTGCCAGTTCCTTGTTCATGCCGGTGGTAATGAAGTTGTCCCTGAGTGGGGACAGGCCTTTTCCGACCCAGACATTGGCGGCAATGAAGGCAATAACCGTTAAGGCAAACATCAGCAGAAAACGGACATAGTCGCTGGTCTGGTGAAAATATTTGCTGTCTTTGCGGGGAACGTCGGGTTCGCTGATCAGCAGGGTGGTTAAAACGCCCACACACATTGCCAATGCCATACAGCCATAGGCCACCCGCCAGGCAAGCGGCATATAGGCGCCTTCGCCCTCTACCAGGCTGGCAATGGTTAGTGCGCCGGCACCGGCAACGATCATGCCAATACGATAACCGGCAATATAGGCGGAGCTCATCATGGCCTGTAAGTCGGTATCGACGGCTTCGATGCGATAGGCATCAATGACGATATCCTGTGTTGCCGCTGAAAAGCCCAGGGCCACAGCGGCAAAGGCCATCATGGTCAGGTGCTGGGCCGGGTCGGTCAGGCCCATCCACAGAATGGAAATGATAATGGCCGTTTGGGCGACAATCAGCCAGCTTCGCCGCCGTCCCAATGTGGCATGCAGGCCGGGCAATGGCAGGCGGTCAATGATTGGGGCCCAAACAAATTTGAACGAATAGCCCAATGCCGCCCAGCTGAAATAGGTGACGGTGGCGCGTTCCACCCCGGCCTCGCGCAGCCAGATCGATAATGTCGAAAAAATCAGCAAAATCGGAATGCCGGCGGAAAACCCCAAAAACAGCATGGTAATAACCCGGCCATTGGTCAGGGCCATAAAGGCTTCGCCCCAGCTGCGTTTGGTATGGTTGTTCATTCTTCCCCCTGCATATCGGCCGGTTGCCTGCGATCGGCGACCTTATGGCTTTATCGGTTAAAGAATGCCGAAAAGCAGGGGTGATTTCAGCCAAAAACATGACGGCAAAGCAAAAGGGCCAGTCTTGTGACCGGCCCTTTGCCATTGTGTGGTAACTGAAAGCCCGAAGTGATCAGGCGTTTTCAGATTCTTTTTTGCGGCTTTCGCGTTTGCGCACGTTTGGATCAAGGTACAGCTTGCGAATGCGGATGCTTTTGGGCGTAACTTCGACCAGTTCGTCATTCTGGATGTAAGCAAGGGCTTCTTCCAGGCTCATCTGGCGCGGCGGGGTCAGGGTGATCGCATCATCCTTGCCCGATGCGCGAACGTTGGTCAGCTTTTTGCCCTTCAGGATGTTTACTTCCAGGTCGTTGTCACGGTTGTGTTCCCCAATGACCATGCCCTGATAGACGCGCGCGCCCGGTTCAATAAACATAATGCCGCGATCTTCAAGGCCCCAAAGCGCATAGGCAACCGCATCGCCCTGGTCATTCGAGATCAGAACGCCGTTACGACGCCCGGCAATGGAACCCTTAACCGGGCCATAGGAATGGAACACACGGTTCATCACGCCGGTACCACGGGTATCGGTCAGGAACTCACCATGATAGCCGATCAGGCCGCGTGACGGTGCCAGGAACAGAATACGGGTCTTGCCGCCACCAGATGACCGCATATCGGTCATTTCGGCTTTGCGCAGGCTCATTTTCTCAACCACGGCACCGGCATATTCTTCGTCAACGTCAACCTGAACTTCTTCGAACGGTTCGGACAGAACGCCGTCAATTTCCTTGATCAGAACGCGCGGACGCGAGATCGACAGTTCATAGCCTTCACGGCGCATGGTTTCGATCAGAACGCCCAGCTGCAATTCGCCACGACCGGCAACTTCGAAGGCATCCTTGTCGTCGGTTTCGGTCAACTGAATGGCAATGTTGCCTTCAACTTCGCGTTCCAGACGGGCGCGGATCATGCGCGAGGTAACTTTGTCACCTTCCTGGCCGGCCAGCGGCGAGTTATTGACCGAGAAGGTCATCGCCAGGGTCGGCGGATCGATCGGCTGGCTTTTGATCGCAACTTTAACGTCGGCCGCACAGATGGTGTCGGCCACGGTGGCGTCGGTCAAACCGGCAATGGCGATGATGTCGCCTGCTTCGGCTTCTTCCTGCGGGACACGATCCAGACCGCGGAAACCCATCAGTTTGGACAGGCGGCCGGTTTCAACGGTGCCATCACCGCGCAGAACCTTAACCGGCATGTTCAGTTTGGCGCGGCCCTGGGCGATACGACCGGTCAGAATACGACCCAGGAAGTTATCGGCATGCAGCATGGTGGCAATCATGGCGAAGGGCGCATCAACTTCGGCTTTCGGGGCCGGAACATAGTTGAGAATCAGATCCATCAGCGGGGTCAGATTTTCTTTCGGGCCTTCGGGGTTTTCAGCCGCCCAGCCATCACGACCCGACGCATAGAGAACCGGGAAATCAAGCTGTTCTTCATTGGCTTCAAGCGAGACGAACAGATCGAAAATTTCGTCGAGCACTTCTTCAGCGCGCTGGTCGGGACGGTCGATCTTGTTGATGATCACGATCGGCTTCAGACCCAGCTTCAGGGCTTTACCCAGAACGAATTTGGTCTGCGGCATCGGGCCTTCGGCCGAGTCGACCAGCAGAACAACACCGTCAACCATCGACAGAATACGTTCGACTTCACCGCCGAAATCGGCGTGGCCCGGGGTATCGACGATATTGATGCGGGTTTCACCCCACTGGATGGCGGTCGGCTTTGCCATAATGGTAATGCCGCGTTCGCGTTCCAGGTCGTTACTGTCCATAGCGCGTTCATCAACGCGCTGGTTGTCACGATAGACGCCGGATTGGCGGAACATGGAGTCAACCAGGGTTGTTTTACCGTGGTCAACGTGGGCGATAATGGCGATATTGCGCAAGTTCATGGGCGCGGACTCCGTATAACATGCCGCGCGCCGGTTGTGCCGCCGCATCGGTCAGAAACAAGATTGGTCGATATATATATGATGAAGGCAGGGTGCTGCTCGCGATGGGCGGCGCATAACCTGCCTTGCAAATGCCAGAGTGCTTGATTTTTTAAAAATACAACACAGACGCCGGGTACATGCGCTATTGGCCGCAGATTGTCAATGCCTGGTAGCGTTGAAATGGCAGCCATGCGTCCGGCAATGGCGCATTTCTGCGGGACAGCCCCATTGTTGCTGTCCCGTGAAATTTTGTCGTCGCAACAGCTTAGGCCGGAATGGCGTCTTTGCAAAGCTCTTTCAGGTCGGCATCCGGGCGCGCACCCATATGTGAAATAACTTCTGCCGCACAGATCGAACCCAACCGACCGCAGGTCGCCAGGTCATAATTCTGGGTGTAGCCAAAAAGGAATCCCGAGGCAAACAGGTCGCCCGCGCCGGTGGTATCGACAACTTTGTTGACGGGCTCTGCGATAATTTCAATTACATTGTCGCCCGAGACAATGACCGATCCCTTTTCACTGCGGGTCAGGGCTGCGACCTTGCAGTGACGACGAACTTCGGCCAGGGCCTCGTCAAAGGTTTCGACTTCGTACAGCGATTTGATTTCGTCTTCATTGGCAAACAGAATGTCGACATGGTTATGCACCAGATCGCGGAAGGATTCCCGGTGGCGATCCACACAGAAGGAATCCGAAAGCGTGATCGATACCTGGCGACCGGCCTCATGGGCGATTTTCGCGGCAAGGACAAAGGCTTCCTTGGCGTCGTCGCGGTCCCACAAATAGCCTTCCATATAAGTGACCTTGGCTGATTTGATCAGTTCGGGGTCAATATCATTGGGGCCAAGCTCGGTGCAGGCACCCAAAAAGGTATTCATGGTGCGGTGCCCGTCCGGGGTGACGAAAATCAGGCAACGTGCTGTCGAGGAACCTTCGCTGGCCGCTTTGGTATCAAAGCTAACCCCCATGGCGCGGATATCGTGGCGAAAAACCGTGCCAAGCTGGTCGTCGCGGACTTTACCAATATAAGACCCCTTGCCACCCAAGGCGGCGATCCCGGCCATCGTATTGCCAGCCGACCCGCCCGACATCTCGATGCCCGGACCCATTTCCGCATAAAGCGCGTCGGCACGGTCGGCATCAATCAGGGTCATCGCATTTTTGACCAGTTCCAGACGTGTGAGGTCGTCTTCATTGCAATGGGTCAAAACGTCAACAATGGCATTGCCGATGCCAACGACATCTACGGTGGGTTCGCTCATGTAAATTCCTGCTGGTTGGGTATGGGCCGACATGATCGTCGGGTAAGTTTTGCGGCAGTATAGTCGTTCAGCTTCGTCGCGCAAGTTTTGCGACCGTCGCCGGTATGGGATGGAAAAGCGACTAGTGAACCGAAACGATCTCTATCTGCATATGTAGATTTTTACGGATGCATGTGGCGAAAATCACCTTCGATCAAATGTAATTTTGAAGTGCCTTTGTCCGTTCGCATGGTCGGCTGTGACCTCTGGAAACAACCTCGAAAAATTGGCGATCTTTCCCGCTCAAGGCGGCAGAAACGCTGGATTTGTATCGGGACAGGGCGAAGGCGCCTTCGCCCGAAAAACAGGCTGTCACGCGCCAAAAATCTCTCAAATAATGGGGGAATAAGCATCTTTCAGAGTTTTTGATGGGCAAAAACACGGGTGATTTTGCCGATTTTGCCGGTCTAGGCAAACATTCAAACCGGTTTGTCTCCGATTAGATATTTTTATTTAACTCAATAAATTTACGATATAAGGATTATTAAATAACTCTATATGGGTATTATTTCCCGCATAAAGGCGACAGTCACACGAAACGGCAAGGTTTGCGCCATCTCGGGAAATTTGCGGCTTCGAGAGATTTTAGGGATAATGGTTGGGAAAAATAGGCACGAAAAGGCTGTGTAAAGGGCCGGGTTTTTCTGTCACTTCATTTCGGTATGGATATGAATTTCAGGTGCCGATGACCTGCCAATGACCGGTGATATTATGGCTGTGACGACGGCCTGTTTGGTCGATGTAATTTATCGTGCGACCAGGAAAAGCCCATATGGCGTTGTTGTTTCGGACAAAGAATCTCGACAAAACAGGATGAAAAATATCGGCTCGCGACGAGGGTAATTTGGGTCATTTGGAGGGATGAGATCTGATTCGCCTGATGTGTCACGTTGTTCGGTGTGAAGCAGATGCCGTCTCAACACATCGTAAAAAACGCTCTTCCGGCGCTTTGTCCTGACAACGAGGAGACGTGTGGAAAGACAGCCTTAAGGCATTACGGAAGGTGCTGCTGCCTTGGATATGCTTGCCGCAGACCTTTTATATACCGTTTATATATTGCGTTGAGTTCGGCAGGCTGAAACTGGATGGCGGCAGGAGGCCAGGTGAGATATTTTTGTGTATGCCAGCATCATTCCTGTACCCCTGTTTTCCCACGCGTCTTCAGATACGACGAACCTTAGGCAGGTGAGGGATCATCATGGGATGAAGGGGATGCGGATGATGTGCCTGGCGCTGTGTTTTTCGGCCCGCATGCGCCTGTGGTTTTGGCCGGGTTAAACGGAATAACGGTATCATCCGGGGTATCAGTGGCAGTTTTTTCGTCATCCCGTGAAATGCCGGCAATTCTGTCGCGTAATTCGGCGGCCAGGGTTTTAATGCGTTGGTGATGGCGCGGGTCGTGGTTGAGTTTCAGGAATTGTTCAAAGGCGGCGAGGGCCTTTTCATCATTATTCAGGCGGGCGTGCAGCGTGCCGGCCTGGTGCCACAGGCCAGGTTCGTCCGGTGCGATGATCAGACAGCGTTCCAGAATGGTGGTGGCATAGGCCAGATCGCCACTGCGGAGCGCCCGGACTTTGATATTGTTTTGCAGTCGCAACAATATCGTGCGGTTGGTCGCCTCGCGGTAATGTTCGGGCTGTAATTCGGCATCCAGGCCCTGAAACGCCTTGAGCAATTCGCGCAGTTCCGCCGCCCCCAGTATAATGCCATTATGAAACGGGTCCAACAGCACACGTTCGCCATTGGCTTCAAGGCGCAACAGGAAATGGCCGGGAAAATCAATGCCGGTCATGTCCAGCCCGCAACGTGCGGCGGCATGCAGATATAACAGGGCCAGGGCCACGGGTAGGCCGCGTTTGCGGTCGATCACGCACATCAAGTTGGCGTTTTCGGTATCGTCGTAATTTTCCTCGTCGCCCTGAAAGCCATGATCGCCGGGAATGACATTTTGCAGGGCAATGGCCAGGTCCATCACACGGGGCGGGGTGCCTTCCAGGGTGCTGGTATCGGCAATGGCACGTTCCAAATCGGCACAGATATCATCAAGACGGGACAGATAGGCGGTGATGTCACGCTCCGGCTGGTCAAGGCTGGCCAGATAAAGCGCCGCCTCGGCTGCGGTTGCATCCGGATACGCACCCGCAGCATAGGATTTCAGCCATTGCAGGGCGGGTTCATGCCGTTCCATATCAGTCATGATGCCTGTGATATCTATGTCCTCTTGCGTGTAGGGTCGTCCTTGAGGCGGACGAAATTAACAACCTTTTTAACATAGCTTGTCGCGCGCACATGCGAAATAACCCGATCAAGCTCGTCTTTGTTCTGGGCGATTCCCATCAGGTATACGGTGCCGTCAACGGTTTCTATATTGTAGTTAATGGCATAAACGCGGCTGTCAAACATCAGGGCGGTTTTTATCCGCGTGCTGATCAAAAGGTCACTTGCCGTATCAATCAGGCCAACTTCCTGGCCAACCTGCAATTTATTGATCACCCGCTTCACACCGTCCGTTTGCCAGGCGGTTTCAACCGCCTTCATTTCGACAGCATCGCTGGGCACCCGACCAGCAAGAAGGACCTCGCCTTCCACCACCTCGATATCGATATCGACAAACATGTCCTTGTCGATTTCCAGATATTTGCGCCACAAATTGGCGGTAATGGCGTTATCATTGACCGAGTTTTTAAAGCCGCGTTCCTGCATTGCCGCGACCCCGGCCGTGGCACCAGCCCCGACCACAAGCGATGTACAGCCCGTGCTTGCCAGAAGGCCCGCTACCAAAAACAGCCCGCCGCAAACCTGCCGTAGCCGTGTATACCTTGTGTGCCTTGTTGGTGTTTTGCCCGGGTCATGATGATTGCCCGGTTTTGAAATTGACGTCATAGATTTGCCTGCCCACCCCATTACGCCCCTTACTATGCGCGATGGATATTAAAGAGTTTTAAAAATGCCGGCGATGATCGCTGTCCTTTGTGCCTTTTAACTCTGGCAGCTGAAACGTGTTGATCGTTGATCGGGCGGGATAGGGGCTTGGGAGTATAGGGGCATAAGGGGCGAGCAAAGAACATTTATGTGCGCGCAGGGATAAAACAATAAACGTCGATCCTTGCCTGATCCTGCAGCCCCCATTGCCAGCCTTGTTTCGATGCTTACTTTGCGGGTGGCTTTTGAATTTCATGTGCCGGTTTGCCGGGCCCGATACCCCAGCTATCCCCAGGACTTTCGCCTTTGTGTGTTATGATACCGGGCCAGTTTTGCCAGATGGGCGGCACATCGTTCTTTTTATGACGACACGAAAGGACCAGACCCTTGCTTTATAACAAACTTGGACAAACAGGGCTTTTTGTCTCGGAACTGTGTCTTGGCACCATGACCTTTGGTGGCCAGGGTGATCTTTGGCAGAAAATTGGTGCCGTTGGGCAAAAAGAGGCGGATGACCTGGTGAAAACCGCGCTGGATGCCGGGATCAATTTTATTGATACCGCCAATGTCTATTCCGAAGGCATGTCCGAACAAATTACCGGGCAAGCCTTGAAAAATCTGGGCATTCCGCGTGAAGACGTTGTTGTGGCGACCAAGGTTTTTGGTCGCATGGGCCGCAATGTCAATGCAACCGGGGCGTCGCGCTATCATATCATGGATCAGGTCAAGGCCAGCCTCAAACGCCTGCAGCTTGAGCATATCGATCTGTACCAAATTCACGGGTTTGATAATGAAACCCCGATGGAAGAAACCCTTGAGGCGCTTGATACGCTAGTGAAACACGGACATGTCCGTTACATCGGCGTTTCCAACTGGGCCGCTTGGCAGATTATGAAGGCGCTGGGGATTTCCGAGCGGAAAAATCTGGCGCGTTTTGCCTCGCTTCAGGCCTATTACACATTGGCCGGACGGGACCTTGAGCGCGAAATCGTGCCGCTTTTGAAATCGGAAAATGTGGGCTTGATGGTCTGGAGCCCGCTGGCGGGCGGTTTGTTAAGCGGCAAATATGACCGCAATAACGAAACCGATGGACAAGGCCGCCGGGCCAGTTTTGATTTCCCGCCGGTGAACCGTGATCGCGCCTATGACTGCATCGATGCGATGCGGGTGGTCGCCAAGGCCCATGATTGCAGTGTCGCCCAGATCGCACTTGCCTGGTTGTTGCACCAGCAGGCTGTCACCAGCGTGATTGTTGGCGCCAAACGCGTCGAACAGCTGGAGGATAACATCAAGGCGACTGGCATCAAGCTGACCGGGGCTGACCTGGAAACGCTTGATAACGTCAGTGCCCTGCCGTCGGAATATCCAGGCTGGATGCTGGAACGCCAGGGGGCTTATCGCAATACTTGATCCATCGCGGTAATTTGCAAAATTAACCTCATGAAGACCGGCAGGTTTCGGATCTGCCGGTTTTCTTTTGCCTGATCTGAGCGCGATTATGCGCCCTTTTGTTGCGTCACAAGGTGAGGGCGCACCATTTCGGCCCAGCGGCCCGGCGTGATGCCAAAGGCCTGTTTGAAATGGCGGTTTAAATGGCTTTGATCGGCAAAGCCGGTATCTGCTGCGATCCCGGCAAAAGGTTCGCCCTGCGCAATCAGGTTTTTGGCCTGTTGCAAGCGCCGCATAACCAAAAAGCGGTGCGGGGTGGTGGCATAACAGGCCTTGAATTGCCGGATCAATGTGTAGCGATCCAGCCCGGTGACATCTTCCAGATCGGTGGAGTTGATGGTGTCGGCTTTGTTGGCTTCGAGAAATTCCCGCGCCCGTTCCAAACGGGGAAAGGCCAATTTTGTGCTGCGGCGAATCGGCTGTTTGGCATGGCGCGACAGGCCATCCGCGACGGCGCAAACAAACTGGTCAATCAGCAATGCATCCACATTGCTATCGAGATGGGCCAGCATTTCCAGAAGGGTGGCGGACAGGGCCGGGTCGGAAAAAACCGGCTCGGCGACAAAGGGCAGGCCGGGGGCATTTTCGCCCAATCCGCGCCATAGCAGGGCCGGATCGAGATAGAGCATGCGATAGCGCAGGCCGATATCGGTGCCCGCACCGCCATCATGAATTTCGTCGGGATGCAGGACGATAATGTTGCCAGGCTGGCTAAATTGTTTGGTGCCGCGATATGAAAATGTTTGCACCCCATGCAGGGTTACACCCAGCGCATAGGTGTCGTGGCGATGGGGGGCGAACATGTCGCCGTAAAACTGGGCTTCGATCCGTTCAATGCCGGGCAGGGAGGGGGCGGTCAAAAATCGTTCGCGGACGGTTTGGTTGCACAAACGTTCAATACCGTCTTCCTGCGGGGAGGTTAGAAGCATTGCCATCCTTTTCCCCTTTCACCTTTGAGACGGAATAGAACACACATGTTTGATACCAAAGTTGCCATTATATTGCGAAATGACCTGCAAAGCTGGCAATCCCTGAATGTAACCGCCTTTTTGATGAGCGGCATCATCGCCAAATTTCCCGAAATTATTGGCGATGATTATGTGGACCGCAATGGCAATAAATACAATCCCATGTCGATGCAGCCTGCCATCGTGCTGGCGGCAGACCAGGCGACGATGGGCAAAATTCATCATCGCGTGATTGATCGTGGTGTTCCGGCCTCGCTTTATATCGAGGAAATGTTTTCCACAGGCCATGATGCCGCCAACCGCGAGGTTTTTGGCAAATTTGCCCCGGATGACGCCAAAGTGGTGGGCATTGCCTTGCGGGCGGAAAAGCGGGTGGCGGATAAAATTACCAAGGGCGCAAAAATGCACCCGTGAGGCACATGCCGGAATAACACAACACCCCATGAAACCTTGCGGGCCTGAACGGTTTTCGTCTGGCGGTTTGCGCGCACAGGATGTTTGGGTCGCAGGGGCTTATCCCATCCAGACATTGATATGATGGTGAATACGGCCTTTGGGGCTGACGGTCATGACATCCATGCGCATGTCCCCCGAATGGCCGGTACGGGTGGCAAAGGCCTGCAGGCTTTGGGCGATGCGGGTTTGCTGGCGCGGGGTAATGGCAAACAGGGCGTCGTCGCTGTTTTTGCGATATTTGACCTCGATGGCGATCAGGGTCGTGTTTTTGCGCGCCAGGATATCGATCTCGCCGCCCGGCCCGCGATACCGCCGTTTGAGGATACGATATCCCTTTATCCTCAGCCATAAACAACACAGGCTTTCGGCATAACGACCCGATTTTTCCGCCTTAATGCGGGGTTGGTTATGCCGGTTTTGCCGGGCGGGGCGATGGGGTGAGATGCCCATGCGGGTTATTTATCCTGGCCCAGTTCCAGGGCGCGATTGTAAAGGTCGCGTTTTTTAAGGCCGGTTTCGCGCGCCAGAATATCGGCGGCATCCTTGGTGCGGTGGGTTTGCAAAAGATCACGCAGGCGGTGGTCAATATCCTCGGGCGAGGGCTCATTGGAACCGGCGGGGGCGGGGCCCACCACAATCACCACTTCGCCCTTGGGGGCACCGGCTTCGTCATAATGGGCGGCTAGATCGCCCAAGGTGCCGGGGCGGACTTCCTCGAACATTTTGGTCAGTTCGCGGGTGACGGCAGCCGGGCGACTTTCCCCCAGGCAATCGGCCATGTCGCGCAGGCAGGCGGCCAGCCGTTTGGGGCTTTCAAGAAAAATCAACGAGCCGGGAATGGGGGCAAAGCGGGTGAGTTCCTTTTGCCGGGCCATTGATTTGGGCGGCAGGAACCCGGCATAGAAAAAATGGTCGCTGGGCAGGCCTGATAAAATCAGTGCGACAATCGGGGAACAAGCGCCGGGGGCGGTCGTTACCGTATGGCCTGTCGCCTGACAGTCGCGCACCAGTTTGTAGCCCGGATCATTGATCAGCGGGGTTCCGGCATCGGAAATCAGGGCAATGGCCTGGCCTTTGCCTAACCTGTCCATGATTTCGGGGCGCATTTTTTCGGCGTTATGTTCGTGATAGGCAATGCGTTTGGTCTTTATGCCGAAACGTGACAAAAGCTTGCCCGATGTGCGGGTGTCCTCGCACAAAATAATTTCGGCCCGTTTAAGGATATCGACCGCACGAAACGTAATATCGCCTAAATTTCCGATTGGAGTAGCAACCAAGTATAGCCCGGCCGATAATGGCAGGGTTTTGTCATTCCCTGTTTGATCCGGTTTACTTGCCGGATCGCCCGCATTACCCTGCGAAGATATAACGCCATTGGGAGGTGAAGAGAGTGGGTTTTCCGAGACTTCATCCGTCTGCGACGAGGAACGGGAATTCGGCGTGGCGCCGGTTTGCGTGCCGGACGGCATCTGTGTTGGTCCTTTCGCTGGGGCTGGGCGCGTGCAGTACCGACCTGACTAACACGGATTCAAATCGTGAGCCAGCGCCTGTTGTCACCAATAATGGCCCTGATGCGGCCACACGGGCCCCAAACCAGGACCTGATCGGTGAACCCAGCCCGTTTGATGGAATGCCCGGCGACGGGCAGGTTCTTTCGGGCATTTACAATGATGAAGCTGCCACCACCGATAAACGGGTGGCCCTGTTGTTGCCGTTATCCGGCCCACACGGGGATTTGGGCCGGGCGATGCGTCATGCCGCCGAACTGGCCCTGTTTGATGCGGCTTCTGATGATTTTGTCTTGATGCCGATTGATACCGAAGCCAGCTATGACGGTGGGCGCCTTGCTGCACAAAAAGCGGTGAATGCCGGGGCCAAGCTGATTTTGGGACCGTTATTTTCGGACGCCGTTAATGGCGCTGGTGAAGTGGCCAAACAGGCCGGTGTGCCGGTTTTGTCCTTTTCCAACAATATCCGTGCCGCCGAACCCGGTGTCTGGGTGAATGGCCTGTCGCCGGAAGACCAGATCAAACGGGCGGCGTCCTATGCGGTCAGCCAGGGCAAATACAAGTTTGCCGCCCTGTTGCCGCAAAATGATTATGGCCGCCAGATTTCATCCTCGCTCGACCGGATTGTCACCGAAGCAGGTGGTAGCCTGGGGCAGGTTGCCTTTTACCAGCCTGGCAGCGATTCAATGGAAGAGACGGTGAAGGACTTTGCCGAATATAACCAGCGCCATGCGGCCCTGGTGTCGCGCAAGGCCCAATTAAAAGCCGACGGGTCCAGCGCATCGCAGCGCGCTTTGCAGCGTCTGTCCGGGCTTGATACCCTGGGGGATCCGGATTTCAACGCCCTGATCCTGCCGGCAACGGGCGGAGAATTGCGCCAGGTTTCGGCGTTGCTGGCCTATTTTGATGTTGATTCATCATCGGTGCAATATATCGGCACCTTTGGCTGGAATGACCCGGGCCTGTTTAGCGAACCGGCCCTGAATGGCGGGATCTTTGCCGCCCCGGAACCGGGCAACTGGCAGGCCTTTTCCGAGCGTTATCGCAAAACATTCGGGTCCGAACCGCCGCGTATTGCCAGCCTGGCCTATGACAGCACAGCACTTGCTGCCGTGCTGGCAGGGTCCGAGCAGGGCATTACGATGGAGGGTTTGACCAACCCGACCGGTTTTTCCGGCATTGATGGCGTGTTCCGCCTGACCGCCGATGGCCGGACCCAGCGGGGCTATGCCGTGATGCAAATTTCGCGCAGCGGTGCCAAAATGATCAGCCCGGCACCGGCGTCTTTTGATGCGGTATTTTGATCAGATTGCGATCACAGGGTTAACAGCCTGACAAACACACGATCAGCACCCGCCCGGTTATTCCGCGGCGGGTGTTTTGTCTTTGAAATTACACAGATCACTTACAATGCAATCCTGGCAGCGCGGGGTCCGTGCCTTGCAGATATAGCGGCCATGCAGGATCATCCAGTGATGGGAATGCTGGATAAATTTGGTGGGTATTTTCTTTTGCAAAGCCTTTTCCACGGCCAGGGGTGTTTTGCCCTTGGCCATGCCGGTACGGTTGCTAAGCCGGAAGATATGGGTATCAACCGCAATGGTCGGTTCACCAAAGGCAATATTGCGCACCACATTGGCGGTTTTGCGGCCCACACCGGGCAGTTCTTCCAGCGCTTCCTGGTCATTGGGCACGACGCCGCCATGTTTTTCCACCAGGATTTGTGCCGCCGCCATGATGTTTTTGGCCTTGCCACGATAAAGGCCGATGGTCCGCACATGGCTGATCAGGGCTTCTTCACCCAGATCGAGCATATCTTGCGGGGTGGCGACAATTTCAAACAGTTTTTTGGTCGCCTTGTTGACCCCGACATCGGTGGCCTGGGCGGATAGGGCCACGGCCACCAGCAAGGTGTAAACATTGGTGTAATCCAACTCGCCTTTGGGTTCCGGGTCGGCATCGGACAGGCGCTGAAAGAATTCTTCTATGGCGGCTTTGCTCATCTGGCGGGACATCGGGATCTCTGCTTTTGGCTGTGGGGCGCGGGAACGGCCTGTTTTGTTTGATTGTTTGCCACCATTTATAAGCCCGGGAAAGGCGCAGGTCGATTTTTGTTTGCGATCAGGCTGGAGTGATTCCAAAATTCGCGGCATCATGGGCTTCTGGCCTTAACAGTTTTTCCCGTTTTGGGAACAGAATGCAAAATGTGCCGCATGATTGCGCTTGATCCCCGACCTTCTGATTTTTTGCCATGGATGGGCAGGCATAAGGGGCGGGGCTTGGGCGATGTCTGGCGCAGGATATGATGCAATGCCAAGATTGCCGCGCACCGAAAAACCGGTTTTTAAAACCGATTTACATCCTCAACGCTCGCTGACCCGGCGGGGCGCGCGCAGGCTTGTTTTGTGCGTTGGGGGCGTCACAACGTCGCTTGGGCTGTTGTTCTGGTCGATGGGGGCCTGGCCGATTGCAGGCTTTCTTGGCGTGGATGTGGCGCTGTTGTCTTTTGCCTTCCATATGAATTTTCAAGCCGCGCGTTGTGGCGAAATGATTGAATTGCGCCGCAGCGTTTTGCGGCTGACCCGTATTTCGGTGCGGGGAAAGCGCGAAGAATTTGATTTTCAGACCTATTGGCTACAAGTGATCTTGCAACCGCGAGATGAAACGCGTCATATGCTGATCTTGCGTAGCCACGGGCGGGATGTGGAAATTGCCCCTTTTCTGGGGGAGGATGCCAAACAGGAATTGGCCCAAACCCTGCGCGAGAAACTTTTGATCTGCCGGAATGGTACCTCATCGGTATAGGAGGGCTTGATCAAGGGGGTATCATTTTCACCGTTAGGAATGGCTGATTTTGGCCGATAAGGACTGAAAATATGTGATCGAACCCCGGCTTTGAGGCAAGTTGTGACAGTCTTGGGGCTGTTTGTGATGAAAAACCCTCAAAAATCCACATTTTGACGGCTTGCGACTTTGTTTTGACTTTCATATATAGGTGCGCGGGGTGATTGCCCCGTGTATGACACGTTATTATAACCAATTGGTCCCAGGAGGTCCTGCGCGGCGCTTCAAGGCGAAGGCTGCGGGACGGGCCGGCCGCTAAAAGAGGAACGAATTATGGGCAAGATTATCGGTATTGACCTTGGCACCACCAACTCCTGCGTTGCAGTGATGGACGGTAAGGAAGGCCGGGTTATTGAGAATAGTGAAGGGGCACGTACCACCCCGTCGATGGTTGCTTTTACCAATGATGGTGAGCGCCTTGTGGGTCAGCCGGCAAAACGCCAGGCTGTGACTAACCCGGAAAACACCCTGTTTGCGATCAAGCGCCTGATCGGCCGCCGCATGGGGGACCCGGAAGTCGAAAAAGACAAAGATCTGGTACCGTACAAAATTATTGGCGGTGAAAACGGCGACGCATGGGTCGAAGTCAATGGCGAGAAAATGGCACCGAGCCAGATTTCCGCAATGATCCTGCAGAAGATGAAAGAAACCGCCGAAGCCCATCTGGGCGAGCCGGTCACCGAAGCGGTAATTACCGTTCCGGCATATTTCAACGATTCGCAGCGTCAGGCCACCAAGGATGCCGGTAAAATTGCCGGTCTTGAAGTCAAGCGTATCATCAACGAACCGACCGCTGCTGCCCTGGCTTATGGCCTGGACAAAAAAGAAGGCGGCACGGTTGTTGTTTATGACCTAGGCGGTGGTACTTTTGACGTCTCGGTTCTGGAAATCGGCGATGGCGTTTTTGAAGTTAAATCAACCAATGGCGATACCTTCCTGGGTGGTGAAGACTTCGACAAACAGATCATTGATTATCTGGCTGACGAGTTCAAAAAAGAACAGCAGATCGACCTTCGCAAGGACCGTCTGGCCCTGCAGCGCCTGAAAGAAGCCGCTGAAAAAGCCAAGATCGAACTGTCTTCCTCGATGCAGACCGAGGTTAACCTGCCGTTCATCACGGCTGACCAGTCCGGTCCGAAGCACCTGAATGTCAAACTGAGCCGTGCGAAACTCGAATCGCTGGTTGGTGACCTGATTGATCGCACCATCACGCCGTGTAAGGCTGCGTTGAAGGATGCCGGTGTTTCGGCAGGCGAAATTGATGACGTGATCCTGGTTGGCGGCATGACCCGTATGCCGAAGGTTCAGGAACGCGTTAAGGAATTCTTTGGTCGTGACCCGCACAAGGGTGTGAACCCGGATGAAGTTGTGGCCCTTGGTGCTGCCATTCAGGGTGGTGTCTTGCAGGGTGACGTCAAAGACGTTCTGCTGCTTGACGTGACCCCGCTGTCACTGGGTATTGAAACCCTTGGTGGCGTGTTCACCCGCCTGATCGACCGGAACACCACCATCCCGACCCGCAAGTCGCAGACCTTCTCGACCGCGGAAGACAACCAGACTGCTGTGACCATCCGCGTGTTCCAGGGTGAACGCGAAATGGCCGCTGATAACAAGATGCTGGGTCAGTTTGACCTGGTTGGCCTGCCGACCGCGCCGCGTGGCGTCCCGCAGATCGAAGTCACCTTTGACATCGATGCCAACGGTATCGTCAATGTTTCGGCCAAGGACAAGGCGACCAACAAGGAACAGCAGATTCGCATTCAGGCATCTGGCGGTCTGTCGGATGATGAAATCGAAAAAATGGTTAAGGATGCCGAATCCAATGCCGAAGGCGATAAAAAGCGCAAGGCACTGGTCGAAGCCCGTAATCAGGCAGAAGCCATCGTCCATTCGACCGAGAAGAACCTGGCCGAACATGGCGATAAGGTTGATGCCAACACCAAGTCGATGATTGAAGACGCCCTGGCTGCCCTGAAGGAAGCCAAGGACGGCGAAGATCCCGAAGCCATCAATGCCAAGGTGAACGAACTGCAGCAGGCGTCGATGAAACTTGGTGAAGCCATGTATCATGCCCAGCAGGGCGAAGAAGGCGAAGCTGCTGATGCAGCGGCCGGTGCTTCTTCTTCTGAAGGCAAGGCTGATGATGGTGTTGTCGATGCTGACTTTGAAGAAGTCGATGACAGCAAAAAAGACAAGTAAGACGACCGGTGCGGTCGTCATGCACGCCGCCCTGTAACTCGTGACGGGCCGTTCAGCACTCATAATATCTTATGACATGTGCGGACGGCCCGCCCGTATTTCCGGAGTAACGGATGGCGAAACAGGATTATTACGAGCTTTTGGGCGTGAGCAAGGATGCCAGCGCAGCCGAGCTCAAGAGCGCCTATCGCAAAATGGCAGTGAAATATCATCCGGATAAAAATCCGGGCGACACGGCTGCTGAAGCAAAATTTAAAGAAATCAGCGAAGCCTATGACGTCTTGAAAGATGACGACAAGCGTGCTGCCTATGACCGCTTTGGTCATGCTGCCTTTGAACAGGGTGGTGCAGGCGGCGGCGGTGGTCCGTTTGGGGCTGGCGGCTTTGGTGGTTTCGGCGGTGGCGGCTTTGCCGATGTTTTTGACGAAATCTTTGGCGCAATGGGCGGCGGCGGTGGCCGTCGTGGCGGTTCGCCCAATCGTGGGGCCGATCTGCGCTATAATATGGCGATTTCGCTGGAAGATGCCTTCCAGGGTAAAAAGTCGGAAATCACGATCCCCGGTTCAGTTCAATGTGATGCCTGCGATGGCAGCGGGGCCGAGGCCGGTTCCCAGCCTGTAACCTGTCCGACCTGTAATGGTCATGGCAAGGTGCGCGCCCAGCAGGGCTTTTTCACCATTGAACGTACCTGTCCGTCCTGTCATGGGCAGGGCAAGATCGTTAAAAACCCGTGCAAGGTTTGCCATGGTGCCGGTCGTGTTGAAAAACAGAAAAACCTGCAGGTCACAATTCCTGCCGGTGTTGAGGATGGAACGCGCATTCGCCTGGCGGGCGAGGGTGAAGCCGGTGCCAATAATGCACCGTCGGGCGATTTGTATATCTTTTTGGATATTCAGCCGCATCGCTTCTTCCAGCGCGACGGGGCGAACATGTATTGCCGCATTCCGATCCCGATGAGTAAGGCCGCCCTGGGCGGCACCATCGAGGTGCCGACCATCGAAGGCACACGCACACGCATCAATATCCCGGCGGGGACGCAGTCGGGTCAGCAATTGCGCCTGCGTGGCAAAGGCATGACCATCCTGCGGTCTCAGGCGCGGGGCGACATGTTTGTCGAGGTTAGCGTGGAAACACCGGTTCATCTGTCTGACCGGCAGAAAGAGCTGCTGCGCGAATTTGACGATATTTCGCGTGAAGAAGGCAGCCACCCGGAATCCGAAGGGTTCTTTTCCAAGATGAAAGAAATCTGGAAAGACCTCACGGATTAAGAATACCGGTTGTTGGCCGAAGATTTTAAACCCCCTGCGTTTTTTATGCGCAGGGGGTTATTTGTTGGTTTCGGGACCTGTCGTCAGGCAGGCAAAATCTTGCCGGGAACTTGCTGTGCCGTCATGGTTTCATCAGGACGGAAATGAATGACGGAGCGAATGGATTCTCCGGCATGAAGCAAATCAAACGCCGTGTTGATCTGGTCGTGGACCATATTGTGGGTGATATACGGATCGACATCAAAATCGCCCTGCATCCATTCATCGACCATTTTAGGCAGGCCGGTACGGCCTAAAACGCCGCCAAAGGCTGAACCACGCCAGACACGACCGGTCACAAGCTGGAAGGGCCGCGTTGAAATTTCTTCGCCCGCACCTGCGACACCAATGACGGTGCATTCGCCCCACCCCTTGTGGCAGCATTCCAGTGCGGCGCGCATGACATTGACATTGCCAATACATTCAAAGGTGTAATCAAGGCCCCCATTGGTCATTTCGACAAGCACTTCCTGAATGGGTTGCTGATAGTCGAGAGGGTTGATGCATTCAGTTGCCCCCAGGCTTTTTGCCAGCAAAAATTTGTTGGGATTGGTATCAATGCCGATAATCCGGCCCGCACCAACCATTTTTGCCCCCTGGATTACAGCCATACCGACAGCCCCCAGACCAAATACCGCCACCGTGGAACCCGGTTCAACCTTGGCGGTATTTCTCACCGCTCCCATACCGGTCGGTATGGCACAGCCCATGACGCTGGCTTTTGCCAACGGGGCGTCTTTTGATATTTTTGCGACGGCAATTTCGGGCAGGACGGTATATTCGGCAAAGGTACTGGTGCCCATATAATGATGGATCATTTTACCTTTATAGGAAAAACGCGATGTGCCATCGGGCATGACACCCCGTCCCTGCGTTTCGCGGATGGTTTGGCACAGGTTGGTTTTACCCGATTTGATATAGGGGCAGTTCGGGTCTTCGGGGGTGTAAAGGGGAATGATGTGTTCTCCCGGTTTAACCGACGTAACCCCCCGACCGACTTCTTCGACGATGCCGCAACCTTCATGGCCCAGAACGGCTGGAAACAGCCCTTCCGGATCACGCCCCGATAACGTGAACATATCCGTATGGCAAAGGCTGGTTGTGACAATGCGAACCAATACTTCGCCGTCTTTCGGGCCTTCAAGATCAATTTCTTCAATTTCAAGTGGGCGGTTGGGTTCCCACGCAATTGCGGCACGCGTTTTCATGGTAGCTCCTGGTCTATGCTTTTGATTTAGTTATGTTATAACATAACGTATGTTTAACGAAGGGCGGGAACCGGTGGATTTCGGACAAAGAACACGGAAATGCGGCACATGAAGGTAGGCTTAGATGCCCGGAATTGACGGGGGAATGGAAAGTGCTACGCCAAATATCTTTGGCGAACATCTGGTCCATTTGGTGATTTATCCCGGTTTCAAGATCATGGAGGCTGTCGGACCACTAAGTGTTCTGGGTTATGCCAACAAGCATCTTGCGGCAAAGGCGGATAGCCGGGGGTATAAAATCAACGTGGTTGCGCCGATGGCAGGCTCCGTCCCGTCCGATATGATGATGTCACTTGAAGCGGCGGCGGCTCTTCCCGAAGAACAACCTGTTTCGACCGTTATTATTGCGGGCGCAGCCGATATCGAAACCGCAATTGTGCAGCAGCCCAGCCTTATAAAGTGGTGTCGAAAACGCGCTTGTGACGCGGATCGCTTTGCGGCTTTGTGCACGGGCAGCTTTTTTCTGGCCGAAGCCGGCCTTTTGGAAGGCCGCCGTGCCGCGACGCACTGGAACTTTGCCAGTTTGTTGCAACGGCGTTTTCCCGGCATTCATGTTGATGCCGATGCAATATTTGTCCAGGACGGCAATTTGTGGACATCGGCGGGGGTTACGGCAGCGATTGATTTGACCCTGGCATTTGTTGAGCAGGACTTTGGGCGTGACCTGGCGTTGCAAGTCGCACGCGATTTGGTGATCTATCTAAAGCGTCCTGGTGGGCAGTCCCAATTCAGTGCAGCCCTGACAGGCCAACTTACGGGGTCGGCTGACATTCGCGATATCCAGGCTTGGCTTATGGCTCATTTGGACCAACCCCTGACGGTAAAGGATATGGCAGAGCGGGCGGGGATGAGCCCACGTCATTTTTCGCGGCTATTTTTAGCCGAATTGGGGATGACGCCGTCTGTTTACCTGGAAAATGCGCGCTGCGAACGGGCCGTAACCCTTTTGCTGGATACGGATATGCCCTTGAAAACCGTAGCCTTTCGCGCGGGGTTTGGAACAGATGAACGCATGCGAAAGGTATTTCTGCGCAAGTTTTCGTTAACGGCGCGCGATTATAGGGCCCGTTTTAAAACCGCTACCCAGAAATAGGTTCTAACAGGCCTTTCTTCCGGGTCATTACTTGATGAACCGGGATTTCCCCGGAGAGAAAGGAATTTTCTGTCCGGGGAAGGGGTAAATTGCGTTGTTTCAAAAAAGGCGCGTTCTTTAGGTATCCTGCCAGAAAATAAGGCATTGATGGGCGGCGGTACCGGCACGGACGCCATTGCCAACGGCCAGGCTAACCGAACCGTTGGCGATCATGGTATCGCCGCAGGCAAAAACGCCGGGAATGGTGGTTTCCATCATGGCATCGGTTTGTACATAAGGGCCGAGCGGGCCATCGGCAAAGGCACAGCCAAGCTGGGATGCGAGGGGTGAACTCATCTTGGTTCGGGGTTGGACCAGCAAGCCGGCCAGGGGGATTTCACGGCCATCTTTTAACTGGACATTTGCCTGCTTCCCGGTGATTTCGGTAACGGGGGTGCGTTCAAGTGTGACCTTGCGACGGGCAAGCTGGGATAGCTGAATGTCTGTCGGCTCAAAGGCGTTATTGAGGAAAAAGGTGGTGGGTCCCCAATCGGGCAGCATCAGGGCCTGGTGCATGGCCAGTTCGGAACTGGCAAGCACGCCAAGGGGGTGTTGGTTCATTTCGTAACCGTGGCAATAGGGGCAGTGAAAAACGCTATCGCCCCAGCGTTCGGCAAGACCAGGCAGGTCTGGCAAGGTGTCGGTCACGCCGGTTGCTAAAATAATGGTGCGCGTCAGATAGCTTTGCCCGCTTTCGGTGGTGATTTTAAATAACCGTCCAACCTGTTCGGCCGATTGGGCCAGGGTATTTTCCCAGGTCAGGGTCGGGTATTTCAAAAGCTGGGCGCGTGCGGATGCAATGATGTCATCGGGGCTGGTGCCATCCTGGCCCAGAAACCCATGCGAATGGCGGGCAAAACGGTTGCGACGCAAATTGCCATCCAGCACCAGGATGTTTTGCCGGGCGCGGGCCAGTTGCAGGGCGGCGGACATGCCGGCAAAGCTGCCGCCGACGACAATTACATCGTAATCATGTTCCATGATGTGTCCTTTTAAGATGCGGAAAGACGGGGATGCGACCCATCGAGTTTTACGTAACTTATGAAGTTCCATAATGGGAAAGGCAAAAGCGCGTCAAGAAAATTTGTAACTTTGTTTGTTACGTGTAGCGAAATTTGCTAAGAAAACGTGTGCCGCCGTAGGAGAATTAGCCGATGAGACAGGACCATCGTTTGTCGCGAATGTTGCATGTGTTGATCCATCTGGATCGTCATCGCAAACACGCAACATCTGAAGAAATTGCCGAAATGTTGCGCACCAATCCGGTTGTTGTGCGCCGGACTTTGGGCGGCTTGCGCAAGGCTGGTTTGGTGGCGTCGGAAAAGGGCCATGGCGGCGGTTGGCGGCTGGCGCGCGGACTGGGTGATATGACCCTGCGCGATATTTATACGGCCCTGGGGGAGCCGCCCTTATTTGCCATTGGCAACGCACAGGATAACCCGGTTTGCCTGGTAGAAAAGGCGGTTAACAGCGCGATTGATCATACCCTGGAACAGGCGCAGGCCCTGATGATGGACCGCTTTGCGACCATTACCCTGGCCGATATCGCCGCTGATTTTGACAAAAGATTGCTCGATTACCCGGTCGAAGCGCGCCGGTTCGGGCATGTTCAAGACCATGATGAAACCGATTCGTAACCCGATACGGCTTCGATATTGATCTCTGTATTGTTAGCGGGGTTTTACGACTTTACAGGGCTTTCCGGTGGCGATGATGTCGGCCATGCCCGGACAAAATCGATAAAGGCGCGCAAGGGCGAAGGGACCAGTCGCCGCCCGGGATAATACAGTTTGGGACCGGGGAAAGACGGCCACCAGTCCGGCAAAATCGGGATCAATGACCCGTCATCAAAATAAGGCTGAAGCCAGTCTTCAAACAGGTAAATGATCCCGATGCCTGCTTTGGCGACCTCTAATGCCAGATCAGTGCCACCACCGGGCCGCATGATGAAGGGGCCTTTTACGGCAATTTCAATCGATTCGCCGTCTTTTTCAAATTCCCAGGCAAACATGGCACCACTGGCAAAGCGACCGCGAATGCAGGCATGATCCAGCATAGCCTGCGGGTGTTGTGGCGTGCCGCACCGGGCCAGATAAGACGGGGCCGCCGCCGCCGCAAAGCGCTGTTTGCGTGGCCCGATGGGCACAGCGATCATGTCCTGTTCCAGCCGTTCGTCATACCGAATGCCGGCATCGCAATTTTCCGCCATCAGATCGACAAAGCTTTCCTCGGTGACGATCTCAAGCTCGATATCGGGATAGCGGGCGAGAAAGGCCGGGACGATTTCGGGCAGGGCCAGCCGGGCGGCGCTGACGGGAATGTTTAACCTGAGGGTTCCGGCGGGGCGATCCCGATAGCCATTCACCACATCCAGCGCATTGGCAACTTCGCCCAATGCCGGTTCCAGCCGGGCCAGCAGGCCATTGCCCGCCGCTGTCAGGGCGACACTGCGTGTGGTGCGGTTAAACAGCCGAACCCCCAGGCGTGTTTCCAGGCGGCGAATGGCATCGCTTAAGGCCGATGCACTGCCGCCACTGAGCCGTGCGCCTTCGCGAAAGCCGCCGGCCCGTGCAACCGTAATGAAAGCATTTAAATCGCCCAGATCCACATTCATTGTTCGGCTTTTCGTACAAGTTGTTTTGATTGTGCCTGATTGTAGATCAGTGTTGCAAGCACTAGCTTTGAGGCAGCCATTAAGGAGGTTTCACATGTCTATGATCGAAAAATCGGGAACGTTTGAATTTGCCGGTCGTCGGGTAAAGCGGATGGGATACGGTGCCATGCAGTTGGCCGGGCTGGGTGTGTTTGGCCCGCCGCGTGACCCGGAAGGGGCCGAAAAAGTTTTGCAGGCGGCTGTGGATGCCGGAATCAACCATATTGATACCAGCGATTTTTATGGCCCGCACATCACCAACCAGATCATTCGCAAGGCGTTGCATCCCTATCATGATGATTTGCTGATCGTGACCAAAATTGCGGCCCGCCGCGATGAAAAGGGCGACTGGCTTCCGGCCTTGTCTGCCGAGGAACTTACCCGGGCAGTCCATGACAATTTGCGTAATCTGGGCCTTGAAGCCCTGGATGTGGTAAATTTTCGCAGCATGCACGGTGTGCACGGCCTGGCAGAAGGATCGATTGCCGAGCCGCTTTCGGTGCTGGCAGATTTGAAAAAGCAGGGATTGATCCGGCATTTGGGGCTGAGCAACGTCACCCCGACGCAAATTCGCGAAGGTATGGGCATCACCGATATTGTGTGCGTGCAGAACCAGTATAATCTGGCGCATCGCCATGATGACGGGTTGATTGATGACCTGGCAAAACAGAACATCCCCTATGTGCCGTTTTTCCCGCTGGGTGGTTTTTCACCGCTGCAATCACAGATTTTGTCCGATATTGCCGCGCGTTTGAATTTGACAGCGATGCAGGTTGCCCTTGCCTGGCTGTTGCAGCGTGCGCCCAATATTTTGCTGATTCCCGGCACATCATCGGTCGCACATTTGCATGAAAACATCGCGGCATCCGCCGTTACCTTGTCCGCCGACGTGGTTGCCGAGCTTGACGGCGTATGGGAAGCGGCAAAGGATGCCCCGGTCGATGCCGCTGATTAAACGTTTTGGAATTTAAAATACCGTCTGGCGCGATGATAAGCCAGGCGGTGCAAAATCGGGGTGGTGCAAATAGGTGCCATCCCTTTTTGTTATGGGCTGTGTTTCGTCGTGTTTTGATGTCTTTCTGCGCGGTTCCCGTCGTTTCATCGCCTGGCGTGATGTGCTAAAGCAGATGGCATATTGAACGAATTTGCCTGCAGGAGGCCAAAAATGAAAATCGGAATCGTCGGTTGTGCTGGACGTATGGGACGGATGCTGGTGGCGGAAACCGCCAAAACCAGTGGTTGCGAAATTGGCGGGGGCACGGACCTTCCGGGCGGGGCCTTTGTTGGCAAGGATATTGCCCTGGTTGCCGGGCTGGAAGAATGCGGCATTGCCATTGGCGATGACCCCAAGGCCCTGTTTAACCAGGTTGATGCCGTGATCGATTTTACCGCCCCGGCGGCAACCCTGAAACATGCGGCATTGGCCGCCGAAACCGGGACTGTGCTGGTCATTGGCACCACGGGTCTGTCGGCCGATCAGAAGGCGGAACTGGCAAAAGCAGCTGAAAAGACCGCAATTGTTTTTGCCCCGAATATGAGTGTCGGTGTTAATCTGGCCTTCGCCCTGGTCGAAAAAGTTGCCGCGATCCTGGACAAGGACACGGCGGATATCGAAATTGTTGAAATGCACCACAAACACAAGGTGGATGCGCCGTCCGGCACCGCATTGGGCCTGGGCGAAGCAGCAGCCCGTGGGCGGGGTGTTGCGCTTGATGATGTTGCCGTTCGTTCGCGCGATGGGCATACCGGTGCCCGCGAAGATGGGGCGATTGGTTTTGCCACCCTGCGCGGCGGGGATGTGGTGGGCGATCACACCGTTGTTTTTGCCTGCGAGGGCGAACGGATCGAGATTACACACAAGGCCTCCTCGCGCGAGGTGTTTGCCAAGGGTGCGGTCCGTGCGGCGAAATGGGCCAATGGCAAGGATGCCGGGCTTTATGCCATGTCGGATGTGCTGGGCCTTTAACCCAGCCTTTGCGGCATGGGCAGGAAGATACTCGGAAAGGTTATTGCGATAATGGCCTTTTCGAGTGTTCGGCCGTTGGGCTGCTGGCCGGGTGATGAAGGCCGTAATTGAACAGGTCGCGCAATTGGCGCCCCTGTTCGGTCCGGCGAAAAACCACATGCAGGGTTTTTGTCCCCAGCAATTTGGGATGAAAGACAAAGTCCCGGGAGATGGACGAGAATTCGGGCAGGGTTCGGGTCCAGTATTGCAGGACCTGTTGGTCTATGACGGCGGCATCGATGCGCTTGGCATGCAGCAGACGCAGTAATGTGACATCGTCATTGGCGGCAAGTGTGTGAAGCATGCCGTTTTTCTGCATGCGGTCAAAAAACGGTTCATTGATATATTCGGCAACCACACCAATGCGCCATTTTTTCAAATCATCTGGCACGTTCCAGTCAAATGCTGATCCCGCCAAAGAGACAAAACCCAGTGGGCTGCTGCCAATTGAATCGGAAAAATAGAACTGTTTTTCCAGCCGGGCTGATTTGTATTCGGGATAATAACCCATCAGGCTTTCATCGGAATGCAGGCTGTCGAGAACGCGGCGCCATGGATAAAAAACCGTCTTCATGCCAATATGGCTAACCGCAAAAGCATGGCGGGAGACAATGGTCGTTTTGCCTTTCCCGGGCAGGTCTTCGCCGGTGTAAGGGGGCCAGTCCAAAGATGCGAGGCGCACCGTCGTGCCCGCAAACGGGCGTGATGTTTCGTTTGATGCGAAAACAGGATGCGAAACGGCCAGCGCGATCATGAACACAGTTATCGCCGCGACGGTCGCAAGAAAGCGGCGCGATTTGTGGTGTCGCGCATGTGTGATTGCCATCCCTTGCCCCCTGATGGTGTCGAGAAAATCTGACCGGCGTTAAAAACGCCCGGCATATCGCATTCTGACATTTGTTCAGTCTTAATCAGATTTTCGCGCAGACAAGGGATTTCAAGGGAGAGAGCGGTTTTTTCATCGTCCTGTCATCTTAAACCGGCCGGTTTTGCCGCCATGTACCGTTTTGTCCCGTCCGCTTTCTTCCGTGTCGCGTTTGCGGGCTTTGTGCCTCTTTGGGTGCGGCTAATATCAAAACGCACTGATCGATTTTGATCCGTGCAGCCCTCAATCGGCGGGCGGGCTTCTCTAGGGTCGCCTGTCACGGCATACGTAGCACGGCGCGATGCGGTCGCACCTAAGCCGCTCTCAACGCGTTTTACGTATAGAAAACGGGTGTTATTGGGTATGGAGGGTGGCGTTCGGGGAATATTGTGCCGGGCAGTTATCGTCCGGGCATTGCAGGGCGCGCAAACCGCGATTAAAGGCATCACGCAGGGCTTTGCCCTCGGGTGTGCGATGAAAACCCACATGCAGGGTTTTGTTTTCCAGAATCTTGGGATGAAAATAAAACCAGCGCCGGTTTTGGTCAAAATCCGGATTGGTATCAAGAAGGTGGCGCATCACCTGTTGATCCATCACCGCAACGTCAACCCGCCGGGCTGCGAGAAGCCGCAGCAGGGTTGCTTCGTCGTGGGTTTCGATGACATGCAGTTTGCCCTGTTGCACATCCTCGTCGAAATCCTCTCGCGTGGTATAGCCGCGTACCTTTCCGATGGTGAGGTTGGTTAAATCATCCAGGGTTTGCCAGTCGAATTCTGTACCGCGATAATAAACGAACCCTACGGCACTGCGCACAATGGCCCGTGACAGAAGAAATCGCTTTTTGCCTTTTGGGTCAGCATAGACCGGGAAAATGGCATCGGTGCGCTGGCGGGGTGTCGCGGCCATATTGCTGTTAAAATTCAGCATGCTGCGTTGCCAGGGCCTGAATGCGAGATGAGTGGCCATTTTTTCATGCGCGAATGCGGCGCGGACGATAATGCTGGCAATACCCTTTCCCGGCAGGTTTTCGCCGCTATAAGGCGGGTATTCGCTGGTTTGCAGGTTAATCGTGACTGTCGTTGTGACTGTCGGGTCGGCGGTGGCCGGCACCGTATTTGTGGCAGCCCGAACAGGCGGGCACAGCAAGCCAACCGTCAACCCGGTTAGCACTGCACGACAAAAAAGCCTTTTTGTAAGGGGTGCCACGACCGATGCTCCCATAAGGTCATCTATTACCTTAGGGTAGCATTTATTATACGAACAATAAATAAGTTCATCGGAATATTATCGAGTATTTTTGCTCTTAATTGTCCCCTCCGGCCTTTTTAATTTTAACGCCGGAGGGGGTTTAGAATGCGTCTATTATTAGAGCGGCTGAATGAACGGCTGGCTCATTTTTTCGTCTGATATTTTATTTCAAGGGGTTGTTTGTGAACAGCCTCCAGAAGATTTTGCGCAGCAAGGTCATATTTATGTTTGCCGTCTCGTGGTAGAATAATTCCAAATTTCATTTGGTTTAATTCCTGCCTGGAAGCGGGAATGACCGTGTATTGCGCGTCGCCTTTTGTCGCGCAAATCTGTGAAAAATCATCCCAATATTTTTTGAATTTTTTACGCTGCTCTATCACTTGCGAAAGGTAGTGATCCGATACGTGGCTGGCGCGGATTTCGCCCCGGATAAGGCGATCATGAAGAAATTCATCTTTGCCGCCAAAAAGTTTTAAAAGGGCATTTTTGGCGTAAATTGTACGATGGAGGGCGCTGTAGTCGGTCAATTTATCGAAATTGCGACCAAACAGGTCACAGTCGAAATTTTGGTAATTGATTGTGTGGGTATAGGCGTATCGGGTGCGGGCAACTTTGCCGATTTTGAGTCCCGGGAGCCGGGCAAAATCGACGAATTTTTTTTCTTCTCCGTTTTGGAAAGACGAAAAGGCGTCTGACAATGCCTGGCCTGTAAGTTGCAGGTTCTGATTGATTTTATGGGATTCTTCAAGCAGGGCCCGATCCCGTTTCAGGTAAGCGGTGGTTGCTGCTTTGTAAGTGACGGGGGCACCAATATTGATGACTGCCGGGAAAAGGGCCCAGGCAAATATGTATTTTGCCGAGATGCCGCCTTTGTGTTTGACGAGATAGATCACGGCACAGGCCAGTCCGATGGCAAGGCCCCCCATCACGCCGGGCAGGGGGCGCGGATCAATAATGGCAAAGCCAATCAGACTTGCAACGGATGAGCTTGTCGCAAATATCGCCGAGGCCCGACCGTATTTTTCACGCAGGAGCGGTGCGAGAAGAGAAAGACCGAAGCCACCAAGGGCAATGACATGGACAATAACCAATATGGTGAGTGTGCTGCGCAAGGGTGAGGCAGGCAGAGGAAGTGTATTAAATGCAACCGCAATAACCACACCATTAAGAATGGCGAGAATGCCAAGCAGGATGTCCGGGATTTTGGAGATGAAATTCATAATGCCGTCCTGTCTGAGGTGATGACCTTTCTTGGATCGGCAAATATTGGTTATGACGCCTTGCGGGATACATCAAAACGTTTTGATGTTTTTGAAGTGGTTTTATTTTTGAAATAAAACCAAAGGGTATTCGGGTCCCATAAAGTCGTAAGATTTAGCTTCAGGGTCGGGTTTTATGCCCGACCCTGAATGGATTTCAGAACAATCGACGTGATTGTTTTAATGGGCGTCGGCCCAGCTATCGCCAATGCCGGCATCGGCAATGAGCGGAACTGTCAGATGGGCGGCATTTTCCATCACATCGCGGATGACCTTGATGGCCTTTTCGGCCTCGTCTTCCGGGGCTTCAAAGATCAGTTCGTCATGGACCTGCAGCAGCATGCGGGTTTTCAAACCGGCATCAAGCAGGGCATCGGGCACCGCGATCATGGCGCGTTTAATGATATCGGCCGCACCGCCCTGGATGGGGGCATTGATGGCCGCGCGTTCGCCAAAGCTGCGACGCATGCCGTTTTTATCATTGATGCCATTAATGAAAATCTTGCGGCCAAACAGGGTACGCACCATGCCATGGGTTTTGGCAAAGTCCTTGGCGCGGTCCATATAATCGCGAATGCCGGGATAGATTTCAAAATAGGCTTCGATGAAGGCCTTGGCTTCCTTTTGCGGAATGCCCAGCTGGTTGGCGAGACCAAAGGCCGAAATGCCGTAAATGATGCCAAAGTTAATTGCCTTGGCTTTACGACGAACCATCGGGTCCATGCCTTCAATCGGTACGCCAAACACCTTGGATGCGGTCGAGGCATGGATATCCTCGCCATTTTTAAAGGCGGTGCGCAGGGCATCGATTTCGGCGACATGGGCCAGCAGGCGAAGCTCGATTTGTGAATAGTCGGCCGAAATCAGCTTGCAGCCTTTATCAGCGATAAAGGCGGTGCGGATTTTACGGCCTTCTTCGCTGCGGATCGGAATGTTTTGCAGGTTCGGGTCGTTCGATGACAAACGGCCGGTATTGACGTTGGTTTGTCCGTAGCTGGTATGCACACGCCCGGTTTGCGGGTTGATATGGTTGGCCAGCGCATCGGTATAGGTGCTTTTGAGTTTGGAAAGCTGGCGCCAGTCAAGGATTCGGGCCGGCAGGTCATGGCCCTGTGCGGCCAAACCTTCCAGCACATCCGCCCCGGTTTGCCAGGCGCCGGTTTTGGTTTTTTTGCCGCCGGGCAGGCTCATGCGTTCAAACAGGATTTCGCCAAGCTGTTTGGGGCTGCCAAGATTAAAGGTCTCGCCCGCCATTTCATGGATGGTCGTTTCCAGTGCCGCCATACGGGTGGCGAAATCCGATGACAGTTCACGCAACTTGTCGGCATCAACCTTGACACCCAGGGCCTCCATTTTTGCCAGTACCGGCACCAGGGGGCGGTCCAGCGTTTCATAAACGCTGGCCATATGTTCCTGGGCGATGCGCGGCTTTAACAGCCGATGCAGGCGCAAGGTGATGTCGGCATCCTCGGCGGCGTAATCAAGCGCCTTGTCGAGCGGCACCTGGTCAAAGGTCAGCTGGTTTTTGCCCGTGCCGGCGACATCGGTGAACTTGATGGTTTTATAACCCAGATGCAGATCGGCCAGTTCATCCATGCTATGCCCGTGGCTGGTGCCATCCAGCACATAGGACAGCACCATCGTGTCATCAATTGGCGCAACATCGATGCCATGCCGGGCAAAGATGATTTTGTCATATTTGATATTCTGCCCGACCTTGAGAACACCGCGATCTTCTAACAGGGGCTTCAGCAGTTCGATGGCGCGTTTAAGCGGGATCTGTTTGGGAATTTCAGGCGCGGCTTTGTCATCGGCCGGGTCGCTATCGAAATCGAACCCGCCCTGGGCGGCCTTGGGTTCGGCTTCTTCGTCGCCCATGCCGTGTGTCAGCGGGATATAGCAGGCCTCGCCAGGTTGAACGGCAAGGGAAATCCCCACCAATCGCGCCTGATGGGCATTAAGCGAGGTGGTTTCGGTATCCACCGCCAGGATGCCTTCATAATCGGCCTTGGCGATCCATTTTTTCAGGCTTTCTTCATCCTGAACCAGTTCATATTCCGCCTTGGCGACGGTAACGTCATTCACACCGGTGCCTGCTTCGGTGACGCCGTTTTCATCAACGGTGCCGCCAAATTTGGCCTTTACCTTGGCGGTCAGCGATTTGAAGCCATGTGTGGCAATGAAAGACAGCAGCACATCGGCATCGGGTTCACGCAGGTCAAAATCATCGACCGGATGGGTGACCGGGACATCGATTTTGAGACGGACCAGATCGCGCGAGACGCGGGCCATGTCGGCATTTTCGATCAGCTTTTCACGGCGCTTGGGCTGTTTGATTTCACCGGCACGTTCCAGAAGCGAATCGAGGTCGCCATATTCGGTGATCAGCTGGGCGGCGGTTTTTACCCCAATGCCGGGCACGCCCGGCACGTTATCCACCGGGTCGCCTGCCAGGGCCTGCACATCGATCACTTTGTCCGGGGCAACACCAAATTTTTCCATCACCTCGGCGGCGCGAATGGTGCGGTTTTTCATCGCATCGAACATTTCAACGCGATCGGTGACAAGCTGCATCAGATCCTTGTCTGATGAAACGATGATGACATCGGCACCCTGTTCGGCGGCCTGGCGGGCATAGGTGGCGATCAGGTCGTCGGCTTCATAACCTTCCAGTTCGATCGACGGCAGGTTAAAGGCGCGCACGGCATCGCGGATCAGGCCAAATTGCGGGACCAGTTCTTCGGGGGGCGGTGGACGATGGGCTTTGTAATCGGGATAGAAGTCGTTGCGAAACGATTTGCCCTTGGTGTCGAAAATAACCGCCATATGGTCCGGTCGCGTATCTTCGCGCAGTTTCATCAACATGGTACAAAAGCCATAAACCGCATTGACGGGCGTGCCATCCGGGCTGCTCATGGGGGGCAGGGCGTGAAACGCACGGAAAATAAAGCCGGACCCGTCAACCAGGACGACGCGGCGGGGGGGCAGGGCAGTATCGGTCATACGATGGATGCTCGTTTTTCTCGATGAATTGAATGGGCGCAGAATGCCGCATAAGGTGCGAGAAGTCGAGTAGGGCAAGGCTGATTTGTCTGTAACCGTGCTTTGTGCTGACAATATCGTGTCTGTATTGGTATGGTTCGGAACCACAGGCTTCTTTTGGAGGCCGCACCTAACGTGCGAGGGACAGGCCCAGGTGAAGCGACGTACTGAAAAAACCGCGAATAAACGGGGGGAGAAACCCGTTTATCAGCCTTTTGGCAAGGGCGTCGAGGCGGCGGGTTTTTCGCGCGAAATTCACGACAATATGAAGCTTCAGAACCGTCGTAAGGGCGGCAAAAAAGGAACAAAGAAAAAAAACGGCCGGCGATCGGGCACGGGCAGCGAAGAAAGATGGCTCTCACGCGGGCCGATTTTACGAACCCTGTTAACCCTTGCGCTGTTTGGCGGGGCGTTGCATGGGCTGTTTCGGGCTTTTGGGATTTATGAACGAAACGAAAGCCTGTCGAATGGCGACCAGTTTGTCTTGCTGATCAAGCTTCTGGTTTTTGTGGTGTTGATGCACCTGTTTTACCTGATGCTGATGCATTATCGGCCCATCAAATCGCGGGTGCGCGGCTTGTTCTTTATGGCGCTAGCCCCGGTGGCGGCTGTGTGCATTTTCATGATTTATGCCGGTTCTGGCATGTTTGGCAGCTTTCTGCCCGTGCTTCAGTTCCTGACCCTGACCATCGGGGTGGCGGGCTTTATTTCATATGTTGTGATTTATACCTGGTTCTCCGAAAGGGCGGTTCGCCGACGGGAGATCCCGGAACCCGATGATGAAACTGACATATCAGGCGAGGATACCCGACCCGGGACAAAGGCGACAACCCGGCGCGATAACAAGGCGTCGGCCCGCCGCAGAAATGCGTCTTACGATACCCGGTGATGAATTCATGTTTCGGTATGATGGTGCGGGATGTTGGCGGGATAGGTGGCCAAATCATCCCCG
>JBNKVZ010000014.1:0-46103 GCA_050299455.1 Thalassospira sp.
CCAGGAATAAGATGAACCGGCATGGGCAAATCGCCAATGGTGCTGGCAAACAGCTCATATTGTGAGGGGCTGCCATCATGGGTCAAATCGCCGGAAATGATGCATAGCTCCGCATCGCTGTGCCATTGGCAAATATCGGCAATGATGCGTTGCAGGGTTTGCTGTGGGTGAAGGGCGGTTGCGGTGGTGTCTTTTGGGGCGGGATCAACGAAATGACAGTCGCTTATGTGAATTATTTTCATGATGGTCCCGTTTGTCCCTTACGGTGTGTCGTCGAAGAATATATCGTGGCATTTCACCTGTTGGGTCAATGGAATATTCGATGACGAACCTTGTTCGCAAACGCTCGATCACGATTGCCGGGCATCGCACCAGTTTTTCGCTGGAAGATGCCTTTTGGCAGGAATTACAACAAATTGCCGAACGTGAAGGCCATTCTATTGCGGAAATGGTCGCATTGATTGACGAAGGGCGGGAAGGCAATCTATCAAGTGCCTTGCGATTATATGTTCTGGGCGATTTGCAACGTCGTTTAAGCATGGTTGAGCAGGCGCAAGGTGCCGTTTTCCGACCCGAAGAAGGTGAAGCTGAATAAATGAACATACCGCAGAAAGTGGCTGTAACCGGTGCCAATGGTTTTGTGGGGCAGGCGGTATGCAAGGCTGCCCTTGCCGATGGGTTCGAGGTTCGCCCGCTGGTCCGCAACGCGGCAGCCGTGGCGCAGTTGCCCGATGAACTTCAATCTTGCGCCCGTATCATTGGCACGATTGATGGGGAAACCGACTGGAGCGACCATCTTGAGGGCGTGGAATGTGTGATCCATCTCGCCGCACGCGTCCATGTTATGAACGAGACCGAGACCGATCCGCTTGAGGCATTTCGCGCGGTGAATGTTCAGGGCAGTTTGAATTTGGCCCAGGCGGCGAATGCGCAGAATGTCCAGCGGATGGTGTTTGTCAGCTCGGTCAAGGTGAATGGCGAGGAAACACGCTATTCCGCCTTTAATGAAAACAGCCCTATTCACCCGCAGGACCCTTATGGTCAGTCCAAGGCCGAAGCCGAACAGGCCTTGCGCAATTTTTCGCAAAAATCCGGTTTGGGTGTGACGATATTGCGCCCCCCTTTGGTTTATGGGCCGGGGGTAAAGGCCAATTTTGCCGCCTTGGCGAAACTGACATTGCGCGGCATTCCCCTGCCATTTGGTGCCATTCGCAACCATCGCAGCCTGATCCATGTGGATAATCTGGCCGATGCCTGTGTGGTGGTGGCGCGCCATCCGGCAGCCAGTTACAAGACCTATATGGTTTCCGATGGTCAGGATTTTTCACTGGGCGAGATGGTGACGCTTCTGGCCGAAGGCATGGGGAAAAAGGCGTTTCTGGTGCCGGTGCCAGTGTCGGTTTTGTCCTGTTTGGGGCGAATAACGGGAAAGTCGGCACAGGTGCAGCGCCTGACCGGGTCCTTACAGGTTGATAGCCGTGCCATACGCCGCGATTTGCACTGGTTGGCACCGATAGAGGCGCGAGATGGTTTGCGACAGGTCGGGGCATGGTTTGCTGACCCTGCCAAAAAGCGCGATTAGGGCGGGTTAAATGTGCGGCCTGGCCGGTACGACCAATCCTTTGGCACGGGACTGGGTGGTGTTTGCATCCGCGGCCCTGGCCCATCGTGGACCGGATGGCGACGGGATGTGGCAGGAGGGCGATTGCGACTGTGATGGCGATTGTCCGATAAACAGCAACACCGCCGTCCCGCTGCAAAATACGGCTCTGCATACGGCTCTGCGCGCCGGGCCAAAACCGGGTGCCATTTTAGCCCATCGTCGCCTGGCAACAACGGACCTTCGTGCTGTTGCCGCCCAACCGATGCACAGCGAAAACCAGCGATTTGTCTTTGTTTTTAATGGTTATGTTGCCGGGCATCATCGGTTGCGCGCGCGGTTAATAAAGGCCGGGAATATTGGCCGCGTTGCGCCGTCCCATTCTGACACAGCGGTTTTTCTTGCCCTGTTGGCGCAGGGGCTGACATCGGGTGAAATGCCCGCGGATGATGCTGGCGCAATGCTGTCGCAGCAGGCACAGGGGCCGGCGTTTAAACGTATGGCGCATATCCTTGGGGATATATCCGGCGCTTATGCCTTTGCCCTGTGGGACCGCCAGCAGCAGGCCCTGTGGCTGGCGGTGGATATGAACGGGCAAAAACCGCTTTATGTGGCAGAGCGTGCGGATGGACATGTTTTTTTTACATCCGAACTCGGCCCGTTATTGTCGGCCCCCGGCATTAGCCATCAGCATGATGCAGATGCGTTTGACCTGTCTTTGGCGCATTTGTTTGTGCCTGCCCCCAAAACTGCCTTTCGCGCCATTCGTCAATTGCGCCCCGGCGAGGTTTTATGCTGGCAGGGCGGCACGTTAAGGGGCTTTCAGCTTTCTGCGTCAATGAAGGGGCCGCAACAGCGGCCGATGCCGGAGGCTGAGCCAGCGGCAAGCCCAGTGATACAGGATCGTATCGGTTACAGCCCCAAAAGCCACGATCATAATGTGAAGGCGCTGCGCAAGCGGGTTTATCGGGCGGTGGCCGATGCCATGCAGTGTGACAGGCCGGTTGCCTGTTTGTTATCGGGCGGGGTGGATAGCGCCGGGATTGCTGCATTGGCAACGCGGGTGGCACGGCATCGGTCGCGTAAGAGCCAGGGGCCAAGTGCCATTGTTATGGGGTTTCCCGGTCAGCCCCATGATGAAACGGCCCGGGCGCAGCAATTGGCGCAGCATTTGGGCATGCCGCTTAAAATCGTCCCCGCGCCGAACCAGGCAGAGGATATTTTACGCCGCCTCAAAATTGCGTTGCGGGCTTTCGGCGGGCCGTTTTCAAACCCGGCGGTGATATTGGCCCATTGCCTGGCCGAATCTGTGGCGGAAATTGCCCCGGTATGCCTGACCGGCGATGGCGGGGACGAAGTTTTTGGCGGATATCGCCGCTATCGGATGGCGCAATGTGCAGAAAAATGGCTAAAGGCGCCGCTTCCTGTGCGAAAGGCCGCTGCCGTGGGGGCGCATTGGGGGCAAGCCGGTGTGCGATGTGTCGCCGGTGGTTCTGCCCTGAACGGGATGGGTAAGTTTTTGCAGGCAACAGCAGGGCAAAAGACGGATATCTTTGCCGCCTGGAACCGCCGTTGCGTGCTGCCCGGATATGGCCGATTACAGGATGTGTTGGGGGATGGCGGATTTGACGACGATGCCCAGCCTCTGGCCATGCAGATGATGCAGTTTGACCAGCGCGTGACATTGGCGGGCAATCAATTGGCGATCAGCGATCGCATGGGGATGGCCGCGGGTGTGGAATATCGCCCGCCTTTGCTGGACCCGTCGGTTCGGGCGCTGGCGGCGTCAATACCCGTTCGCGAACATATGAAGGGCGGTGGCAAGGCTGTTTGGCGGGAGGTGGTGTCGCCTTTGGTACCTGCGCGATATCTGGCGGTGGAAAAGTCCGGTTTTAATCCGCCGATTGGCCTTTGGCTGCGGGATGTCTCCCGGCTTTTATGGGCCGATGAAACGCAGGCGCAAGACCATCTTTTTGCGCCGGTTGAAATCCCGCCAAGGCAGCAACGTGACATTTGGCAACGCGCCCTTGCCAATGAATTTGATGCGGCCCTGACGGTGTGGAATTTGCTGGTATGGCATGTATGGCAGGAAAACCAGGGGGAAATATTCCCTGGCATCAGCATTGCCGGGCGTTAAGAAGGAACATCCTTTTGCCGGCTCAACTGAGCGCCCAGGACCGGCTGCGCCGGTAAAGGTTGAGGGCGGTTAATGCGGTTGGGGCAAGTTGCACGACCCGGCGTGACAGGTTGATCAGGTGGTGTTCTTCAAGGTCGTTGTGGTCAAACATGTTATAGGCCGCATTGCATAAATCGGCCAATTGACGAAGCCCGAAAGTATCCGAGGTGCTTTTGAGGGCGTGGACTTCGTTGCGCACGGCGCCAAAGTCGCAGCGCGACAGGGCATCGTCAATTTGCACCAGGCGTGATTCCGTTTCGCTGATAAAAAGTTCAATACCGGCGGCAGCACCATCAATGCCGGCATCGTGATAGAGTTTTTCGAGAATTTTGACATCCAGCACCGGGCTTGTTGGCAGGTCCTCAAGCGGAGAGGCGATATTGCGGCTTTTTTGCTGCATCAGGGCAACGGGGGCTGCCGCCGTAGTGCCGCGGCGCTTTGAGGCCGATGTGCTGTGTTTAAGCAGGTTTTCACCGATCACGCGTAACAAGCTGGCCCGCTGGATGGGTTTGCTGATGAAATCATTCACGCCGGACTGGCGGGCGATCATGTTCCAGTCGCGGGTGCGATGGGCCGAAAAAGCAATAATCGGAATCCGTGATGGCGGGCCGTCCATGTGTCGGATTCGCCGGGTGGTATGCAACCCGTCCATGTCGGGCATTTCAACATCCATCAAAACGATGTCAACCGGAATGCCCCGGCGCAAAATATCGAGCACGGATTGACCGTCGCCTGCTTCCATCACGCTGAAGCCTTCTGCCTGCAGCATCCGGCGGGCGACCATCCGGTTGGATGCGCTGTCATCGGCGACCAATATGGTGCCACGTTTCCGGTTTGCTATATCGGCAATAGAGGGGCGCACTTCGCCCGATTGAAGGTGGGGGCGAACCATACAGACAGAAAGCATGCCGCCATTGTCCAGGCTGGTTTCATCAAAGATCAGATCATCCTCGGCAATACCGGTGATCAATTGATTCCAGGCAGGGTTTGCAAAAATAAGACGTTCATTGGCATCAAATAATGCAATTCCCGCATTTGATTGCGAGAGCGCATCGAGAAGCTGCTTTTCCATAGGCCACCTTGTTCAATCGGCGCCCTTGTCCCGAAACTGGAAGATTATTGTTTTTATCAGTGTCTATATTTGCGTGTATATCGGGTGATATTTTCCCCGTTTTTACGTAATAAGTCCATGATTTTATTATCTTGCCATATGAAGGCCGGGGGATGACGGTAAATAAAAACATGGCATGTGTGGTTTGAGGCGGTGGCCCTAAAACAAAACCGGCGCCACCCGGGGGAGGAGTGGCGCCGTTCACACTCGCGGGAAGGGGAAAACCCGCTTGAGAAGACGTTCGTTCGTCAGGGTGTTGGCATGTTGGGTAAATACAGGGGGGAGAAGCATTTACCGGATCAACAACCTGGCACAGGCTGTTTAATGTCTGCCAACACGATTATAATGACAGAAACCGCCGTCATTGTCTGGTCACGTATATTCACGCTTTCGTGACAGTTTGACATGTCCATGATACCGGCTTGCACAGGCCATGTTGGGGGTATTGTGAAGGACGGCAAACTTGGGGCGGATTGCCGCTTGCTTGACATTGGAGGGGTGGTTTTACAAAGATGTAAGGTCAAGCCGCAGATTGGGGCCATGTGCGGGCTTGAATATGGGTTGAGCTGACTTTTGGGAAAATGAAAATATAATGATGTTGCCAACGCGACACAGCCTGTGCCGGACTGCGATGGGGCTGGCGGCTGCGATGTTTTTGTCATCGCAAAGCCCTGCTGCGCGGGCCGATAGCATTCCCCTGCCTGAAATGACTGTGGTGCCGGCGGGGTGGTTCTGGCAAGGCTCTGATGCGATTGAACGTGATTATGCCTATCGTATCGACGAACAGATTTACGGCGAGGATATGGCCCGTCGGAATCGCTGGTATGATTCCGAAATTGCCAAATGGCGAATTTACCTGCCGGAATTTGAAATTTCGACCACGCCTGTCACCAATGCCCAATATGCGGCCTTTGTCGAGGATACCGGGCATCCTGCCCCTGGTGTGACACTGGAAATGTGGGAATCTTACGGGCTGGTTCACGGCTTTGAGGCCACGCGCCCCTTTGCCTGGAAAAACAACAGGCCACGCAAGGGGCGCGCGGATCATCCGGTTGTTTTGGTATCCTGGCAGGATGCGGTGGCCTATACCCAATGGCTCAGCGAGAAAACCGGCGAGACCTGGCGCTTGCCCAACGAGGCAGAGTGGGAAAAGGCCGTGCGCGGGCCGGATGGAACTTTCTATCCGTGGGGGAATATTTATGATTCCGCGCTTTTGAACAGTGCCGATCGTGGCCCGTTTGATACCATGCCGGTTAAATCTTTTCCGCCAGGGCCTTATGGCCTGTATGACGGGGCGGGGCAGGTGTTTGAATGGACCATGACCCAAAAGCAACCCGGAGCCCGCATTGTGAAAGGCGGGTCCTGGGATGACCGGGGCTGCGGGGTGTGCCGCCCGGCGGCCCGGCACAGCCGACCAGAGCATTTGCGCCATATATTGATTGGTTTTCGGGTGTTACGTGTTGTTCCGCGCACAGGCAATTAAGTATTTTTACTTGTAATTTTCATCTGCAAGCATGACTGTAGCAGAGCTGGCGCAATGCCGGTTCGACATTTCCATTCGACCAGGTCAGGAATGGGCGGTCGGCTTATAAAATGGTAATAACACCATGACAGAACTTGAAATTGACTGGTCGGCCCTGTCGGTCAGTCAGCTTAAAAACATGATGTCCGCCGGGCGCGATGTCATGGAATGTCATCGGGTTCTTTCGGCGACGGGCGATAATATCGTCGGAGAATTGATCCGAACAGCAGGGGCGTTCTATGAATGGACGCATTACCCGCAAGGTGACGTCTATGATCGCACCAGCCATGCCCAGTTTTATTATCATGCCCATCCCAAGGAGCAGCAACGCGAATGGGATGAACATGGGCATTTCCATACCTTTATGCGCCCGCGTGGCATGCCTGAAACGGTACATCCCTTGCCGATAGAAGGGTTTGAAATGCCCAAGGGCCCCAACGAGGCCCTGTCGCATCTGGTGGCGATTTCGATGGATCAATATGGCTTTGCCCAACGGCTTTTTACGACGAATCGCTGGGTCACGGGTGAGGTCTGGTATGATGCCGAAAGCGTCATTTCAATGCTGGATAATTTCATCATCGACCATGCCCAGCCATCCTGGCCGGTTAATCGCTGGGTTTCGGGCATGATTGTCTTTTGCCGCCCGCAAATTGAAATTCTGGTGCGACAGCGCGATGCGACGATTGCCGCTTGGAAAAGCGAGCATCCGGAACGTGATGTCTATGAGGATCGCGATCTGGAGGTGACATCGGGATGCTCGATTCGCGTGGAAGAGCAAATGCGGGCCATTTCCAGTGAGTTGGCAGCCCGTCGCTAACGGCAATAAGGTGTTAGGCCATTTAATGCCGCTTAGGTGGTGATTTTCCGCGAGTCCAGAATATGCAAAAGGCCGCCCCGACAAGCAGGGCGGCCTTTCGCGTTTTCGTATGTCATGCGCTACAGCATAAGACCGCAGGGAATATCAATTCTGTTTGAGATATTCGATAACGTTCTGAATGTCCTTCTCTTTTCTGAGCTTGAAGGTCATTTTGGAACGTTCTTTGGTTTGAGCAATCTCGCTGATTTTTTTGGACGGATCTTTCAGATATTCGTCCAGGAAGGCTTCGTCAGTGGTGAAGCCTTTTTCGCAGGCATCTTTATAGCCTTTGCTGTATTTGTAGTCCGCAATCGAACCACATTTACGGCCAACAACGTTGTGCAAAGACGGGCCAACTTTGTTTTTGCCTTCCTCGATCGAGTGGCAGGCAGCACATTTTTTAAAGACTTTCTCGCCTTTTGCGGCATCTCCGGCAGCAAATGCAGCGGTGCTGAACATTGCAGTCGCGGAAACGGCAATAGCAAGCATTTTAATAGAATTCATATAACAAGCCTCTCTCTTGGCATGTGGCGTGGAGCCCACGCCGAACGCAACGCGGAAACTTTTTGACAGTCCCCCACATGTAACGCAATCAAAGCACGACAGATGATGGAATCATTTTAAGTCGCGGCTTGTGATTACAAACAGGTTATCCTACCTCGATATGAAGGTGAATAAATTGCGTTCAATCAAAGGGCGCTTACGTGTATAGTAAGAGATGTAACGGCAGGCGGAATTTCCTGTCGTAGCAGGAGAGGTTATGTGGCCCCGATTACGAAAAACGATGTCGCCAAACTGATAAATGACCCGTCTGCGAGCAATCGGGCAGAGACTGCTGATAAAATCAGCAAGCAGTTCAGCGACCAGGAATTATCCGAAAACGAACGCGGACTGGCGGAGGATATTTTCCGCATCATGATCAAGGATGCGGAAGTCCGGGTGCGCAAGGCACTGGCACGCAACCTTAAGCAGACGCCGCTTTTGCCGCACGATGTGGCGGTAACGCTGGCGCGTGATGTGGATGCGGTTGCCCTGCCGGTTTTGCAGTTTTCCGAAATTTTAAGCGATGGTGACCTCGTTGATATTATCGGCGACGGGCCTGACAGCATTGAAAAGCAGCGCGCCATTGCAACGCGCCCCAGCGTGTCCGAGGCGGTTTCCAGCGCGCTGGTCCAGGCCGGGAACGAAGATGTGCTGGTGGATCTGATCGGCAATGCCGGGGCGGAAATTTCCGAACAGTCGCTGCAAAAAGTTCTGGATGATTTTGGCGATAGCGAACGCATTCATAAGCCGCTGGTTTCGCGTAATCATTTGCCGATCACGATTGCCGAACGCATGGTGAAACTGGTTTCTGATCGGTTGCGCAGCGAAATTGTTGCACGTGGTCATTTGCCCGAGGGCATTGTAAATGCCGTGATGACCCAATCGCAGGAAAGTGCCACCATTGGCCTGTTGAGTGATGACAGTGAAGGCCGCGATGTTGAAATTCTGGTCGAGCATCTTCATGCCAATAACCGCCTGACCGGCGGGTTGATTTTGCGGGCATTGTGCATGGGGGATATTGCGTTTTTCGAGGCCGGAATCGCACGGCGCGCATCGGTTTCATTGATTAACAGCCGAATCCTGATCCACGACTCGGGCCTTTATGGTTTGCAGGCGATTTATAACAAGGCCGATATGCCCGCCAGCTTTTTCCCCGGTGTGCGTGCTGCCCTGGAAGTGGCGCATGAAACCGACATGGATGGCCGTGAAAAGGATCGAGAACGGTATTCGCGCCGTATGATCGAACGCATTTTAACCCAATATGGCGACCTTGGTGTTGAATTTGACTCGGCCGATGTCGATTACCTGATGGGGCGGATGTTGCAGCTGCCAAGCGAACACAGCCTGCATTAAACGCGACGTAATCTAAGCACGCCTTTTGTTTGGCGATATAAATAAGCGCACTGGTCGGTATATGCCGTCTGGTGCGTTTTTTTGTACAGGGAAGAATAGACCCGGGATCGCGAGGTAAGCAGGGGAGCGCCGTGATTTGGGCAAAAAGAAACCCCGTCGCCATGTTTCAGGCGCCAGGGTTTCTCACTGATGGTCGGAGCGAGAGGATTCGAACCTCCGACCCCTGCCTCCCGAAGACAGTGCTCTACCAGGCTGAGCTACGCTCCGTCAGTGTCGGCGATTGTCTATCCTGTCTGGTCTGCCAGTTCAAGCATAATTGCGGCCTGTTAGGGCATTTTTTGGCATCTTGATCACAGGGTTGAGAATGTCACAAATTGATCATGTTTTTGGTTGTGCGCTTATTGCCACATGCCAAAGCGTTTGGCGGCGTCAAAATCAGTCTTGCGACCCAGCATCCTGGCGGATGCCAGGAGGCTGACCATTGATACGCTTGAAAGCGCGACTGAACGCCGCCTGAGATTTATAGTCGAGGTGTTGCGCAATAGACTCGATGGACAGATTTGTATCATTAAGCCACAGACTGGCGAGATGCATTCGCAGTTCCGTTAGATATCGCAATGGCGGAACGCCGATTGTTGCTTGAAAGCGCTGTGCAAAGGCAGACCGCGAAATATGCGCCTCCGAGGCCATATCCGCGACATTCCAGTCCCGGCCGGGCTGTCCCGTACAGGGAACCGGTTTGATGCTGCTGGTGGCTTTGTGGGGCCTGCCATTTGGCGGTGTGCCAGTGTGGCATGGTCCAGCTGGGTTGCACGCGCCGTGCCTGATCAGGCCGAGGCGGCGGGGGCATGGTCGTTGCGTCGGTGCAATCTTCCATTGCCTCGGGGGCGGCATTGGGCGGTGTGGTTTTCGGTCTGGGCGGCGTAACGGGCGTTTTTATTGTGGCCGGTGCCGTCATGCTGCTGGCCGCATGTGTGATCGCCCTGAAAGTTCAGGTCGAACTCCCCCGGCATGGAGCCGTCGTGGATGCCGCTTCGGCTCTTTAGGCTGCTGTGATTGCGGCAGAGATTAAAAACGGCAGTTTTGCATGAAAAAGGCCCTGAGATGCCAAAGCATTTCAGGGCCTTTGAATGATGGTCGGAGCGAGAGGATTCGAACCTCCGACCCCTGCCTCCCGAAGACAGTGCTCTACCAGGCTGAGCTACGCTCCGTCATTCTGCGAGCCGGGTATTAATCGGAATTTACCCGGCACGCAAGGAATTTTTTTAACAACGTCCGCGCAGGGGATGTTTTGATCCCGTTAATAGGGCCGGGAAATGCAGAATTCGACAGCCTCGATCATGGCATCCTTGATCGGACCATCGGGAAAGCCTGCCAGGTCGTTAATGGCCAACTGGCCATATTCCCGGGCGCGATTCATGGTGGCTTCCAGCGTATTGTATTTACGGATCAGGCTTTGTGCGTGGTCCAGATCATCATCGTGGAAATCCTGATCTTCCATGCAGCGGCGCCAGAAGGCTTTTTCTTCCTCGTCACCCTTGGCATAGGCGATAATCACCGGCAGGGTCACCTTGCCGTCACGGAAGTCATCGCCAACGGTTTTGCCCAGGGTCGCCTGATGGGCGGAATAATCCAGCACATCGTCAATCAGCTGAAAGGCCGTGCCCAGATGCAGGCCATAATCACGCAGGGCGAGTTCTTCGTCTTCCGGGCGGCCGGCAATGACGGCCCCGATATGCGATGCCGCGCCAAACAGGGCCGCGGTTTTCGCCATGATGACATCAAGATAGGCCTGTTCAGTCGTGGCCATGTCATTGGCGGTTGAAAGCTGCATAACCTCGCCTTCGGCAATAACCGCCGAGGCACGGGCAAGAATATCAAGAACCTTCAACGAGCCATTTTTGACCATCAGCACGAAAGAGCGGGCAAACAGAAAGTCACCGACCAGAACGCTGGCTTCGTTGCCAAATAGCGCATTGGCCGATTCCTGACCGCGTCGCAACAGGCTTTCATCGACGACATCATCATGAAGCAGTGTTGCGGTGTGAATGAATTCGACACAAGCGGCCATATTGACGGCTGAGTCGCCCTCTTCATACCCGCACAGGCGGGCTGAGGCCAAAGTCAGCATCGGGCGCATGCGTTTGCCGCCGGCGGCAACCAGATGGCTGGCAAGTTGCGGGATCAGGGCAACATCGCTGTGCATGTTGTCAATAATCACCTGATTGACCCGCTTCATATCGGCGTCAACAAGATTGACCAGAGAATCGAGACTAGGCTGTATGGTGGGCTGCGGTGCAGTGTTATTCACGCTCTTTTCCGAAACAATTCATGCGGCGTGCCCTCGGGGGTGGGCAGGCGACGCTGGTTTCATAACGAGATCAGGCACCATCAATATAATGGTCCCTGCCTGTGGCCCAACATAAAGATGCCGGGTGCGGACGGTCAAGTAGACAAATCAATACCGCTTTCTGCCGCATTGAACAATAATATGCTATGGTCATCAGGATGATCCGCATTTTAACGGCACGAATTTTCAGGGGAAGCCGTCCAACATGATCGAATTGATCCGCAGCAATGATCCGGTTGAGCTTAGCTGGGTCCAGTCCATTCTGGCTGATGAGGGGATTGAAAGCCTGATTTTTGATTTTCATACCTCTATTCTTGATGGATCGATCGGGGCCTTGCCGCGTCGTTTGATGGTGACACCCGATGACGAAAGCCGGGCGCGGTATGCGTTGGAAATTGCGCGCCGTGATTTGGGGCGCGAGGCATCCTCCCAGGCTGCTTATGATGAAGAAGGCATTGGCAAGGATGATGTGCCGGGCTAACAGGCCGGTCATATATACCGTGATGCCGTTTTCCTTTTCGGGGGCTTTGCCCTGTTCTCGTCCCCGTCCGTTTGTCCATTTATGACCGCGATATGACCGATACAGTATCTTTGCCCGAATCTTCGCCCGGCCCGACCGATAACCTGCACGCTGGGCAGGGCCCATTGCCGGTGCCGTCTTTTCCCGAAGAAAGAATCAGCCATGATTTTTTGCAGGGCGGGGCGGTTATCTTAAAGCAGCCGGTGGATGGTTACCGGGCGGCGGTTGATGCGGTGTTGCTGGCCGCATCGGTGCAGATTGGCGGGCAACGGGATCGCAAAATTCTGGATGTCGGGGCGGCGGTGCCGGACGCCGGGTTGTGCGTGGCGCGCCGTTTTGACGATGCCCTTGTTACCGGGGTGGAACTGCAAGACGACCTTTTTGCCCTGTTTTGCCGCAATATTGTGGAAAACGGGTTTGAAGGGCGGGTTCGGGCCCTGCATGGCGATATTAATGACCGGCACTTGCCCTTAATTGCCGAAAGTTTTGATCAGGTTATTTCCAACCCGCCCTATTATGCGGGCGGGACGCGACCCTCCAATCACAGCCGGGCAACTGCCCACCAGGAAGGCAGTGCCGACCTTGCGACCTGGATTGCCTTTTGCCTTAAAATGGTGCGCCAGAAAGGGCGGATCACGCTGGTGCATCGTGCCGATCATTTGGACCGCATCATTGGTTTGTTGCATGGCCGGGCCGGGGATATGACAGTTTATCCGATCTGGAGCAAGGCCAGTGCCGATACCCCGATGCGGGTGATTGTTTCGGCGCGTAAAGGGGTGTCATCGCCCTTGAAAATGCGCCGTGGTCTGGTCTTGCATGACGAGGCCGGGCTGTATTTGCCGGAAATCGACCAGCTTTTGCGCAAGCCTGCGCAACTACCCGGTTTCTAAAACCCGATGAATTGGCTATAACACTGCCCGATAGCGGAACGGTATGACCCGTTCCGGCCAATATGTATCGCGGGGACGTTCATGCTTAGTCTGTCACAAATTTTATTTACAGCCCTGGTCGTTGTTGTGGTGTGGCAGGTGTCGCGTTTCTTGAGCCGCAAGAACGCGCGACAAAATACGCGTGATACAGGCAATACCGGCGCAAGCCGGTCAAATTCCCGCCGTCAGAACAGCCAGCAGCCGCCTGCCGCCCAGGATATGGAGAAATGCCCGCATTGTGGCGTTTATCATGCCGAAGGGCTTTCGCATCGCTGCAAGGACTAAGACCAACCGGCACGGATCGGTGTCGATCAATATCGTTTGGTGTTGGCAAGTTTCTGGGGAACGTGAAATCTGCCTGATTATTGGGTGGCGTGTGCCAGTTTTGCAAAAGGCCGGGCTGTTTTTTAAAGCAGCCCGTTTTTTTTGTTTTGTCGGCTGCTCGGACGATTTTCGACCAAAGTTGCATATTTTGCATGTGCACAATGCAGAAAAGATGCAGTAATTGTGGAGACGAACAGGGTAGCGTGGATAGAGGTGACAGGTTTTGGTGCGCCAGGTTGGTTGTTTGGCAGGATGCTACGGGCTTTTGCCTGCTTGACCGGGGCCGGACGGGGCGTTAGCTTGCCGCACTAAAATTTCTTTTGATAACAATTTTAAGCAGAGAGTATGCGCAATGGCGCTTGACGGGTCGCAACGTCCTCCTTCATTTCAGGAAATCATTCTTCGACTGCAAAGCTATTGGGCTGACCAGGGATGTGTCATTCTTCAGCCCTATGACCTTGAAGTTGGCGCCGGTACCTTCCATACCGCAACCACCCTGCGCGCATTAGGCCCGGAAAGCTGGAATGCCGCCTATGTGCAGCCTTCGCGCCGCCCGACGGACGGCCGTTATGGGGAAAATCCCAACCGCTTGCAGCATTATTACCAGTTTCAGGTTTTGATGAAGCCCTCGCCTGCCAATGCGCAGGACCTTTATCTGGGTTCGCTCGCACATCTGGGCATTGACCCGATGGCGCATGACATTCGCTTTGTCGAGGATGACTGGGAAAGCCCGACTTTGGGCGCCTGGGGCCTGGGCTGGGAAGTGTGGCTGGATGGTATGGAAGTCACCCAGTTTACCTATTTCCAGCAGGTCGGCGGGTTTGAATGTGACCCGGTCCCGGTCGAGCTGACCTACGGTCTGGAACGGTTGGCGATGTATATTCAGGGTGTCGAAAACGTTTACGACCTGGATTACAACGGCAAAGGCGTTTCCTATGGCGATGTGTTCTTGCAAAATGAAAAGGAACAATCGACCTATAATTTCGAGGTCGCTAATACCGAAATGCTGTTCCGTCATTTCAAGGATGCCCAGGCGGAATGTGCGGTGAATATTGAACGTGGCCTTGCGCTGCCCGCTTACGAGCAGGCGATGAAGGCCAGCCATATCTTTAACCTGCTTGATGCGCGCGGTGTGATTTCGGTTACTGAACGTGCCGCTTACATCGGTCGTGTGCGCGAGATGTCCAAATCCTGCTGCGAAGCCTGGCTTCGTTCGCGCGGACATCTGAAAGAGGAGGCATAAGACATGGCCGAATTATTACTTGAACTGTTTTCCGAAGAAATTCCGGCCCGTATGCAGGCCCGCGCCAGTGCCGACCTTCAAAAGCTGGTCACCGATGGTTTGAAGGCCGCTGATCTTGAATTTGGCAAGGTGGAAAGTCTGGTCACACCGCGCCGCCTGACCCTGATTATTGACGGCCTGCCTGAAAAGCAGCCGGACCTGCGTGAAGAGCGCCGTGGCCCGCGGGCCGATGCCCCGGAAAAGGCGATTAACGGCTTTTTGGCTGGCAATGGCGTGACGCTGGAACAGTGTGAAAAACGCGAAACGCCCAAAGGTGTTTTCCTGTTTGCCATTGTCGAACAGAAGGGGCGTGCCGCCTCGGTCGTGCTGAAAGACATCATCGAAGATGCGATGAACAAGCTGCCCTGGCCGAAATCCATGCGCTGGGCGGATCACAAGGTGCGCTGGGTACGCCAGCTTGACCGTATCCTGTGCCTGTTTGATGGTGCTGTGGTGCCGGTCAGCTATGGTGTGGTTACGGCAGGTGACATCACCAGTGGCCACCGTTTTCTGGCTCCGGCCCCGTTTAGCGTTAAAAACGCGGCGGAATACAAGGCAAAGCTGAGTTTTGCCAAGGTGATGCTGGACCGCGAAGAACGTAAACGCGTGATCGCCGAAGGCTGCCGCAAGATTGCCGATGATGCCGGTTTAAAACTGGTTGATGACCCGGCCCTGCTTGATGAAGTATGCGGGCTGGTTGAATGGCCGGTGCCGGTGATGGGCAAAATTGACGATCATTTCATGGATGTCCCGCGCGAGGTTTTGGAAACCTCGATGCGTGAACACCAGAAATATTTTGTCCTTGAAGATGCCAGCGGCAAGCTGGCGGCACGGTTCATTACCATTTCCAACATGATCACGATGGATGCTAACGCCCAGATCATTGCCGGGAATGAACGTGTTTTGCGCGCCCGCCTGCATGACGCCAAATTCTTCTGGGATCAGGACCGTAAGGTAACGCTGGAATCGCGCTTGCCGAAGCTGGAAACCATTGTCTTCCATGCCAAGCTGGGCACGGTTGCCGAGCGCGTTTTGCGCATGCGCGGCCTGGCGCGTGAAGTGTCGTCCTCCATTCCTGATTGTGACGTGAAGCTGGCGGACCGCGCGGCAGAAATTGCCAAGGCGGACCTGGTTTCAAACATGGTGTTTGAATTTACCGAGCTTCAGGGCCTGATGGGCAAATATTACGCCGAAAATGACGGCGAAAAACCCGAGGTCGCCCAAGCCATTGCCGAGCATTATGCCCCGGCAGGTCCCTCTGATACCTGCCCGACAGCTCCGGTTTCGGTGGCTGTGGCCCTGGCCGAGAAACTTGATACTTTGGCCGGTTTCTTTGCCATTGATGAAAAACCCACCGGGTCGAAAGACCCGTTTGCGCTGCGTCGTGCGGCATTGGGCGTTATTCGCCTGGTGCTGGAAAACGGCCTGCGTTTGCCGTTGCGGCAGTTGTTTGCCTATGCGGTGTCCCAATACCCGGCCTCTATTCGCCGGGATGCGGCAGTTGAAGAACTTCTTGCCTTCTTTGCTGACCGTTTAAAAGTTCATCTGCGTGAACAGGGCGTGCGCCATGATCTGGTGTCTGCCGTGTTTGCGCTCGATGGCGAGGACGATCTTGTTCGCCTGCTGGCCCGGGTTGATGCGCTTGCCGATTTTGTATCGGGCGAAAGCGGCGTTAACCTTATGGCTGGCTATAAGCGGGCTTCCAACATTTTGCGGATCGAAGAGAAAAAGGACAAAGTTTCCTATGACGCGACAGTGGATGTCGCGCTTCTGTCCCAGGATGAGGAACGCCGTTTGTATCAGGCGCTCATCGACGTCCGGCATAAGGCTTTGCCCCTGCTTCGGGCCGAGAATTATGCCGCGGCGATGGCGGGTCTCGCAGAATTGCGCGGACCGGTCGACGCATTCTTTGAAAAAGTAACGGTCAATAGCGACAATGCCGATGAACGGGCCAACCGTTTGAAGCTTCTCGCCCAGATCCGTACGGCGATGCACGACATTGCCGATTTTTCAAAGATCGAATCGTGATTAAGGCTGCGGATAAATTCACCAATGCCAGATGAGGAAAAGGCAAGATGACCAAATGGGTGTACGGCTTCGGCGGTGGAAGTGCCGAAGGACGTTCGGATATGCGCGAACTTTTGGGGGGCAAGGGGGCAAACCTTGCTGAAATGTCCAATCTCGGGCTGCCGGTTCCACCAGGTTTTACCATCACGACCGAGGTCTGCACGGCATTTTATGAAAATGACCGTAACTACCCGGCCGATCTGAATGATGAGGTTGAAGCAGCCCTTAAGGCGGTGGAAAATCTGGTCGGGCGCCAATTTGGCGATGCTGCCAATCCCTTGCTGGTATCGGTGCGCTCCGGTGCGCGTGCCTCGATGCCGGGCATGATGGATACGGTTTTGAATCTCGGTCTGAATGACGACACGGTAGAAGGTTTGGCGGCGGTCTCTGGTGACCGCCGTTTTGCGTATGACAGCTATCGTCGTTTCATTCAGATGTATGGCGACGTCGTTTTGGGCGTTGATCATTACAATTTTGAGGAAATCCTTGAAGTCCACAAGGAAGACAAGGGCTATGTCCTTGATACCGAAATGTCGGCCGATGACTGGCAGACGATTGTCGAAGGTTTCAAGGCCAAGGTCGCCGAAGAACTGGGCCGTCCCTTCCCGCAGGACCCGCGTGAACAGCTTTGGGGTGCCATCGGGGCTGTTTTTGGCAGCTGGATGAATGCACGCGCCAACACCTATCGCCGCCTTCACAATATCCCGGCAAGCTGGGGCACGGCGGTGAATGTTCAGGCGATGGTCTTTGGCAATATGGGCGATGAATGCGCCACGGGCGTTTGTTTCTCGCGCAATCCCTCGACCGGGGAAAACCGTTTTTATGGTGAATATCTGATCAATGCCCAGGGCGAGGATGTGGTTGCGGGTATCCGTACACCAGCCCCGCTGACTAAAATCGAACGCGAAGAAAGCGGTTCTGGCCTGTTGTCGATGGAAGAAGCCATGCCTGCGGTATTTGCCGATCTGGTGGCGGTACGCGACAAGCTCGAGGCGCATTATCGCGACATGCAGGACATGGAATTCACGGTGGAATCCAACCGTTTATACATGCTGCAAACCCGTTCGGGCAAACGCACGGCCAAGGCGGCCCTGCGGATTGCCGTTGAAATGTGTCAGGATGGCGTGATTAGCCAGGAAGATGCCTTGAAACGGGTTGATCCCGCCCAGCTTGACCAGCTTTTGCACCCGACCCTGGACCCTGATGCCGATAAACAGGTGATTGGCATGGGCCTGCCGGCGTCACCCGGTGCGGCATCGGGTCAATTGGTATTTTCGGCGGAAACGGCCGAAGACTGGGTTCATAACAAGGGCCGCAAGGTGGTGCTGGTTCGTATTGAAACCAGCCCCGAAGACATTGCCGGTATGCATGCTGCCGAAGGTATTTTGACCGCGCGTGGCGGTATGACCAGCCATGCGGCTGTTGTCGCACGCGGCATGGGCAAGCCCTGTGTTTGTGGGGCAGGTGCGATCAAGATTGATTATCGCGGCGGCACCATGAATGCCGGTGGCGTGATGCTCAAGGAAGGCGATGTCATCACCATTGATGGCGGGACCGGCGAAGTGATGCTGGGCGAAGTTGCCACCCTGAAACCTGATCTGTCGGGCGATTTTTCACAATTGATGGAATGGGCCGATGGTGTGCGTCGCCTGAAAGTGCGCACCAATGCCGAAACCCCCGAAGATGCCGAAACCGCCCGTGGTTTCGGGGCCGAGGGGATTGGCCTGTGCCGGACGGAGCATATGTTCTTTGACCCGGCGCGTATCATTTCCATGCGAGAAATGATTTTGGCGGAAACCGAGGCTGGCCGTCGCACGGCTCTGGCGAAATTGCTGCCTTATCAGCGCCAGGACTTTATTGACCTGTTCCGCATCATGAACGGGTTGCCCGTGACGATCCGCCTGCTGGACCCGCCATTGCATGAATTCCTGCCGCATGGTGACAATGAAATTGCCGAAGTGGCCCGCGCTGCCGACGTTTCCGAAAGCATCGTGCGCCGTCGCTTGCTGGATCTCGCCGAAGCCAACCCGATGCTGGGGCATCGTGGGTGCCGTTTGGGCATCAGCTATCCCGAAATTTACGAAATGCAGGCCCGTGCCATTTTTGAAGCCGCAATTGAGGTTTCAAAGGATGGGGGCGATCCTGTCATTCCGGAAATCATGATCCCGCTGGTGGTTGGCAAAAAGGAACTCGAAATCCTGAAGGCCGCGATCATCAAGGTGGCGGGCGAAGTGGAAACCGAACAATCGGCGAAACTGACCTATCTTGTCGGCACCATGATCGAACTGCCGCGTGCGGCCCTTCGGGCGGGTGATATCGCCGAAGAAGCCGAATTTTTCAGCTTTGGCACCAACGATTTGACGCAAACCACCTTTGGTCTGTCGCGTGACGATGCTTCGCGCTTCCTTGATACTTACATCGCCAAGGATATTTTTGCCGGCGACCCGTTTGTATCGCTTGATCAGGAAGGGGTTGGCGAATTGATCAGCCTGGCCGCCGAACGCGGCCGTGCGACGCGTAGCAACATCAAACTGGGTATCTGCGGTGAACATGGTGGCGACCCGGCATCGATTGCCTTCTGTGAACAACAGGGGCTGGATTACGTCTCCTGCTCACCCTATCGCGTGCCCATCGCCCGTTTGGCAGCGGCACAGGCGGCATTGAATAAATAACGCCTGTCTGAAATAGGTTTGGTGTTTACGCTATAAGTCGGGATTAGATGGGTTGGCGTAAATCATCTTGTTAAAGAACGCCCGTTTTGATCTTTATAAGAGATCGAGGCGGGCGTTTTTTATTTGCAGGTTGTGATTTTGGTTGTCAATTGACAACTTTGTCAATGGGAGCTATGAGTATGGGGAGAAAACGGCATCCGAAAAAAGATGTCGAAGCCGTTTTGACAGAACTTGAGGCCTTGGGATGGGTTATCGAAGTTCGCCATAGCAGTGGCCATGCCTGGGGGCTTTTAAGTTGCCCGAATAATGACAGGGATTGTCGCTGCGGCGAGTTTTGTCAGATGTCGATATCATCAACGCCACAGAACCCGGCAAGCCACGCCGCGAAACTGAAAAGTAAGGCGTTAAGCTGCATTCACCTGTTACGCGAGAAGGCAAAAGATGATGGAAAATTATGAATTCGATCTGGTTTTTTCCCTTCCTGACGGTATCGAACAGGATAATTTTGAATTGGCTGACAGGGTTTATGAAGCAGGGTTTGATGACGCGGTTGTCGGAAGTGGAACGCCGGGTTTGTTGGCGGTTTCGCTGGAATGCGAAGGCGAGGATGCGGAAACCGTGATTTTAGAATCCGCCCGACAAATATTGCGTCAGTTGCCGACAGGTTCTTTTTTACGAGACGTTCGGCCTGATCTTGTCAGTCTGCCTGATGTGGCCGGGCGCTTGCGCATTAACCGCCAATCATTGCAAAAACGTCCGATGCCTCAGCCGGTGACACATGGGTTGTATCGGGTGACGGAAATATTCGACGTCCTTTCGTTGCAATTGGAAAACAAACCCAGCGTTCGCTTTGATATCAATAGTGCCAAGCCTTGGTTTGCAGCGGCAAAAGGTGCTCAACGGGTTAATGCCAGGTTGGCATTGGGGCACATCGATGCGAAGTCTTTGGAAATTGTCGCCAGTTGATCTTTCATCCCCCGACAGTTTTAGCCGGGGGATGGGTGTTCTGTGTTCTGTGTTCGCGTGCTTAATCCCGCGCAGGCAATTGTACCCACTCGGGGATATGGACGGTGACGTTTGCATCGCCTGCGGTAAGTTTGGCGTCCTCGCCAATCCGTTCCAGGCGGATCATGGCAAGGCCGGCATTGCCGTGAATGCTTTTGATGGTGCCGGCTTCGCGGTCATCATTCATGATCAGGCTGCCCACTTCCGGTGTTGGGCCGTCAATGTCGATGGGTAGCAGGCGTTTGCGCACCAGGCCGCGATATTTGGTCCGCGCGGTCAGTTCCTGGCCCATATAGCAGCCTTTTTTGAAGTCAACGCCGCCCAGTTCCTCGAAACCGTTTTCCAGCAGGATGGCTTTATCCACGTCAAGTTCTTCGCTGCCATTGGGCAGGCCAAGGCGTACGCGCTGCGCATGGTAAGCCTCTATCGTGCCTTTGACGGCACCCGTACCAGCCAGCGTGCCTTCTTCGCCATGTGGCAATAAAACGCGACAGCCCATTGCCGCCAGACGCGGGTCCACGGCCTTGATGCCATCGCCAAAGCGGGCGGTTTGCCCGGCCTGATCGGGCAGGGACAGGGCGGATGCGGCGTTGTCGCCAAAAATGGCAAAAACATCGTAATCGGCGCTCACATCGGTCAACTCGACCTTGGCGCGCAATTTATACATGCGCAGCTTTTTAAACAGGCTGTCGGCGCGATCCCCGCCTTCGCATTCGATCAGCAGGCTGTCTTCATCCTGATGATACATGAAAAAATCATACAGAAATTTGCCCTGCGGGGTTAAAAGGGCACCATAACCTGATTGCTCCGGGCTGATTTTTTCGACATTGTTCGATACAAGCCCTTGCAGAAAATCGATGCGGTCGAGGCCACTGACGCGGATCACGGCGCGGTCGGGCAGGGGGGTATATAAAGTTTCGCTCATTTCCAGGGTGGCTCCGTAATGTCGGAATTCGTTGGCGAAATGTGGGGCATAGCGACCCGTTTGGCAAGGTTCATCCGCCTGTTTCATCGACGACGGTTTCGCCTGACATGATCGGATATATCTATGTCTGAGCGTAATGCGCCTGATAGAAAAGCCTTCATTAACCGCCAACAACGCGATAAAACCCAGCTATGAAAATATTGATGCTCGACCGTTCCATCGGGTTTGACCCCGAAGATGTTGTATCCCGGCCGCTTGGCGCGCGCCAGCGGGGATTTATTGCGCTGGCCGAGGCCTTTGCAACCCGTGGACACGAGGTGGTGGCCCGCCGTGCCGATGGTGCCCGGACCACGCTTAACAAAGTTCGCTGGGAGCTTCTGGCGGATGATGAAAAACCTGCCTTTGGCGATGCTTTGCCGGATCGTATTTTGGCATGGCGCGACCCGCTCTTGCTTGATAGTCGCCCGGTGGCGAATGATGGGCAACGCTGGCTGTGGTATGATGGGGGCCTGGCCCGGCTTGATGATAATGGCTGCCGGATGGCGCTGTTAAGCAGCCTGGCGCGGTTGATTTTTACCGACCCGGTGCAGCAGGATAAATATCACAACGATTTAGGCTTCGTGCCCCGGCTGATTGCCCCAGGTGCGTGCCGGACCTTTGTTGCTGCCGGGAATGACCATATCGCGGTTGCGGATCGTGCCCCGGTGGCGATTACGGTTGCAGGCTGGAATGACGGTTTGGACGAACTGGTACGTATCTGGTGCGAAGAAATTGCCGTTAAACCGACCGATGCTCGCCTGGAAATTTATTCCGCCGCGCTGGCCGATGCCTTGGCCGGGTATGAAAGTGATGTGCCCGATGCGCTGGTGGATTTGGTACGCGATGCGTTGAGTGACGGTGTGCGGGTATGTACGCCGCTTCATGAACATGAAATGGCAAACCGTATGGCAAAGGCACGGGTGTTTTTGCATCATGGTGCCGTGAAAAACCGGGTTGATCATGCGGGCATGTGGCTGTGTGATGCTTTGGCAGCAGGAACGCCGGTAGTTTCCTTTGGCGGTGTTGCCAATGCCCGGATCGCCAATGGCCGGAATGGCTATATTGTCCCGGATGCGGCGGCTTATGGTAATTTGGTTGCGCAGATGCTGGGCGATGATGCGTTTTTTGCCGCTCAGTCCGAAGCGGCCCGCAATGGTCGGCGTGAATGGCTGAATGTTGCCGCTGATCTGGAGAAACTCTAAGCGTGCGTCTGCTGTTTATTACATCCAACCGGCTGGGGGATGCGGTTTTATCAACATCGGTTTTGCGCCATTTTGTGGAAACCCGCCCGGAACTGCGCATTACCGTGGCCTGCGGCCCCGTTGCAGCACCTGTTTTTGAAGCCGTTCCCAACCTTGAACGCATCATTCGCATGCCCAAACAAAAACGCGGCGGGCATTGGTGGAAGTTGTGGAAATCGGTGGTGACCCATTGGTGGGATGTGATCATTGATTTGCGCGGCAGTGCCACGGCTTATGTCCTGGCAGGGCGGAAACGCATTGTGCTTTCCGGCAATGATGACAGCATTCACCGGGTGGAGCAGCTGGGCCGTTTGATTGGCGTTGTGCCGCCGCCCGAGCCGATCCTCTGGACACGACCGGAGGATGAAGCCCGTGCCAAACAGATATTACCGATTGGCGAGAAGCCGATTTTGGGCATTGGGGCTGGCGCAAACTGGTTTGGCAAGATTTGGCCTGCAGATCGGTTTGCCGAACTGGTGGCTCACTTGACCGGAGCCGGGGCTGCCTTTGAGGGGGCACATGTATTGTTTTTGGGTGCGCCAAACGAACGTGAATTGTCACAACAGGTGATCGATCGTGTTCCGGAAAACAGACGGTCCGTGATTTTTGGTCGGGAGCATTTGCTGACAGTCGCTGCATGTTTGAAGCATGTGGATTTATATGTTGGCAATGATTCCGGCTTGATGCACATGGCTGCTGCTGCCGGGGTGCCGACGGTGGGCCTGTTTGGCCCGTCCAAGGAAGAAAATTATGGCCCTTATGGCCGGTTGGGCTGCCCAGTGAGAACGGATTTGAGTTTCCAGCAGATTATCGATGCGCGTGAAGATCGCTTCGACGGCAAAACATTGATGACGACCTTGTCTGTTGCCAAAGTTGAAGCTGCTATTGAACGTCACATGCGGAATATAACGGGGTAAAACAACTGTGACCGATACACCAAAATTGTCTGTGGTTATGTGCGTTCACAATGAAGAGGAACGCCTTGCTGCCTGTCTGGAACATCTGCGCTTTGCCGATGAAATTGTTATTCTGTGTGACAAATGCACAGATGGGAGCGAGCAGATTGCCCGTGATTTTGGTGCAAAAGTTGTTGTCGGCCGCTGGGATATTGAAGGGGAACGACGGAACCAGGCCCAGAAAGAGGCATCGGGCGACTGGTTGCTGGAAGTTGATGCGGATGAACATGTCAGCCCTGAACTGGCACAATCGATCCGTGCCGTTATCGCGAACCCGCAGTTTGATCGTTATCCGGTTTATATCGACAACTATATCGGCAAACGATTGGTTAAATATGGTTGGGGGGCGTCCTTTGGAACCTCGATTGTTTGTCGACTTCTGAAACCAGGCACCAAACATTGGGGAATGCAGCGCGTGCATCCCTCTATTACCTGGTCTGGGCGCGAGGGGCCTGTTTTGCAGGGGGCCATCGCCCATTATCTTGATCGGAATATCTCCGACATGGTTCGGCGTTTGGACAGTTACAGCACAGCACGGGCAAAGGACCTGCAGGCAAGCGGGAATATTGGCAGTTTGTCCAACAATATCCGCCGGTTTTTCTCGCGCTTTATTAAGTGTTTCATTGCCCGCAAGGGATACCGCGAAGGGGCCCTGGGTCTTTTAATTGCTATTTTTGCCGGCCTGTTTCCGCTTCTTTCCTATATCAAGGCAAAATATGACGACCTCTGAAAAGGAGGGTTTATACTTATTCTAAATGAGGGTGTGATCTAGCTATTGGTATTGTGATCCAAGGCGTTGTTTTTGAAATATAACTTATATGAACCTCATGCGGGAACCTTTCGAGCGACCGGGTGTTCAAATGGTAATGTTTGGTTAAAGACCACGTCCGGAGGATACAATAATGTCGTGGGTAGAGCACTTCGCCTTGGGCGGCATTCTGGTTTTTGCGGCAACCTTGTCGATGCTTGCGGCGGGCAATATTTTGCATGATCCGGCGAAGAGTCCGCGGGTGAGCCTGTCGAGCGGAACGCCGATGTATAATTTTGACAAATTGCATCGTTCATCGCGCCAGGCCTGCCTTGCAGGATGTGAAATGATGGTGGTGAAGCGTGCACCTTCTGACGCGCAGAAAAATACGCCGTCTGGTCTGGTCGCGGCGGATTTTCAGGTTAAATAAATAACACAGCGATCATTTGAAACTGGGCCGGGGCTTGTTGTGGCGCGAGGTGGACTGACGATTATTCCCAACCTGATCCGAGGACTTTTAAGGCGGGATGTGCCGCTGAAAAGTAAGGCGTTGTTGTTGGCGGGGCTGGTTTATCTGATCAGCCCGGTGGATCTGATCCCGGATTTTATGGCAGGCATTGGCTGGCTTGATGATTTGATCATCGTTCCCTTATTGGGCTGGTTTTCCTGGCGGGTTTTGCCGCAATCGGTTCAGGACGATATGAAAAATCACTGACCCTGGCTATTTTCCGTCGCTTTTCCTTTAGCAACTAGTCGAATTGACAGTCTTGGCATTTGACAAATGCTATGATGGCTACCTACCTTCCGCGAATAACATTTAACCGGGAGATAATAATGAGCGAAACGTTTCGAGCACTGGTCTTGGACACTGCGGAAGATGGCAAGAAAGTTTTGCCGGAATTTAAAGATCTTTCCCTGCAAGATTTACCGGAAGGCGACGTGCTGGTGCGCGTTGCCCATAGTACCCTGAATTACAAAGACGGCATGGTCCTGAACGGGCTGGGACGATTGGTGCGGAAATATCCGCATGTGCCCGGCGTGGACTTTGCTGGTGAAGTTGTCGAGTCTGCTGATGCGCGGTACAAGCCCGGCGATCAGGTTATTCTGACCGGATGGCGGGTTGGTGAAAACCATTGGGGTGGATATGCGCAAATGGCGCGTGTTCAGGCAGATTGGCTGGTCCCCCTGCCCGAAGGGCTGAGCACCGCACAGGCAATGGCGATTGGCACGGCGGGCTTTACCGCGATGCTCGCTGTGATGGCCCTGGAAGAGCAGGGTGTATCGACGGATCAGGACGGCGAAGTTCTTGTCACTGGCGCTGCTGGCGGTGTCGGGTCGGTTGCCATTTCGATTTTGGGCAAGTTGGGATATCGGGTTGTTGCCTCGACCGGGCGGCCTGAAAATGCCGATTACCTGAAGCATTTGGGCGCAAGCGATATTATCGACCGAGCGACCCTGGCCGAAGCCCCGAGCCGGCCGCTGTTAAGCGAACGCTGGATTGGCGCGGTGGACAGTGTTGGGTCGAGCACCCTTGCCCATATGCTGGCTGAGATGAAATATAACGGTGTCGTTTCCTCGTGTGGTTTGGCCGGTGGCCCGGACTTGCCGGCAACCGTTATTCCCTTTTTGCTGCGCGGGGTAAAACTGATCGGGATTGATTCGGTCATGTGCCCCTATGAGAAGCGTGTGCGTGCCTGGCAGCGGCTGGTAACGGATCTTCCCGCTGAACGGCTGAGCGAAGCCATGCAGATGGTGAAATTGTCTGAAATTTTGCCATATGGCGAAAAAATCCTGAAAGGCGGAGTCCGGGGCCGGTTAGTGGTTGATGTTGCCGCCGGATAACGCGCTGGCACGGCTACTTTAACCGTTATTTCGACACCCGCTGTCCTTGATAAGGTTGTGTTCCGGTTTAAAGTCTGGTTTCACTGACTTGCGGAAGATACGGCATTGACCGCCCGATATGTGTAAGCATGTCGGGCGGTTATTTTGTAACCAGTAATGGTTGCTGTTTTGCCGGGAAATTCGCAATATGTGACGTCCTTCCTTTTTGAGTGAAGGGCGCTGAAACCAGATCAACCGGTATCGGCCGGATTGGCCTAGATGCTTTGGGGTGTCGGACAGATGAACGAGAACCGGTTTCGCATTTTGCTGGTCGAAGATAATCCGGGGGATGCCTTTTTAGTGCAGACCTTGTTGGAGGAAGCCGGCGAAACATTTGACATTGAACATTGCACTAGCCTGTCCAGCGCGATGGAATTGTTATCCGCGCCCAGCCAGGAAAAGTGGTTTGATGTTGTTTTGCTTGATCTGACATTGCCCGATTCCTCGGGGGTGCAGACCATCAGCCGCATTCGCGATGCCGATAGCCGCGTGCCGATTGTTGTGCTGACCGGGCATAAGGACGAGGAACTGGCCTTTGATGCCCTACAGCATGGCGCAGAAGATTACCTGACCAAAGAATTTCCTGACGGGCGCATGATCCGTCGTTCCATTCGCTATGCCATCGAGCGGTCCCGTTCCGAACAGGCCCTTAAGGAAAGTGAAGAACGATATCGCAAGCTGGTGGAACTCGCCCCGGAATTGATTGCCGTTTTAAGCGGCAAGACGATTTCCTATGTCAACCGCCAGGGGTTGAGCATCCTGGGTTTTGATGATCCCGATACTGTGACGGGAATGAGCATTTTCGACCTGTTATTGCCCGACAGCCATGAAATTGCCCAGGAACATATTGATCGTTATGCGCGTGGTTATAACGGGCGGGCGGATTTTGTTGTCTTGTGCCGCCGAACCGACGGGGTTTCGGTGGAACTGGAAGTTTCCGCAATGGCCTTTACCCATGCGGGCGCGCCGGCGATGTTGATCGTGGCAGAAGATGTCACGGAAAAACGCAAGATCGAACGCCAGTTGGTTCAGACATCAAAATTGGCCACACTGGGTGAAATGGCGGCATCGGTGGCCCATGAAATGAACCAGCCCCTGAATGTGATTCGCATGGCGGCTGATACCTGTGCATTGCAATATGAAATGGACCAGGTTTGCCCGACCTTTCAATGCGAAAAGCTGGAACTGATTAGCGGCCAGACCGAACGGATGGCCGAAATCATTCGTCATTTGCGGGTTTATAGCCGCCCGGATGAAGATGATTTTGAATTGTTTGAACCCATGCAGGCCGTTGAGCGTGCGGTGAATATGGTCGAGCATGACTGCCACCTGGCCGGCATTACGATGGATGTGGTGGTTTCCGATATTCCCTGTCAGGTTTCCGGGCGGTTGGTGCAGCTTGAGCAGGTTTTGGTCAATATGCTGACGAATTCGCGCGATGCTGTTGTCGAAAGCCACGAGGATTTTGGCAATACGGGGGGCTTGATCCGGGTTACGGCAACGGTTGATGCGGAAAATGGCCTGTTGCGCATTGCGGTTAACGATAATGGCGGTGGCATCCCGCAAGATGCGATTGATCTGATTTTTCATCCCTTTTTCACCACCAAGGATGTGGGCAAGGGCACCGGGCTGGGCCTGTCGGTCAGTTACGGGATTATCGAGGGCATGGGCGGCGAAATTGAAGCCCGCAATGAAGGGGACGGGGCCTGCTTCGAGATTATCCTGCCAGCGGTGAATATCGGTCAGGTGATTGAACCCGAAACCTCCTGTGATGTCGATGCGGCCTCGCGTCAACGCTATCACAGCGACCCGGACAAAGTGGCACGCCGCAGTAACATTCGCATCATGGTCGTCGATGATGAAGTTGATGCGATGGAAATTATTTCGGCCTATCTGGAAGGGCAAGGCTATGCTGTCAGTGCCGCAAATGACGGGGCCGATGCCCTGGCGATGGCCGGGGTGATGAGCCCGGATATTCTGATTACCGATATTCGCATGCCACAGATGGATGGCAACCAGTTGATCCGGCAAATGCGCGAACGTAACCCGATGATCCCGGTGATCGTCATGACCGGGCATCCGGGCGATGCCGAAATGCCGCACGATACCGGTGATGATGCCCCGGTCATGGTCATGGCCAAGCCGCTGGATTTAAAAGAGCTTCACGCGATTATTGATGAACTGGTTCAGGCGCTTGATCTTGGTGGATAACGGGTAGACCGCGGCACAGAGCTGCATGAGGACACATGACAAAAAAGCAGGAAACCTTTCGGTCCCTGCTTTTTTTATTGGGGGTGTCACCTGTCCTGGTGGACGGCGTCAAAGGCCAATCAGGCTTCCCAACCCAGCTGCATCGCAATCTTGACGGCCTGGGTCCGGTTGGCAGCACCCAGTTTTTTGAAGATGCCGGTCAAATGCACTTTGACGGTGATTTCACGCACGCTAAGCTGCTTGGCGATTTCCTTGTTCGACAGGCCTTTGGTCAGCAGGGCCAGAACTTCGCGCTCGCGATTGGTGAGCTGACGCAAGGGGTTATCGGGCTCCAGACCTTCCAGGTCGATTTCGCCGGGGCGAATGGTCCCGCCATCATCTTCGAGCAAAGCTGACGGAATGTATTTTTCACCCGACAGCACCAGTCGCAGGGCATTGATCAGCGATTTGCCTGACAATGTTTTGGGCAGATAGCCCGACGCACCATGTTCCAGCGCGTTTAAAACATCGCTGCGTTTAACCGATCCTGAAAGGATGACGACCGGAACGTCGGGAAATTTCTGTCGCATGACGGTGAGCCCGGACAGACCATTCATGCCGGGCATGTTCAGGTCAAGAATGGTCAGGTCAATCGGCTGTTCACCATTTACGATTGCCAGAGCCTCGGCAAAGTCTTTTGCCTGGGCAACTGTGACATCAGGTGCCGCAGTTTGCAGAAATGACGTGATGCCATCCCTGACAAGATCGTGGTCGTCCGCAAGCAGGATGTTCATGTTATTTGCCATATTCTTTCTTTGATATGCGGAAAGTTATTGCATCTACATATCTGGCCCCGCAACACTTGGGAAGTGTTTGGCGGTGCAATATTTTCATTTTACCAAAACGCACTCTTATCAAATGCGCACATAGAATTAAAGAAAACCTCTCCGCTGTCAAACGGATGAAGCCTATAGAGTGATGACACAGTATCCTTGTGAGGGATATAAGCCTAAAGAAAATCAGCCTCTTCGACATCAGGATAATGTCGAAGTATAGGAAGGTCGCAAGTCCCGGGGGGAGTTGGATTGCAGGATGTAGATATTACGCGTTTGAGTTGAATATTGATCCGCGATCGTAGTGTGAGTTTTGGTTCGAGGGTGTTACTGACGCCAAAAGGGAGTCGCCCCTGGAAATATCGCCAAACTGGTCGGACGATGCGCCAGCCTGGTTATAGGCCCCAATCGCTTCTTGCCATTTGGTGGCCGTTTTACCCGCGTTTTGCGCCTGGTTTGCACTCTCGCGTTCAAAGATTTCGCCGGTCTGCGCCAAGGCATCGTTTGACGTCCCGGATGCAGAACTGTCGGTTGCCGGGTTTGATGGCGTGGACGCCGTTCCGCTCAGAAGCATGCTGGCCTGTCGGAAGGCGGCCATATCCGCCCCGGAAGGGGCATTGGGTGACAGGGCGGCATTTTGAAGGGCGGCAAGGGCCGAACGGTTGCCATCCGCGCCGCCACTGCCTGAGCGAATGCTGACATCCACATGGCCCCCAATGGCATAAGCCTTGCCATCCGGGCCGATGGTATATTGATATTGCGGGGCAGAGGCATATTGCCCGGCTGCGGCGGCGTGGCCCTTTTCTTCCTGTTTGACGGCGGAATCGCGGGCTTGCAGGCGGGCAACCTCGGCGCGTTCCGCATCATTCATTTCCGACAGGGATTTTGCCGGGTCATTGCTGCCGCCTGCGCCATTATGGTTGGCGGCATCACGCGCCTTTTGATATTCGGCGTTGGAAATGCCCCCCTCGCGTGCTTGTGCGGCGGTCAGGGTACTGGCATGAACCGGGCGGGTTTGACCGCTTTGAATGCCGCCATAGGCCCCGCCATCCGTGCCGGTTTTGCCCGGGGATGCGATTTCGGTGGCTTCAAATTCCGTCAGCACATCGCCATTCGCCGTGCGCGCAATTTCACGTACATTCTGGACAATGCCCAAATGCCCGCCGCGTGCGTTGGTGATGATGCCGCCAGGACCGATCATGATCGCCTAAAAACCTCTTGCCTTATTTTAGTATCGACTTTTGCAATCATAACGTATTTTTGCCCAAGAGTCTTGTGATGGTGAACACAGGCATTTGTTGGGTCCGGCGTGGCAAAAGCTTGCACCTTGTCAGGGGCGCTGCTAGATCAGAAGGCAACTTCCCCGGGGCAGGTGCTGATCGGCCCCTTTGTGACGATATATTCACCAGATTTGCCGCCTTACATATGTGGCGAGACCGAAAAGACAGGGTATTTCATATGACGTCGTTTGTTATTCCTGCTGATGAAACCGTGCTCGTGACGGGGGCTGCCGGTTTTATCGGATCGCATCTCAGCCACAAATTGCTCGATCAGGGTAATAAGGTGATCGGCCTTGATAACGTAAATGATTATTACGATGTCACGCTAAAGGAAGCACGTCTGGCGCGCCTTGAGGGCCGGGAAGGCTTTCGTTTCGTGCGCATGGATCTGGAAGATCGTGACGGAATTGCCGATCTGTTTGCGACGGCAAAGCCCACCTATGTGGTGAACCTGGCAGCCCAGGCCGGGGTGCGTTATTCGCTGACCAATCCGCACGCCTATATTGATGCCAATCTGGTTGGCTTTACCAATATTCTCGAAGGCTGCCGCCATAATGGCGTGAAGCATCTGGTTTATGCCTCAAGCAGTTCGGTCTATGGCATGAATACGGAAATGCCCTTTTCCGTGCATCACAATGTTGATCACCCGATCAGTCTGTATGCCGCATCGAAAAAGGCCAACGAATTGATGGCGCATACCTACAGCCATCTTTATCGCTTGCCGACAACGGGGTTGCGGTTTTTCACCGTCTATGGCCCGTGGGGCCGCCCGGACATGGCGCTGTTTTTGTTTACCAAGGCCATCCTTGAAGGAAGGTCGATTGATGTGTTTAATGAAGGCAAAATGCGCCGCGATTTCACCTATATCGATGATATCGTCGAAGGTGTTTATCGCTGCATTTCCACCATTGCCCAGCCGAACCCGAACTGGAACCCGGCCAACCCGGACCCGGCCAGCAGCTCCGCCCCGTATCGGGTGTTTAATATCGGCAATAACAGCCCGGTCGAGCTGATGCATATGATCGAAACGCTGGAAGACAAACTGGGCCAGAAAGCACAGAAAAACATGCTGCCGATGCAGCCCGGCGATGTGCCGGCCACCTATGCCGATGTTGATGCCCTGATCGATGCGGTTGGGTTTAAGCCTGAAACATCGATTGAAACCGGCATTGGTAATTTTGTCGATTGGTATCGCGAATTTTACGGCTAACGGTTTAATCCGGTTGAACGGTTTTCAGGCACGATTGCGGGTATGGCAATCGTGCCTGACGTGTTTTTAGGCGATTTTTGGCGAACAAGTTAAGCCGCACTTTGCTCCATCAGGCCCAGCAGGAAGCTCTTCATATCGCGCATATTGGTCTGCATGCGGTCATAGTGGCTTTGTTGTTTGGTCAGATTGTCGCGCGCGTCGGCGAGGGCTGTGGCATAGTTCGCGTCAACATCATGATCGGGATACCATTTTTGCGAAAATTCGCGCCGGGTTGGGGCGGTTTCGTCGTTATAGTGGTTCACGGTCAAGTTTGGATATTGCCCGGACAGGGCTTTGGTGCCTTCACGGGTGATGTAATCTTCGCGGGCCTGGCCGCGCAGCCCTACTTCATTGGCCTTTTGAACGACGCCTTGTAAGGCGTGCGCGCCGCTATGGGATGCAACGCCGCCTGCTGCATCCATGTACCCCAAAATCTGGTCGCCATTGGAAAAGACAACCCGCACGTCAGATTGTGAATCAGGGTTTCTTGCTTCCAGTGTCGCGACGGATTGTTTGGCGTGTTCCAGCATTGCGGCTTGTTGCTGTTCGAAATCAAACGGCGAAAATTGCTGTTGAACTTCCAGCCATTTGTCAAAGCTGGGAATCATTCTTTCATATTGATCCGCCGAAAGCTCGGTTGCGACATTCCCGTTGGAATCGGTGACGGTGACAGGTTCATAGCTGTCTTCGCGCATCGCCGCGATCCGCTCTCGCATCGGGGCATAGGCTTTTTCGTAATATTTTTCCAGATAGGGGCGCATCGCCGGGTCTGAATACATTTCCTCGCTGAAATCAAAATTGTCAGCAAAGCTGTTATCATTGCCCGATGTGGCCCCAGCACCGGCCCCGGCCCCGGTACCCGACTTTGTCGTGGTATAATAGGTGCTGGTCGCAGATTCGATCCCTGACATAATCCCGCCTTTCCCAAACAGTGAAACTGATAGGACCAAGCAAAGAATATGCCGGTTTTGCAGGGGGTTGTGCGTGTCTGGATATGGCGAAACAGGGCGCATACGACAAAAAGAAGGGGGCAAAATTGCCGACCCGACCAAAAGTGTAGGAAAAAGCTGCCGTAAAGCGCGCAGCACGCGCCAAACCTGATGGTTAAAGTCAGGCGAACCTGTTTCTATCGATCTGCAATGTCTGGAAAATGGTGCTGCCGGAGAGATTTGAACTCTCGACCTCTCCCTTACCAAGGGAGTGCTCTACCCCTGAGCTACGGCAGCCTGTAAAAGGCCGAATTCAGGCAAATGGTGCTGCCGGAGAGATTTGAACTCTCGACCTCTCCCTTACCAAGGGAGTGCTCTACCCCTGAGCTACGGCAGCAAGAACCCTTGCGGTGCGGGCGGGTTATAGGCTACTGCCTAGCGTCTGGTCAAGCCCGAAATATGCACCTTTTTTAACTGGCTGCCGATAGCCGTTATTTTGACACCTTATCGTGTATGTTTCGCGTGGATTGACCTGTATGTTTTCGTCCCGTTTAACGACCAGAAGTGATCATGACTGAAAAGAAAAAACAGGCCAAACCCATACCATCGCCAGAGCGTCTGAAACGCGAGGCCGAGGCTCTGCGCGCCAATCTGGCCCGGCGCAAACAACAGCAACGCGGGCGCAAGGATGACGGCCCGGCCGATGATGCGGGCAAAAGCCGCGATGAAAACGACGCATAAACCCGCGCTGTCATGTCATTGTTGCCCGGATGAAAGCCCTGTTGGCGGGCAAAAGGGCCGGGATCGAGAAAAAATCGGGCTTTGCTGCGGATAAAAGCATCGGCTGGTTGATCTTGCAGGGCAGGGGCGGGTAAAACCTTGTTGGTATCGAAATTCGTTTTGGCAGAGGTGGGAATATGTCGGTAAGGCCGGATCACTGGATACGCCAAATGGCGCAAGAAAACGGCATGATTGAGCCATTTGTCGATGGTTTCAAACGCGATGGCGTCATTTCCTATGGTGTCAGTTCCTATGGCTATGATGCCCGGGTGGCTGACGAGTTCAAAATTTTCACCAATGTCGATTCGGCCATTGTGGACCCCAAGGAATTTTCGGATCAGGGATTTGTGAATCGCAAAACCGATGTTTGCGTGATTCCACCCAACAGTTTTGCCCTGGCGCGCACGGTTGAATATTTTCGTATTCCGCGCGACACGCTGGTCATCTGCCTGGGGAAATCAACCTATGCCCGCTGCGGGATCATCGTTAATGTCACGCCGCTTGAACCGGAATGGGAAGGGCATGTGACGCTGGAATTTTCCAATACCACGCCGCTTCCGGCCCGCATTTATGCCAATGAAGGGGCGTGTCAGTTTATTTTTCTAAAGGCCGAGGCGGAATGTGACACGTCATATGCCGATCGCGCCGGAAAATATATGGGACAAAAGGGTGTGACTTTGCCGCGTCTGTGATAGGGCGGCGTCACGCCAATATTAAGCACGCCGTGCGCCGCACGGTTAATGAGGATTGAATGGACAAAATCAAGATTTCCGGTGGCCGCCGCTTGCAGGGCAAAATCGCCATTGGCGGGGCCAAGAATGCCGCCCTTCCGCTTATGGCTGCTGCCCTTCTGACGGATGAAACCCTGACCTTAAGCAATTTGCCCCATCTTGATGACATTACATCGATGGCGAAATTGTTAAGCCAGCATGGTGTGGCCCTGCATATGGATGGCAATGCCCCCAATGGCGGGCATACCGGCCGGGTGCTGGACATGCAGGCCAAGGAAATCGCCTCGACAACGGCGCCTTATGATCTGGTTCGTAAAATGCGGGCCTCGGTCCTGGTGCTGGGGCCGCTGGTGGCGCGTTGCGGCATTGCACGGGTTTCGCTGCCCGGTGGCTGTGCCATTGGCAACCGGCCGGTTGATTTGCACCTCAAGGCGCTTGAGGCGATGGGCGCGGAAATCCATTTGACCGAAGGCTATATCGAGGCGCGCGCGCCCGAAGGCCTTAAGGGCGGGCATGTGCTGTTTCCGCAGGTGTCGGTCGGGGCGACGGAAAATGCCATTATGGCGGCCTCCCTTGCCGATGGTGTGACCACGATTGCCAATGCGGCCCGCGAACCCGAGGTGGCCGACCTGGCCTATTGCCTGGTGGCGATGGGTGCGGAAATTGAAGGCATTGGCACCGATACCCTTAAAATCACCGGCAAGCCGCGCCTGCATGGGGCGGAATATTCGGTGGTGCCCGACCGTATTGAAACCGGCACCTACGCCATTGCCGCCGCCATTACCGGCGGCGAGATTGAACTGGTCGGCACCCGGGTTGAACTGATCAGTTCGTTGGTCGATGCCCTGCGCCAGGCCGGTGTGGAAATTACCGAAACCGACGATGGCATGATCGTGCGGGGTAACCGCGCCACCCTGAAAGGGGTGGATGTGATGACCGAACCCTATCCCGGTTTTCCGACCGACATGCAGGCGCAGTTTATGGCGCTGATGTCGGTTGCCAATGGCGCCTCGATGATTACGGAAACGATTTTTGAAAACCGTTTCATGCATGTCCCGGAACTTAGCCGTATGGGGGCCGACATTAACGTGCATGGCCGTTCCGCCATTGTGCGGGGCAGTGCCAAACTTTCCGGTGCGGAGGTCATGGCAACCGACCTTCGGGCATCGGTTTCGATGGTGCTGGCCGGGCTTGCGGGCGAGGGGGAATCGGTTATCAACCGTGTTTATCACCTTGATCGCGGTTATGAACGGCTGGAAGAAAAGCTGGCGGCCTGCGGGGCAAAGATTGAGCGTGTTCGCGAATAATTTTGCCAATACGCAACGACGGATGAAAGCCCGCCCCGTTAGGGGGCGGGCCTGACATAATAGACGATGCGACGATTTATTGCGCCTGACAGACCCAAATGCAGGCCGCAGAAAGACAACAAAGCGCAAGGCGACTGATTGATGACTGATGACGCAAAGCTGGTGCTGGCCCTGCCCAAGGGACGCATTCTTGAAGAGGTAATGCCCCTGGTGCGGGCCGCAGGTATAGAGCCTGAAGCCGCATTTGATGATCCCAAATCCCGTGCGTTGCGTTTTGCCACCAACCATCCGCATCTTGATATTATCCGGGTGCGCAGCTTTGACGTGGCGACCTTTGTTGCCTTTGGGGCGGCCCATATCGGGGTGTGCGGCAATGATGTGCTGATGGAATTTGATTATTCCGAAATTTATGCGCCGCTGGATCTGGGCATTGGCTATTGCCGCCTTGCCGTGGCCGAACCGCAAGACATGATCGAGGGCGATGATCCTTCGCGTTGGTCGCATGTACGCGTCGCCACCAAATACCCCAATGTGACGCGCAACCATTTTGCCGCACGCGGGGTGCAGGCCGAATGCATCAAGCTGAATGGGGCAATGGAACTGGCCCCGACCCTGGGCCTGTGCCGCCGTATTGTGGACCTTGTTTCAACCGGGAATACCCTGGTTGCCAATGGCCTGCGCGAGATTGAGCATATTGCCGATATTACGTCGCGCCTGATTGTCAATCGGGCCGCGCTTAAAACCCGTCCGACTGAAATTCAGCCGTTGATTGACCGTTTCTCCGAGGTGCGTAATGCCGATTAAATTGTCGATAACCGAAGCCTCCTTTGAGGAAGATTTCGTCAAACTTTTGGGCATGAAGCGGGAATCGGATGCGGATGTTGATGCCGCCGTTGCCGATATCATTGCCGATGTGCGGGCGCGCGGTGATGATGCCGTTGTGGAATACACCAACCGTTTTGACCGTCTGTCGATTGACGTACAGGGCATGGCTGTTACGCGTGAAGAAGTCGATTTGGCGGTTTCCGATATCGAGCCATCCTTGCTGGAGTCGCTTAAAACGGCGGCAACCCGTATTCGCGCCTATCATGAAAAGCAGATGCCGGCCGATGAACGCTATACCGACGAAATCGGTGTGGAGCTGGGCTGGCGCTGGCGGCCGGTAAGTGCCGCCGGGCTCTATGTCCCCGGGGGGCTCGCCTCCTACCCCTCATCTGTGCTGATGAATGCGATCCCGGCCAAGGTTGCCGGGGTGGAACGCCTGGTGATGGTGGTGCCGACACCGGATAATAAAATGAACCCGTTGGTGCTGGCCGCAGCCCGCATTGCCGGGGTTGATGAAATTTACCGTGTTGGCGGGGCGCAGGCCGTTGCCGCCCTGGCTTATGGTACCGAAACGATCCGCCCGGTTGATAAAATTGTCGGCCCGGGCAATGCCTTTGTCGCGGCGGCAAAACGCCGGGTTTTCGGCCAGGTCGGTATTGATATGATTGCCGGCCCGTCGGAAATTCTGGTTGTGGCGGATGGCAGCAATGACCCGTCCTGGGTGGCAGCAGATTTGCTGTCGCAGGCGGAACATGACCCGGTGGCACAATCGATCCTGATTACCGATGACGCCGATTTTGCCGATGCGGTGCAAAAGGCGATTGATGTGCATCTGGAAAACCTGCCGCGTGCCGAAATTGCCGGGGCCAGCTGGCGCGATTTTGGTGCTGTTGTGCTGGTTGAAAACCTGGACCAGGCACCGGCCCTGGTGGACCGCATCGCACCGGAGCATCTTGAACTGGCCGTTGATGACCCCGATGCGCTGGCAGAAAAAGTTCATCATGCCGGGGCGATCTTCCTGGGGCGTTATACCCCCGAAGCCATTGGTGACTATGTTGCCGGGCCCAACCATGTGTTGCCAACGGCGCGTTCGGCGCGGTTTTCCTCGGGTCTTGGGGTGCAGGATTTCATCAAGCGGTCCTCGCTGATCAAATGTACACCCGAAAGCCTGGCGAAAATTGGCCCGGCGGCAATTGCCCTTGCCGAGAGCGAAGGTTTGCAGGCACATGGACTTTCAGTAGCGATCCGGTCCAACCGCATGTAAGGTTATTGCATCACAGCATGGAATGCACCCAACCGGGGATAGGGGAAAAGATGATGGCAGACACCGAAAACAACCAGTGTATCGCCGGTATATATCTTGACCAGAAACATAACATTCGTCGCCGCCCGGAAGTGGAACACGAGCAGGCGGTGGCGATTTATGATTTGCTTGAGGAAAATTACTTTGCCCCGGCAGGTGATTTTACCGGCCCCTATTCGGTGCATTTGCGCATTGAAGACAACCGCATCTATATGGATGTGCGCGGCGACGATGACGATGAAAACCTGACAACGATTGTTTTGCCGTTAACGCCGTTTCGCCGAATCGTGAAGGATTACTTCATGATTTGCGAAAGTTATTATGACGCGATCAAAAAGGCATCCGCCGCCCAGATCGAAACCATCGATATGGCGCGCCGTGGTTTGCATAATGAAGGGTCGGAACAATTGCGCGAGTTGCTGGCAGAAAAGGTGGTGATTGATGAAAACACCGCAAGGCGACTATTTACCCTGATTTGTGTTCTTCACATTCGAGGGTAACGGCAGGTGGCGCAGGATATTCCCGGTGCCATATTGTTTGCCTGCAGTTATAACGCTGTCCGTTCGGTCATGGCGGCAACACTGATGCGGCATTTTCACGGCAACCGGGTTTATGTCGAATGTTGCGGGCTGCGTGCAGGCGACCTGGATGGCTTTGCCATTGCCGTGATGGATGAAATCGGCCTTGATATTTCCCGCTATAAACCCAAAACCTTTGACGAACTGGAAGACGGCTTTTTTGATTTGATCGTCACCCTTTCGCCCGACGCACAGCACCGCGCGGTCGAAATGACTCGGACGATGGCCTGTGATGTCGAATTTTGGAATACCTTTGACGCCACCTTGATCGAAGGGACACGCGACAACCGGCTGGAAGCCTATCGTCAGGTGCGTGACCAGCTTCAAAAACGCATTCTCGATCGCTTTCCGCTGGCACCCGCCCCCCGGGTGTAACGCCCTTTGCCTTCAGGCCGTTTCCGCTTTCGGGGCAGGAACCCTTCAGGCAGGGATTATTCCAGCAGTTCGGCTTCGTCGGCCAAGGTTGTAAGCGGGGCACCGTCGAGCACGAAAATGCGTTCATTGACGGCCTGTCGCATGCCGATTTTGGTGTAAAATTTTCGCCCGGTCATGTTTTCGGCATCAACTGACAGGCGGATATAATGGCGGTTGGTGCGTTTGGCATGGGCGACAACATGTGCAAACAGATAGCGGGCAAAGCCGCCGCCCCGCAGCGACGAATCCACATATAAATCCTGAATATAAATGCCCGCTTTGCCGCGAAAGGTAGAGTAGCTGTCAAAATACAGGCACATGGCAAGGGGCTTTCCCTGGTCGGTTTCGCCGATCAGGGCATGAAAGGCCGGGTTGTCGCCAAATCCGTCACGTAATATGTCCTCTTTGGTGCTGGTAAATTTATCCAGACTGCCTGTTACACGGGCAATTTCGCGCAGCATGGCCAATATATGGCCGCTATCCTGGGCAATCGCGGGGCGGATTTTGGGGAACTGGTCAGGGGTAAGAACTGTTTTCATGGATGATCCGGTGCTGGGCCTTGGCAATAGAGGTGGCAATATTGCCTTATGCTACCTATATTAGGCGAAACATGCACGTACCGCATTGCCGGGGCGCACTGTGAGACACGTGAAAGGGCTTGACCTTTTCGCGTGATCGGCGCAGTTTGCGCCAACCGGTATTTGGTGTTGCAGCACAAAAGTTTAGGAGTCACATGGCTAAAGAAGACGTTATCGAGTTTCAGGGCACAGTTACGGAACTTCTGCCCAACGCGATGTTCCGCGTGAAGCTGGACAATGATCACGAAATTCTTGCCCATACTTCGGGTAAGATGCGGAAAAACCGTATTCGCGTGCTTGCAGGCGACCGCGTTAGCGTTGAAATGACGCCTTATGATTTGACCAAAGGTCGGATCACTTTCCGCTTCAAATAATCTGCACATGTTATTCCGGTTTGGGGCCGCCTTTGATGCAAAGGCGGCTTTGGGTATGTGATACCCAACCAACCGTGATTATTTTGCCTGTGCAAATCGACGCAATGCCGCATGATCCCAGATCTGGCGGCATTTGTCCGTTTTGGGGCATTTTTGCAAAATCGATCCGGGATAACAGAGCCGTTTTGTCATCGCCTGTGTCCTGCTAAGGTGCGCGCCGCATCTGTTTTGCCAATCGGGAGCCGTCATTTGTCTTCATATGTTTCATCCAAGTTTGTTCTGGCATCGGCATCCCCCCGGCGGGTGGAGCTGTTAACCCAGATCGGTATTACCCCTGCCGCCATTGCGCCTGCCGATATTGATGAAACACCCCTGAAGGATGAAAGCCCACGTCGCCTGGCCCTGCGCCTTGCCGAGGAAAAGGCAAAGGCCGTTGCTAAAACCTGTGACGGGGCCTATGTGCTGGCCGCCGATACCGTGGTGGCCTGTGGGCAACGCGCGCTTGGCAAACCCGAAAATGCCGCCGAGGCGCGCCGGTTTTTAAAAATGCTGTCAGGGCGGCGTCATCGTGTTTATGGCGGTGTTTGTGTGATTGCGCCCGATGGCACCCTGCGGTCGCGGGTGGTGGAAACCCAGGTTATTTTTCGCAACCTCAATGAAGGCGACATCAACCGTTATCTTGCCAGTGACGAATGGCAGGGCAAGGCTGGCGGATATGCCATTCAGGGCCTGGCCGCGGTGTTTATCCGCAAAATTTTGGGGTCTTATAGCAATGTTGTCGGCCTGTCGCTCTATGATGCGGATGCCCTGTTGCGTGGCCTGGGATACACCCCGGAGGCCGGATAATCATGCAGATGGCGGGCGAGACGGGCGACAGGCTTTTGCTGATTGATGCGGTGGCCGACGAGCGCCGGGTCGCCCTGCTGGAACAGGACCGTGTCAGCCGTATTTGGCTGGATCGTGGGGGACCGCGCCGGTTTGATATTCATATTGGGCGCATTTCCCGTGTGATGCCGGAAATGGCGGCGGCAATGGTGGTGCTGACGGACAGTGATGACGGATTATTACCGCTAGACCGCATTGATGGCCCTGTGCATGAAGGACAATGGGTGATTGTCCAGGTTTCGCGCCTTGGCTTTGATGATAAGGGACCGAAACTGACCGGCCGTATCGCCATTGAAGGGGCGGGCATGATTATGCGCCCCGCTGGCGGTATCATTGATATTCCCCGTAAAATTAACGATTCCCCAAAACGTGACCATCTTGCCGCCACCCTGAAGGCGCTGGCCGTGCAGGGCGAAAGTGTGACATTGCGGACCGTCGCGGCAAATTGGGATGATGATGCCCTGGAGGGTGAATTTTCCCGGCTTCGGGCGATTTGGCACAAGGCACTTGCCGCGCAAAAAAATGCAACGCGCCCGGTTCGAGTTTTTCAGGCCCTGTTAGACGTTGATCAGTTGATCGAACATCACATCCTGGCGGGATGGCCCTGTATTGTGGATGGTATGGCCGAATATATCCGCCTGCGCGGTGTTTTGCGGGCCTATGGTGCCAGCGATGCGGCCTTAACGGCACATAAGGGCGACAGGCTGCTGTTTGATCAGGAAGGTGTCGAGGCCGCCCTGGAAGGGGCGCTGGCAGCGCGTGTTGCATTGCCAGGGGGCGGCTGGATTTCGATCGAGGCCACCACGGCCCTGTGCGCGATTGATGTGAATGCCGGTGGCGCGCAACCCGGCCAAAATGCGGCGCGCCGCAACCTTGATGTTAATTTGCAGGCTGCGGCAGAAATTGTGCGCCAGGTGCGGTTGCGCAATTTGGGGGGCTTGCTGGTGATTGACCCCATCCGAATGCCGGGCCGGGCCGCACGCGATGCCTTTGATGCTGCCATCCGTCAGGGCTTTGGGGCCGAACTGGGTGGGGCGGTGCAGATTGGCGGATTTACCCGCCTGGGCCTTTATGAATTAAGCCGCCAGCGCAGCGGGGCCGATTTGGCATCCATGATGTTTGAGGGCGATTCGCCTGATGCCCGGCTTGATGGGCGCAAATTATGCCGTGATGCAGCGGCAAATGCCGTTTTGCGCGGGATTACCGCCGAAATGCGCCATAAGCCAATGGGCGGGGTGCGGCTGCGCCTGCATCCTGATATTTTGCAATTAAGCGCGGAACGGGAAAGTTTCCGCCATATCCTGGGCGATATTTTTGGCGCGGTGCCCCCCTGTGATGCAGACCCGGCACTGGCACGCCAGGAATATGTGATTGAAAGGCTTTAAAAAATGGTCAGCAAAATGACAGCATCCTCCAAGGCCAAGGCGCATAGCGGGGTAACACAATGTGCCATGTGCAGTGCCCCTGTTGTGGAAAAATACAAGCCTTTCTGCTCGAAACGCTGCGCAGACCTTGATTTGGGCAAGTGGCTGAACGCCAGTTATGCCGTGCCCGCGACCGAGCCGCCAGAGTATCTTGAAGACCTTGAAGATGAAGACGAATTTTAAAGTCAAAAAAAATGTGAAAACAGGCTGGACAAGGTGAAAGCCAGCTTGTATAACCCCGCTCGTTCCGCAGGGAACGCTTCCGGAAACGGAAACGCTTCAAGGATGCCCAGATAGCTCAGTTGGTAGAGCAGTGGACTGAAAATCCGCGTGTCGGTGGTTCGAATCCGCCTCTGGGCACCACTTGAACTTCAAAAAGAACCTGGCTTCGGCCAGGTTTTTTTGTGCCTGCTTTTTGGCTTTTCCCCATCCCATTCAAAATAGACGGTTTTTACCTTGGCCGATTGGCTCCTGCCCTAAGGGAGAATCCACCTTTCGGATGACGTGTGCCGGGTGGTGATGTGACCAAATTTCCCATAGGGTGGCAAAATGGTGCGAAACGGGCAGGATTCGTGGTTATGTGAACATCCGACGGCGCATTTTTCATTCAATTGAACATCTGTTTTCCAACTTGCGTGTTGTTGGGTAAAAATGCTTGCCACGGCTAGGCTTGGTTTGCTTTTTAGCAATAATGTTACAAATACATGACGTCGAATTGAGGGGCATCATTTCAAATTTCTGAAATATGTTTCACGATAGAACTGTTTGCGGGTGACATTTTCCGGCACCTGTCAAAAAGACCGAACAATATAGATAGGGAAACCGAATGGCGGAGAAACAGATCGAGATCGAACTTAAGATGCGGATCGATCCGAAACATGTGAATCGTCTGAAGCAGGCTCCTGTTCTGCGTGAAGTAAAAGAAGGTCGCCGCCTGAGCACCACGCAGCTTGTTTCCATCTATTATGATACGCCCAAATTGGCGCTGTCGCGCAAGGGCCTGGCGATTCGGGTGCGTAAAAAAGGCACGACCGGCTGGGAACAGACCGTTAAGGCCTCCAACGGGTTGCGTGCTGCTTTGCCCGAACGTCAGGAATGGACCGTCGAGTTGGAAGACGGTGCGCTTGACCTGGCGAAATTCACCGATGCCGATGTGCTGGCCTTGCTCGACAAGCTGGCGAAAAACAAAAAAATCGACCGTATTTTTGAAACCGACCTGGCGCGCAGCAGCGTTGACCTTGGCTATCGCGATGCGGTGATGGAACTGGCGATTGACCAGGGTGTCGTGCGCGCCGGTGATCGTGAAGCGCCGATTTCCGAGGTCGAACTGGAATTAAAGGAAGGTCATCCGGCCACGTTATTTGACCTGGCGCTGGAATTGCAGCGCACTGTGCCGCTGTATTTAAGCCTGCGGTCAAAGGCATCGCGCGGGCGTGCGCTGTATTTCAATGAACAGCCAACCTTTTACAAGGCCGTGCCGGTAGGGCTGCATGCGGGCATGAGTGCGGAAGAAGCCTTTCGTGCCGTGCTTGCCCAGGGCCTGACAATGATTTTGGGCAATGAAGTTTGTGTGCGCCAGGATTTGCACCCCGAAGGCTGCCATCAGATGCGCATTGGCATGCGGCGCCTGCGGGTGGCGTTTAACCTGTTTCGTGGCAACCTTCCCTCGGGTGAGGCGGTGTTGATCCGGCGTTTGCTTAAAACCTGCACCAAAGGCCTGGATGCCCTGCGTGACTGGGATGTGTTTCTGGATGAAACCCTGCCCGCAATCGAGCAGCGTTTTCCCGATAAGGATGAAAACGGCCCCAATGCCGAATTGCGCAAGGCATCTGAAAATCAGCGTGCCCTGGCCCTGAAAACGGCACAGGCCATGCTCGATTCATCGGATTATCAGCAGCTTTGCCTGTTATTGGGCGCTTGGTCCAGCTATTCGCGCTGGTCATCAGGGGCTAGTGCGGGGCAAATGCGGGCCATGTCCGCCCCGATTGGCGAACTGGCCGAACCCTTGCTGGAAAAGGCGCGCAAACGCATGGGCAAACGCGGCAGCAAGGTTACGGAACTCAGCATTGCCGGGCTGCATGCCTGGCGGCTCGATGTGAAACAGATGCGCTATGCCTGCGATTTCTTTTATGAAATTTACGGCGGTAAGTCGGTGCGCAAGTTCCGCAATAATCTGGCCGAATTGCAGGATATTTTAGGCCAGCTCAATGATGCTGCCGTTGCCGAAACCAGACTTGCGGTTTTAGAGCCCACTCTAAGCAAGCAGGGTATGGCGGGTGTCGGGCGGATTGCAGGGTGGTATGGTGCGCGGGCCGATTATCGCTTGCAAGGCATCGCCGATGCCTGGAAGGTCTTTGACAAGCAAAAACCGTTCTGGCGGTAATATCCGGCAGCGCCGAAAGCGTGCCGGAATGGCCGTCATCTGGACGATTTTGACGGTCAAAAACGGCTCGTTTTTGCAAGAATCCGCGGAAAAAAGCAGATGAAATGTCGGTTTTTTGACCCTAAAAAATCCCGCAACATATTGAATATGCTGCGGGATTCATGGTTCCTATTGTAGCAGGTTCGATTTTAGAGGGTAGCTACAACAACCGTAACGGTTTACATCGTGGGGGCAGAATTGTAGCAGGTTCGATTTTAGAGGGTAGCTACAACGGGCGTGCATCGCGCTCGACGAACTCAACTATTGTAGCAGGTTCGATTTTAGAGGGGGCGGAAATCCTCTTTGGGGCTGCGAATACCGGTTATGGGGCGGCGTCGTTCCCGGCTTTCATCTGTTGATAGGCTTCCAGTGCGCGTTCGCGCCCGCCTTTTAAATCGACAATCGGTTTGGGGTAGGTTTCGCCAAGGGTAATGCCAGCCCCCTTTAAAACAAGGGGTGGGGCCTCCCACGGTTTATGAATGTGGGCATCGGGCAGGTCGCGCAGTTCCGGTACCCACTGGCGGACATAATCGCCTTTGGCATCGAATTTTTCGCCCTGCAGGACCGGGTTGAAAATGCGGAAATACGGCGCGGCATCCGCCCCGCAGCCGCCAATCCATTGCCAGGAAAACGGGTCTGCCGCCGGGCAGGCATCGACCAGGGTATCGTCAAACCATGCAAGGCCATGCTGCCAGTGCAATAATAGATGTTTGACCAGCAATGAGCCGACAATCATCCGCACCCGATTGTGCATATAGCCGGTATGCCAAAGCTCGCGCATGCCGGCATCCACAATCGGATAGCCGGTTTTGCCGCGCTGCCAGGTCTTCAGGGCCGCGCCGTCCTCGCGCCAGGGGAAGTGGTGAAACTGTTCTTGTAGCGGCTTCTGGCGCAGGTTATCGGCGTGAAACAGAATATGATGGGCAAATTCTCGCCAGCCCAGCTCGGCAAGGAATTTGGTAGCGGTTTTTTGCAGTTCAGGCTCGGCATCGGCCTGGTGGCTGATGGCATGCCAAATCTCGCGCGGGCTGATTTCACCAAAGCGTAAATGGGGGGAAAGTTCCGACGTTACCCGCCGGTCGGGTCGGTCGCGCAGATTGGCATAATCGGCCAGGCGGTCATCGATAAAGTTGCTAAGCTGCGCACGCGCGGCATCTTCGCCCGGGGTAAAGCGTTCGTCAAAGCCTGCGGCCCAGTTAATTGGCTTGGGCGACAGGTCCAGATCAGACAGGGAAACGGCTTGCTGCGGCGTAACGCCCGATAAGGGAATATCGCCGGGGGCTTTTTTCGGGGCTTCTGGTGTGGGTTGTTTCAGGCAGGCACGCCAGAAGGGGGAAAACACCTTAAACGATGTGCCTGCACCAGTTTTAACCTGCCAGGGTTCAAATAACAGGTGGCTGTTAAAACTGTCGCATGTCAGTTCCAGCCGGTCGCGGCAATGCTGTTTTAGGGCCTTGTCACGCGCTACAGATTGCGGGTCGTAACACCGGTTCCAGAATATCGCGCCAATGTCGTGATCGTCGCATAATCGGGACAAGACTGTTTCGGCCTTGTCGCGAAACAGGCGCAGGCTGTTACCGGGCTTATCAGCCGCACGGGTGCTGGTTTTATCGCTAAGGGCCTTTTCAAGGGCGCACAGGCTGCGTTCCAGCCACCAGCGGGTGGCACCGCCCAATTGCGTTTCCATGATATCATCAAGAATATAGATCGGCAGAACCGTGCCATCCTGTTCCTGCGCCCAGCCAATTGCGCGTGCAAGGGCCGGGTTGTCAGACAGGCGCAAATCGTTGCGAAACCACATCACGGCAATGGGGGGACGGGGCATCCGGGCCTCTGGCTTGTTGGGTCTTTCAAAACGGACAGAGCGCGCCTTGTGTCTTGGCGGGGGGCCCTAAGGCGCG
>JBNKVZ010000014.1:46113-46415 GCA_050299455.1 Thalassospira sp.
TCTGTTTTAGGCTCGGGGTACATTCATTATTACGGCGCAGGATCGTGATCAGATCATCAAAACTTTTTTCGAGTTGCGCTTTTTTCCATCCGGCGAATCCCATAATCAGGCCTTGCCTGTCGGCGCGGTTTTCCGCGGCCGCTTTGTCATGAAAATAGGTTGATAAAAACCGGCAATCGATCTGTTTGGCCAACAGGGCGGATTGGTAATGCACATCCTGTTGCCCATTAATCAGCCGGGCGCAAATATGCAGCCCGCCATCATTGACGATGATGTCGAGAAGGTCACTGGCATGATCGCGG
>JBNKVZ010000015.1:0-385 GCA_050299455.1 Thalassospira sp.
GAGGCGGAGCAGAACGCATAAGCGCTCAACCGTAGCGCTGTCACGCATTGTACCGAAAGACCGGCTTTAAAGGCGAGGAAGGTATGGTCCCTATGCTGTCTCCGAACCGCTCAGCATATCCGGTTTTTCAGCCTCTCCTGGAAAGGGCCGTAAAAGGACGCTTGAATGAAAACAACGAAGAGAGTTGGGTGAACGATGTGGAAAGCAAAAAACGCCAAGCAGCCCTAAAATGAACGAGCTAAAGCTTTGGCGAAACCTGCCGACCTCGATCCGGGCCGCCCTGTTTGCTACGGCAACTTCTGTGTTGGCCGCCTGCTTTAGCATCATTGTTCGTATTGTCACCCGTGACATACCAGCATTTGAGGCGGTCTTTTTCCGCTTTGCC